>NZ_KV809536.1:0-109571 GCF_001812605.1 Neisseria sp. HMSC073G10 | reverse complement strand
CAGATACTCTATCCAACTGAGCTACGGGTGCATCAAGAAAGATTTGAATTATAGAGAGTGGGCTGTTTCCTGTCAAGCGTTTTATTTGGAAAACTTGCAGACAGCGTGTAAAATGCGCATTTGCTATTGAATTTACAGAGAATAAAATGTCAGATTTCGCACGCTGGCCGCTCTTATCCGAAGCATTTTCCCGTTTGGGACGGCCTGTGGTCGTGGTGGATTTGGAGACGACCGGTGGAAATTTCTATCAAGACAGGATAACGGAAGTCGCCCTTGTTCGTTTTGAGCAAGGACGCGCCACACATTACGAGCAATTGGTCAATCCTTGCCGCAGCATTCCCGAATTTGTTGCCAGGCTGACCGGAATTCATGATGAAACGGTGAAAAACGCGCCTGTCTTTGCCGATATTGCAGCCGATTTGTTGCCGTTGTTGCAAGGTGCTGTGGTTGTTGCTCACAACAGCCGCTTTGACTATACCTTCCTGCGCCACGAGTTTGCCCGTATTCATACTGACTTTGCCGCACCCTCGCTCTGTACGGTTCAACTGTCGCGCCGCCTGTATCCTGAGTTTTACAAACACAGCCTCGACAGCATTATCGAACGCACCGGCATTCAGACGGCCAACCGCCACCGCGCCATGACCGATGTTGCCGCATTGTGTGATTATCTCGAATTAAGTCTGGCAGAAAAAAATCATCAACAATGGGACGAACACGTCCGTGTATTGATGAATCCGAAAATGTTACCCACTTGGCTGCCTGATTCACTTGCCCAACAGCTCTATGCCCTGCCCGACAGTTACGGCGTATTGGTTTGGTTTGACCATTTCGGCAAAGCCCAAGCCATTGAAGCACATGAACGCGCATACAGTGAAACCGCCACCCTGCTGCACAGCAAAAAACTGCCGCCGCACATCAAAGCCGCAGCCTCCATCCGTTTTATTCCGGCAGTCGGACAGCTCCATACATTATGGCTCAAAGCCCAGACCATGCAGGAATACCAACTGATGCCGTCTGAAAAGTCCACATCGTTTTCTACCGTCCGCTTTATCGCGGACGAACACGGCAGCCTTCAAGCACGCATTGTCTTGTTAAACAGCGGCACCAGAAACTGGCGTCCTTACGGTTTGTTTGCCCACAAAAAAGCAGCCAAACGCGCTTTGGCGCAATGGTCGCAAGAACACAGGCTCTGCCCGGATTCGCTCAATATTTTGCCGACCAGCTACGCAAAAGGAGAACCCTGCCCAGTTGAGGCCGTCGGAAAATGCAATGGCAACTGCCGCCAGCCAAACGGCATCAAACATCAAAACCAACGCATTACCGAGCTTGCCGCCCTACTCCCCGTAACCGATTGGGGCAAAGCGCACGAAATTGAAATTACCGAAACCAACCCCCTGACTGGAAACAGCATTACCCTGCTCTGCGCCGGCGGCGCGTTGGCATTGCCTGATGGAAGCTGGTATTTCGACAGCAGCCTGCCTATCGTGATTAAAAATAAATTCAGGCAAGACAAAGAAAATATCCGTTTGATTGCTTAAAACAAGGCCGTCTGAAAACCAAATTTTCAGACGGCCTATTGTGAATAACTTTCCGCTTTATTCCCAAAATAAAAATCTGCCTAAAATTTAATCAGAACTTATTTTTTTAATAGCAATCAAATACTAAACCAATTTATACACAAGCTGTTCACACAATTTTCAATGAAAGCTGTGTATACCCAGCCCAACGAGTGAACCATGAACAATCCTGAAATCATCTTCTTTGACATCGACGACACCCTCTACCGCAAATACACGGATACCTTACGTCCTTCGGTTGCCCAAGCCATGCGCGCATTAAAAGCCAAAGGCATTTTAACTGCCATTGCCACCGGCCGTCCGGAAGCCGCCATTCCCGCCAAAGTCAAAGCCTTGATTCAAGAATGCGGTATCGACATGCTCGTTACCATCAACGGCCAATATATTTCCTTTCGCGGCGAGCCCCTGCAAAGCTACCCCTTGGATATTGCCGACATCGAAACCGCCATCAACCTGCTTGAACAACACAAAATAGACTACGCATTCGTCAACAACCAAGAAATTGCCGTTTCCTCTCATTCGCCGCGCGTTGTCGAAGGCTTATCACATATCCTGCCCAACTTTTTAACCGACAAAGAATATTTCCGCAAACAACCTGTTTATCAAATGTTGGTCTTTGTGGATAAGGAAGAAGAAAAAATCCTGCACCCACTAACCCAGCAACACGGCTTCAAATCTGTCCGCTGGCATGAATATGCTGTGGACCTGCTGCGCAAAGAAGGTTCAAAAGCACGGGGCATCGCCCACGCAGTGGAAAAACTGGGGATTGATATGAGCAAAGTAATGGCATTCGGCGACAGCTTCAACGACTTGGAAATGCTGTCAACCGTCGGCTTTGGCGTTGCCATGGGCAATGGAGAAGAAGCTGCTAAAGCTGCTGCACAATTCGTCTGCCCAAGTGTTGATGAAGACGGCGTATTGCGCGGCTTGCAAGAATTGGGCGTCATTTAAACCATCAAATCAAAAGGCCGTCTGAAAAAATGTTCAGACGGCCTTGTTCTATCTATAAACTTTCTGCTTACTTTGGCAATACCAAAAAGCTAATCAGCAATTCTTTAAACACGAATCCAAACACACCCAAGCCCAAAACCAAGAAGAGCATGGCAATGCCGAATTTGCCGGCTTTGGATTCTTTACCCAAGTTCCAAACGATAAAGCCCAAAAAGATAATCAGGCCGGTGAGGAGAATTTTCATTGCCCACGAGGCAAATTCTGCTTCAGACATTATTTTTTCCTTTTATTCTTAAGATGTGTGTTTAATTGCTTTCAGACGGCCTATTAAAATTTGAGGCCGTCTGAAATTTGTTTTTAGATTATTTGTTCAATGCTTGTTGCAAATCATCAATCAAATCGTCGATGTGTTCCAAACCGACAGAGAGGCGGATCAAGCCCGGGCGGATATTGGCGGCGAGTTTTTCTTCAGGCTGCATCCGGCCGTGCGTGGTTGTCCACGGATGGGTGATGGTCGAGCGTACATCGCCGAGGTTGGCAGTACGGGAGAAAAGCTCCACGCCGTCCACGACTTTCCATGCGGCTTCTTGGTCGGCGACTTCAAAGCCGATGACGATGCCGCCACCGTTTTGTTGCTTGCGGATAAGCTCTGCCTGCGGATGGTCGGGCAAACCGGTGTAATATACGGCTTGGACTTGCGGCTGTTGTTGCAGCCATTGGGCGATTTTTAATGCATTGTCGAACTGTTTTTCCATACGCAGCGACAAGGTTTCTACACCGCTCAACAACTGCCATGCGTTAAACGGCGACATCGCCAGCCCGCAAAAGTTGCAATACATGGCGACCTGCGTCATCAGATCTTCCGAACCCGCCAACACGCCACCCATGACGCGACCGTGTCCGTCGATGGCTTTTGTCGCGGAGGAAACGGAAATATCCGCGCCATGTTTCAAAGGCTGCGAACCGGCTGGCGACAGCAGGCTGTTGTCCACCACCAAAAGCGCGCCGATGCTGTGCGCCAATTCTGCTAAAGCTTCCAAGTCGGCAACTTCGCCCAAAGGGTTGGACGGCGTTTCCAAAAAAAACAGTTTGGTATTGGGCTTGATGGCCGCTTTCCATTCATCTACATCAACCGGCGATACATGGCTGACTTCGATGCCGAACTTGGTAACGATGTTGTTGATGAAACCGACGGTCGTGCCGAACAGGCTGCGGCTGGAAACAACGTGGTCGCCTGCTTGCAAGAAGGTAAAAAACGCCGCCTGAATTGCAGACATACCGGTCGAAGTGGCTACCGCGCGCTCTGCGCCTTCCAATGCGGCAATGCGTTTTTCAAAAGCGGCAGTAGTCGGATTGGCTGTACGGGTATAGGTAAAGCCTTTAATTTTTTTGGAAAACAAATCTGCCGCATGTTGTGCGCTTTCCCACATGAAGCTGCTGGTCAAAAACAGCGCCTGATTGTGTTCGCGATATTCGGTCTGCTCTTTGCCGCCCCGGATGGCCAGCGTTTGCGGATGAAGTTTTTTGTTCATTTATTCTCCAATCTACTGTGTATTCCAATGGACGGAACAATATTTTCCGTCTGTTTAACTTGTTAACATTTTGCGCCGATTTCTACCATCTTTCAAGCCGAAGGCCGTGTTTCGGGCCGTCTGAAAAAACAGGAAAACCGTTTTTACTGATAAAGGCGGCCATCGTGTTTCAACCAGCCGTCAGTATGCCGGCCTGCCGGATCATGATGCGTCCAATGGATAACGCCGCCCTGCTCCGACCATTCATATTCGCCGTAAAACGCTACTTTATCACCTTTTTTCAAGCCTTTGATTTTATCGGCCAAATCGATATTATGCGCCACCAAAAGCGTTTGACCGCTGGAAAGCTTCAAGATAAAGCGTTGATGGCGCGTGCCTTTGTTGTCATCCGGGAGGGTTTTCCATACCGTACCCTCGCCCTCAACCTGAATATCGCTTTGCTCGTTTTCAAACGCCTGTTTCAAAACCGCTTCGGCTGATTCTTTGCCCGAACCGATTTGCTGCTGAGCCGTATCGGCGTTTTTTCTACCCGAATTATTTTGTTTTTGAACAGCTTCTATTTTCTGCTGATTCTGCGATTGTACCGGCTGCTTGTTTTGCATTTTGTTATAGGCAAATACGGCAACCAAAGCAATCAGCAATACAATGATTTTATTTTTATTCATAACAATCTCAAAAAAAATGCCCGATTCTGCATCGGGCATATCAACTATTTAGAAAGGATATTTATCACGAAAACGTGAGCCGCTATTATACATGCTTCGTAAAATTTTAAGGGAAATTTACGCCGAAGGCCGTCTGAAACTTTTCAGACGGCCCAGATACTCAACGGCGGTATTTCATTTCAGTCTTCATATCGTCCAAAATACGTTTGACGTTGTGTTCCAATACATCCTCCACCAAGCCCGGCGCCTGCTCGTTCAACATTTGCTGCAACTGATAAGTGAACACGGCCATTTGTTTTTGCACAGCAATCCGAATCATGCCGTTGACCGCATCGGCCACATGGGGACGCAAACGCTTAATCAGGCGCTCGGTCAACTCTTTTTCAGAAACGCAGAATACTTCCCTACGGCCGATCGCTTGCGGGTTCAATACATTGATATGGACATTGATGGCCGGTTCTTGTTCAAGGCCGTCTGAAACCGCCTCTTCAGCCGCTTCCGCATCATCATTTTCTGGCTTTTCAGTTTCTTCCACTTCAGGCGCATCAAAATCTACGGCACCTAATTTCGGATTCAGTCTGACGGTGCGCGTTGATTCGATATGGCGCTCTGAAGCCGCAGCCTGCAACGCCGATTGCGCGCTCAACCAGTTATCCTGCAAAACCACCATCGCATCGGTTTCCACTGCTTCGCCATCGTCTGCAAGGGCAGTATTGTGTTCCAACTGCCAACGGTACAAATATTCTTCCAGCACTTTTTCACGATTGCCCGCATCCAATTTATATTCTTTTTTAGCCGCGGTTTTGGGCGCAGCTTCGACAGCGTCGTCCGATTTTTTGACCAATGGGGCATGAGTCGGCACGGTATTGAATTGTCGTGCCTGACGCAATCTTTCCAAGCGTTTTTCCCAATTCAGGTCTTCTTCCTCGAGGGCTGTGGGGTCAAGACGGTTGTTTTCCATAATAATCTCGTTTTTTCATTTTTATTGTGAACCGCATTCAAACAAAAAACGCTTGAACTGCGGCCGATGGTTGGACATATCCGGCAAGCCGGCGCAAGCGTCACATTTTAATATTAATTCACTATATAATCACTATTTTATTTAATACTCAAGGATACATCATGAGCAGCATCGAACAACGCCTCGAATATCTGGAAGAGGCCAACGACGCTTTGCGTATGCAAAACCACGTCCTCGCCACCGCACTCAAAGGCCTCATCCGCTCCCTGCCCTCCGACATGGCCAACGATGCCGTAGAATCCATCCAGCTTGCCTTTGAAGACGCGTTGGCGGAATTGAGCTATGAAGACAGTCCGCACACCGACCTCTTCCATGACGTAACCTACGCATTTTTCCGAGAAAAAGACCACTAATTTCAGCTAGTTTGTTCACAAAATTATGCTAAACTAAGATTTTATCCGTTAACATTTTATTAAGAAAGCACATATCATGAACATGAAAAAATGGCTGGCCACTGCCCTCGCTTGTTCCGCCCTTGCCCTGACTGCCTGCGGCGGTCAAAGCAACAATGCCTCTGCTCCTGCCGATAAAGTGTACCGTGTCGGCTCTAACGCCGAGTTTGCCCCATTTGAATCTTTGGATTCTGCCGGCAAAGTAGAAGGTTTTGACGTAGATTTGATGAATGCCATGGCCAAAGCCGGCAACTTCAAAGTCGAATTCAAACACCAGCCATGGGAAAGCCTCTTCCCTTCGCTGAACAACGGCGACGTGGACATCGTAATGTCCGGCGTAACCATCACTGACGACCGCAAACAAAGCATGCTCTTCAGCGACCCATACTTTGAAATCACCCAAGTCGTCCTCGTTCCGAAAGGCAAAAAAGTATCTTCTTCCGAAGACCTGAAAAACATGGCCAAAGTCGGCGTGGTAACCGGCTACACCGGCGACTTCTCCGTTTCCAAACTCTTGGGCAACGACAACCCGAAAATCGCACGCTTTGAAAGCGTTCCCCTGATTATCAAAGAATTGGAAAACGGCGGTTTGGATTCTGTAGTCAGCGACAGCGCGGTTATTGCCAACTATGTGAAAAACAACCCGACCAAAGGTCTGGATTTCATCTCCCTGCCTGACTTCACCATCGAAAACTATGGTATCGCTGCACGCAAAGGCGACGAAGCCACCATTAAAATGTTGAACGATGCGCTGAAAAAAGTACGCGAAAGTGGCGAATACGACAAAATTTACGCCAAATACTTTGCTAAAGAAGGCGAAAAAACCGAAGCAGCCAAATAATCTGGTTTGACTTCTTAAACTCAAGGCCGTCTGAAAACTTTTCAGACGGCCTTTAATCTGGTTAACGCCATTAAACGCAAGCGTCCCCTATAATCCGCTTGTTTTTATCTTTCAAATGAAAGACACACCATGATCAAACCCATCATCCTCAGCCTCGCTGCCGCAACCGCTTTGGCCGCCTGCTCCGCTTCTGAAAAACAAGAATCTCCTAAGGTCGGAGCAGCCAATCCGGCTTCTGAATTCTGCGTCAAACAAGGCGGCAAATCCGAAATCAAAAGAGACAAAGACGGCAACGAATACGGCGTGTGCCACTTGCCTGACGGTACCGTTGTCGAAGAATGGGAATATTTCCGTCAACACAACAAATAATTACTCAATCATAGAAAAGGCCGTCTGAACCCAAGTTTCAGACGGCCTTTTTCTTTTAAACAGCGATTATTTTACTTCCAATTTGGTCACGCCACCCATATACGGTTGCAACGCAGCAGGAACATTAATGCTGCCGTCGGCATTTTGATGGTTTTCCAAAACCGCCACCAAAGTACGGCCGACTGCCAAGCCTGAGCCGTTCAAAGTATGCACCAAACGGTTTTTACCGTTTTCATCTTTGAAACGCGCTTTCATGCGGCGTGCTTGGAAATCTTCGCAGTTGGAGCAGCTGGAAATTTCACGGTAAGTATTTTGCGCAGGAACCCAAACTTCCAAGTCGTAGGTTTTGGTTGCGCCGAAGCCCATATCGCCGGTGCACAAAGTGATCACGCGGTATGGCAGTTCCAACGCTTTCAAGATATTTTCAGCATGGCCGACCATTTCTTCCAGCGCCTCGTATGATTTTTCCGGATGAACGATTTGCACCATTTCCACTTTGTCGAATTGGTGTTGGCGAATCAAACCGCGCACGTCTTTACCGTATGCGCCCGCTTCGGAACGGAAACATGGGGAATGCGCAGTCAATTTCAATGGCAAATCGCTGCTGGCCACGATGCTGTCGGCAACGGTATTGGTCAGCGTTACTTCGGCGGTCGGAATCAGATATTGCGTTTTCTTGCTCTCATCACCGCCGCGGGTAACGTGGAACAAATCTTCTGCAAATTTAGGCAGTTGGCCTGTGCCCTGCAGAGTCAGATCATCCACAATGTAAGGCGTGTAATGCTCGGTATAGCCGTGTTTCAGCGTGTGCGTATCCAGCATGAACTGAGCCAAAGCGCGATGCAGACGGGCGATTTGGCCTTTCATCACGGTAAAGCGCGCGCCGGAAAGTTTCGCACCGCCTTCGAAATCCAAGCCCAAAGGCTCGCCCAAATCAACATGGTCTTTGATTTCAGAGTCAAATTCTCGCGGCGTACCGACTTTGCGGACCTCAACGTTTTCAGTTTCGTCTTTACCGACAGGCACACTTTCATGCGGTAGGTTCGGAATGCTCAGCAGCCAAGCATCCAATTCTTTCTGAACGGCATCCAAATCAGCGGCAGCCTGCTCCAAATCCGCCTTGATTTGGGCAACCTGATCCATCGCAGCTTGAGCCTCTTCGTGTTTGCCTTGGCCTTTCAACGCGCCAATTTGTTTGGAAATACTGTTGCGTGAAGCCTGCAACTCTTCTGTTTTCACTTGAACGGCTTTGCGTTGTTCTTCCAAAGCGTTGAAACGCGCGGTATCAAACTCGTAACCGCGGGCGGCCAAACGTTCGGCAACTGCGGCGGTATTGCTGCGGAGCAATTGGATGTCTAACATTGTTTTCTCTCATTAAGATTCAGAATGGCATTATTGTAAACCAATTTAAAGATATTTTCACAGCGACAGGCCGTCTGAAAACAAAAAACGCCCCTGCAAAAGCAGGAGCGTTTTTTAAGAATTTTGGCACGCCCACGGGGATTCGAACCCCGGTTGCCGCCGTGAAAGGGCAGTGTCCTAGGCCTCTAGACGATGGGCGCGTAACCGAAGCGCGAACTATACAGAAACCCTTTTCTTCTGTCAACGCCTTTACTGCTTTTTTAAAGATGTTGCCGATTTCCGTATGTTATTTTCCCTGTATAATGCCGGTTTTAATAAAAAGGAAAACTCGCCATGTGGTTTAAGCAAATCAGTTTTTATCCGCTCAACAAAGACAAGTTGCCCGAATTGGAAGTCCTTGCCGACAAATTGGTGCAATCCGAATTTGCCCATTGTCAGGGTTTAGACTGGTTTAGCGAAGGCTTTGCCACGCCGGTTTCCTTTTCGCCCGAGCTGGTTTTTCCTGCCGATTACACTTGGCGCGTTGCTTTGAAAAAAGAAGAAAAAGTCCTGCCAGCCGGCGTCATCCGCGATATTTTGGATGAAAAGGTTTTGGAAATCCAAAACAACGAAGCGCGCAATGTCGGCCGTAAGGAAAAACAAGAGCTGAAAGAACAGATTACTGACGACCTGCTGCCCCGTGCCTTTACGCGCAGCAGCCGCACACAGGCGATTTTCGACACGCGCCACGGGTATCTTTTGGTCGACAATGCCGCATCTGCCAAAGCGGAAAACATCCTGACCAAACTGCGCGAAGCCTTAGGCGGTTTGGAAGCCTCGTTGCCCAACACCAAACAATCGCCCTCCTCCCTAATGACCAGCTGGCTGCTGCAAGGCCATTGCGAAGGCGGTTTTGAATTGGACAGTGATTGCGAACTCAAAGGCGTAGGCGATGTTGTTCCGGTCGTCAAAGTTTCCAAACAAGACCTGACCGCCGACGAAGTGGTACAACACGTCAAAAACGGCAAAACCGTTACCCAGCTGGGCTTGGTATGGCGCGAACAAATCGCGTTCATCCTTACCCAAGACTTTACGCTCAAACGCATCCAGTATCTGGACGTTTTGCAAGAAGAAGCCGAAAGCAACGGCGACGATGCAGCCAGCCTCGCCTTTGCCTCACAAATCCTGATGACCGAAGCCATCAGCACCATGTTGGAAGAACTGGTTTCTTATTTAGGCGGCTGGCAAGAGTAATTTTTCAGACGGCCTTTCGATTGGGAATATCAAAGGCCGTCTGAAATATAAATAGAAGTATCAGAAAGGATGTCATGATGTTGGGCGCAGTCATTGGCGATATTGCCGGATCACGATTCGAGTTTGACAACTACCGTCACACCGATTTTGACATTTGCAGCCCCGACAGCAACTTTACCGATGACACGATTTGCACTGTTGCCATTGCCGACTGGGTTTTACAAGGCTGCAACGATCATTTGGCCTCTATTTTACAAGGCTGGTGCAGGGCATATCCCTGTCCAAAAGGCGCATATGGCGGCCGCTTCTCACAATGGATAGAATGGAAAGATCCAGAACCTTATAATAGCTGGGGCAACGGCTCGGCCATGCGTGTTTCTGCCGTTGGCTGGGCATTTGCCACATTGGAAGAAACCCTGCATTTTGCCGAACAATCCGCCGCCGTAACGCACAACCACCCGGAAGGCATTAAAGGTGCGCAAGCCGTAGCTGCCGCCATCTTTTGGGCGCGTACCGGTATGGGCAAAGCGCAAATCAAAGAAAACATTACGCAACAATTCGGCTATGATTTGAGCCAAAGTTGCGACCAAATCCGCCCGCATTATCATTTCAACGAAAGCTGTCAAGAAACCGTACCTCAAGCAGTTACCGCCTTTCTTGAAAGCGATGATTTTGAACACGCCATCCGACTAGCGGTTTCCCTAGGCGGCGACAGCGATACCTTGGCAGCCATTACCGGCAGTATTGCCGAAGCCTACCATGGTATCCCTGCATCCATGTGCGAACACGCTTTAGCCATATTGCCACGCCGTATTGCTGAAACCCTGCTGACTTTTGAATCCCAATATCAGGCCGTCTGAAACCGCCTGCAAAAAGGAATAAATGATGAAATACCTCGCCCTACTCCCTATCGCCTTAATGCTGGGTACGCCTGCCATTGCCAAAACCATCAATCCTTATCAGGAAAAAGGTTGCGCTTATGATGGCGATGTCGGCAAAGACGGCAAACCGTCCGGCAAAGGTACATGGAAATGCCAAGACGGCCGCAGCTATGTCGGCTCATTTAAAAACGGCAAATTTGACGGCAAAGGCGCATATACCGTTTCCGGGAACGGCGAAACCTTTATCGAACCTTTCTCCTCCAACAGCGCCAAATTACGCAATATGACGCTGGAGGGCGTGTTCAAAAAAGGCAGGGCGCACGGAAACTTTACCGCCTCCCAAAACGGCACACCCGTCTTCATCATGAAATGCGAAGACGGTATGATTAAAGAAGTCAAACTGGCTAAGAAATCTGCTTCCAAAACCAAATAAACAGACTTTCAGACGGCCTTATCCAGCTTTTAGGCCGTCTGAAACATCAATTAACAAGCCAGCCTAAAGGCTGTTGTATTGATTTCAAAGAATTTCCAAACAACCCTTACCCCAGGACAACCACCATGAGCATTAAATCCGACAAATGGATACGCCGCATGGCCGAAGAACACGGCATGATTGAGCCGTTCGAGCCCAACCAAATCAAAGAGGCCAACGGCCAACACATCATTTCCTACGGCACATCCAGCTACGGCTACGACATCCGTTGTGCTAATGAATTTAAAATCTTCACCAATATCAACAGCACCATCGTCGACCCGAAAAACTTCGACCCGAAAAACTTCGTTACCGTCGAAGACGACTGCTGCATCATTCCGCCCAACTCCTTTGCTTTGGCGCGCACAGTCGAATATTTCCGCATCCCGCGCAACGTCCTGACCGTCTGCTTAGGTAAATCCACTTACGCACGCTGCGGCATCATCGTCAACGTTACTCCGTTCGAACCTGAGTGGGAAGGCTACGTTACGCTTGAGTTTTCCAACACCACCCCCCTGCCTGCCAAAATCTATGCAGGCGAAGGCGTGGCTCAAGTCTTATTCTTTGAAAGCGATGAAGTCTGCGAAACTTCATACAAAGACCGAAACGGCAAATACATGGGACAAACTGGTGTTACCCTGCCTAAGACTTAAATATACAAAATAAAAAAGGCCGTCTGAAATTTCAGACGGCCTTTTATCATTTCATTTAGAAACGACGTTTCAACTTACAAGCCTGCAAGATATGAACGGCGAGTTCTTCCACAGATTTATCCGTTGTATTGGTAAACGGCACTCCGTGGCGTTTGAACATATTTTGCGCATCGGCAATCTCGCTGCGGCAAGTATCGATTTTGGCATAGGTCGAATTAGGACGGCGCTCATGACGGATAGCCTGCAGACGCTCAGGTTGAATGGTCAAGCCGAACAGCTTGTCTTTATAAGGTTTGACCATACGCGGCAAATCGGTCGATTCCAAATCATCGGGAATCAATGGATAGTTTGCGGCGCGGATACCGTATTGCAGGGCCAGATAGAGACAGGTCGGCGTTTTGCCCGAACGGGACACGCCCATCAAAATCACATCCGCTTCCTGCAGGTTTTTATCGCTGACGCCGTCATCATGATTCAGTGAAAAATTGACCGCCTCCATACGCGCATCATAGCGTTGGGTATTGCCGATACTGTGGTGCCCCTGCCGGGCGGCAACCGCCTCCGTATTGAGTTCCTTTTCCAAAAGACCGAGAAAGGTTTCAAAGAAATTAATATGGAACGCATTGGCTTTCTTGATGATTTCACGGATTTCGTCATTGACCACACTGACAAAAGCAATCGGGCGCACGCCGAATTTTTCAGCTGACTGGTTGACTTTGTCTACAACAGCACGCGCTTTTTCAGGCGTATCGATAAACGGATAGGTATGGCGTTTGAACTCAACATTGCCAAATTGGTTCAGCAAGGCTTCACCGATATTTTCAGCGGTCAGGCCGGTTCGGTCGGAAATATAGAAGACTTGGCGTGGATCAGTCATAATGAATCCTCTTGAGGGTAACGTTTCAGACGGCAATCATAGCAGTTACAGCCTTTGCAATAAAGCGATTCCCGACAGATTACACAGGATTACAACAAATTTGAACAATTTTTAAATTGGCACAAAATTTTATTTTTTGCTATTTTGTAGAATTTTATTCCAAGTTTGCGAAATAAATTTCGATTCTTAAATTTATTAACTTATTTTGTTTTCCATATTTAACAAGAAGATAACACGTAAAAACATGAATCTGATATTCACATTTCAGAAGGCTACATGCCTGAAAAGCACAATATCACAGACGAATTTGTGATTTTTAAAAAGATAAAACACATGACAGCCATCAAACGAATGGCTACAATAAGCAGGCGGATTTGTTTCTTTTTTAACATTTTTGGATTGGATTGGACACACAAATGGCCGAAAACTACGTTATTTGGTTTGAAAACCTGCGTATGACTGACGTTGAGCGAGTGGGCGGTAAAAATGCCTCTTTGGGCGAAATGATCAGCCAACTGACTGAAAAAGGCGTGCGCGTTCCCGGCGGTTTTGCAACCACAGCCGAAGCTTATCGTGCTTTCCTGGCTCACAATGGTCTGAGCGAGCGTATTTCCGAAGCCCTGAAACAACTGGATGTTGAAGACGTTGCCGAATTGGCGCGCGTGGGTAAAGAAATCCGTCAATGGATTTTGGATACTCCGTTCCCTGAGCAGCTGGATGCTGAAATCGAAACAGCTTGGAACAAAATGGTTGCCGATGCCGGCGGTGCGGACATTTCCGTTGCCGTACGTTCTTCCGCAACAGCAGAAGACCTGCCGGATGCTTCTTTCGCCGGCCAACAAGAAACCTTCCTGAATATCAATGGCTTGGATAACGTTAAAGAAGCAATGCACCATGTATTCGCTTCCCTGTATAACGACCGTGCCATTTCTTACCGTGTCCACAAAGGCTTCGAACACGACATCGTTGCCCTTTCTGCCGGCGTACAACGCATGGTGCGCTCTGACAGCGGTGCTTCCGGTGTGATGTTCACTATCGATACCGAATCCGGTTACGACCAAGTCGTTTTCGTTACCTCTTCTTACGGCCTGGGCGAAAACGTCGTACAAGGTGCAGTAAACCCTGACGAATTCTATGTATTCAAACCTACTTTGAAAGCAGGCAAACCGGCTATCCTGCGCAAAACCATGGGTTCGAAACAAATCAAAATGATCTTTACCGACAAAGCCGAAGCCGGTAAATCTGTGACCAACGTTGATGTACCTGCAGAAGACCGTCAACGCTTCTCCATTACTGATGCCGAAGTAACCGAGTTGGCTCATTACGCGCTGACCATCGAAAAACACTACGGTCGCCCAATGGACATCGAATGGGGCCGCGACGGTTTGGACGGCAAACTCTACATCCTGCAAGCCCGTCCTGAGACCGTGAAATCCCAAGAAGACAGCAGCCGCAATCTGCGCCGCTTCTCTATCAACGGCGAAAAAGTCGTCTTGTGCGAAGGCCGAGCCATCGGTCAAAAAGTTGGCCAAGGTAAAGTTCGCTTGGTGAAAGATGCTTCCGAGATGGATTCCGTTGAAGCAGGTGACGTACTCGTTACCGACATGACCGACCCGGATTGGGAACCAGTAATGAAACGTGCTTCCGCCATCGTGACCAACCGCGGCGGCCGTACCTGCCACGCAGCGATTATCGCGCGTGAATTGGGTATTCCGGCTGTTGTAGGTTGTGGCGACGCTACCGATCTGCTGTCCGAAGGCCAAGAAGTTACCGTATCTTGTGCCGAAGGCGATACCGGCTTCATCTACTCCGGTCTGCTGGACGTACAAATTACCGATGTTGCTTTGGACAATATGCCTAAAGCGCCTGTAAAAGTCATGATGAACGTTGGTAACCCTGAGTTGGCATTCAGCTTCGCCAACCTGCCTAGCGAAGGTATCGGCTTGGCTCGTATGGAATTCATCATCAACCGTCAAATCGGTATCCACCCTAAAGCCTTGTTGGAATTTGACAAACAAGACGACGAGTTGAAAGCTGAAATTACCCGCCGTATCGCAGGCTACGCTTCTCCTGTTGACTTCTATGTCGATAAAATCGCGGAAGGTGTGGCAACTTTGGCTGCTTCGGTTTATCCACGTAAAACCATCGTCCGTATGTCTGACTTCAAATCCAACGAGTACGCTAACTTGGTGGGTGGCAGCATCTACGAACCACACGAAGAAAACCCAATGTTGGGCTTCCGTGGTGCAGCGCGTTATGTAGCCGATAACTTCAAAGACTGCTTCGCACTCGAGTGTAAAGCCTTGAAACGCGTTCGCGATGAAATGGGCTTGACCAACGTCGAAATCATGATTCCATTCGTTCGTACTTTGGGTGAAGCGGAAGCTGTTGTTAAAGCCCTGAAAGAAAACGGTCTGGAACGCGGCAAAAACGGCCTGCGCCTGATCATGATGTGCGAGTTGCCAAGCAACGCTGTATTGGCAGAACAATTCCTGCAATACTTCGACGGCTTCTCCATCGGCTCTAACGACATGACCCAGCTGACCCTCGGCCTCGACCGTGACAGCGGCTTGGTATCTGACTCCTTCGACGAGCGCAACCCTGCCGTTAAAGTGATGTTGCACTTGGCAATCTCTGCCTGCCGCAAACAAAACAAATACGTCGGTATTTGCGGTCAAGGCCCATCAGACCATCCGGACTTTGCCAAATGGCTGGTTGAAGAAGGTATCGAGAGCGTATCGCTTAACCCTGATACCGTCATTGAAACCTGGCTGTATCTGGCTAACGAATTGAACAAATAAGTTCGATAAGACAAAAATCCCCTGCCCGTTTATCCCGGCAGGGGATTTTTATTGCCTTATTCAATGCCATCTGAAAAAACTTTCACTTTCTTTTACCTTGCTAAAAAAATCCTTTATCATCAAAATGATAAAAAAATATGCCGATATATCTACAAATTTTCAATGTTAATATACTGCCTTTCTGTATTTTACCCCATGCCTTTTGAGTGAACCTTTTTTCACTCTTCCCATCTATCATACACAGCATAACGATACATTTTGAAATAACCCATGAATACAAACTTTATTTCCACCTTTCAGACGGCCTTGAAACGTCTGGCACTTATCAGCACCATTGCCGTCTTAGCAGCCTGCGCCGGCAACAATACCTCTTCCAACCGCGCCGTACCTGACGGCTACTACAAAGTCCGCCCTGGCGATACCCTGACCCAAATCGCCAAACGCTACGGACAAAATGTCAACACACTGGTTGCATGGAATAACCTTCCCAACGCCTCACAAATCGAAGTCGGCCAAGTATTGCGCGTCCGCCGTCATGTCGCCCCACGCAGCACTGCAACGCAGCAACGCCAAACCACTACTGTCACCCCGATCAACCGATTGAACCTGCAATGGCCAACCGATAACGCTTCATCCTCCATTATCCAACGCTACAACGGCACCACCAGCAAAGGCATAGATATTGCAGGCACACAAGGCCAACAAATCCGCTCTGCCGCAGCCGGTACTGTTATCTACGTTGGCGAAGAAGTCCGCGGTTACGGTAAGCTGATTTTGATCAGCCACAATGACTACACCATTACCGCCTACGCCCACAACGACACACTTTTGGTACAAAAAGATCAAAAAGTCCAAGCAGGCCAAGTTATCGCTACCATGGGCAGCAGCGATTCAGACAACGTCAAGCTTCATTTTGAAGTTCGTCTAAACGGCAAAGCAGTCGATCCCCTGCCTTATTTGACCAGAACAAATTAATACCTCAATTAAAAGGCCGTCTGAAATAACTTTATTTCAGACGGCCTTTTGATTTGTCTTATCATAACACCCATCTCAACAAAGTGTTTACCAACTTAACTTATGTTGATTGAGTGAAAATGCCGTTATACAATAACAACTCTTTTTAACATTCTATTTTAGGTACCCTACTATGTCTTCTAACCGTATCCTTGCAACCGCATTCTTGTTTGCATCTGCATTTGCCAGCGCAGATGTCCATATTGATGAAAGCATCCCTTACCGCGACAAAGAAGAAATCGATACCCGTATCGTTTCGGAATGTTTAGAAGTAGGCAGTATTATGTCCAAATCTTTGCAAGAAACTGCAGCCAAAAGTGATGTCACAGTTGTCCGTGACGGTAAAAAACAAGGCACATACGCAGATATCGCCATTACTTCCGCCATGAGCGCAGGCAATGCCTTTATCGGTCACGCCAAAGGTATGGCTGTTTCAGCCACTTTGTATATTGACGGCAAACAAGTTGGCAAAAAAACCTTTACCCGCAATTCTTCCGGCGGTATGTTTGGCGCTTATAAAAGCTCTTGTGCCGTCTTGAACCGTACTTCCAAAGTATTGGGTTCTGACATTGCCCAATGGGTTGTCCGTGAACAAAAAAACGCTCAAGATAAATAATTTATCGAACTAAAAAGGCCGTCTGAAAGTATTTTCAGACGGCCTTTTTTCATGCCTTCATTAACAACAGCGTCCGCCGTTGCTGCCGCAACGGCGTTTGCGGCAGTAGTCTTGGAATTGCAGCTCGGTCATGACCGGCGCATTGGGATTATGTTTGCGCTGGCGGGCAACGTAGTTTTCATAATCTGGGACACCGGCCATCAAGTTTGCTGTCAACTTGATGGTTTTCCACCAAGATGCGAGCTTATGCTTCATGCTGAGCCTCCGGCTGTTTACCGTCGCGGTACACTGCTGGAATTTCTTTAGCAGTTGGCCAGCCAACTTTGCGGGCTTTCATAGCGGTACGGAAACCGTACACGGCGACAATCACGACAACTGCCAAGAACAAAGCGGTCAGACCGGCATTGATTTGGTCGTTGAAGATGATCTGTGACATTTCGCCAATGTCTTTAGCTGGAGCAAGGACTTCGCCTGAAGCCAAGGCATCGCGGTATTTGCCTGCGTGAGCCAAGAAGCTGACGCGCGGGTCGCTGTGGAACAGTTTTTGCAAACCGGCATAGCAGGTCACAAACAATACGCCGAAAGCAGGAACCAAGGTTACCCAAACATAGCGGTCGCGTTTCATTTTTACCAATACAACGGTACACATAATCAACGCTACGCCTGCAAGCATTTGGTTGGCAATACCGAACAGAGGCCAGAGCGAGTTGATACCACCCAGAGGGTCGGTTACGCCGGTATAGAGGAAGTAACCCCACAATGCCACGGCTAAGAATGTTGCAACCAAGTTGGCAGGGATAGAGTCGGTATTACCGAATGGTTTGTAGAAGATACTGCCCAAGTCTTGAATCATGAAACGGGCAACGCGTGTACCTGCGTCAACCGCGGTCAAGATGAACAAGGCTTCAAACAGCAAGGCAAAGTGATACCAGAACGCCATCATGGCTTCGCCCGGAATCAGACGGCTCATGATGTGTGCCATACCGACTGCAAGGGTTGGTGCGCCACCTGCACGGGACAGAATGGTGTTTTCGCCCACTTCTTTAGCAGTGTGCAACAAGGTTGCGGCATCAACAGGGAAGTTCAGTTTAGTGGTAATGACTTCGGCAGCTGTGTTGGCATCTGTACCAATCAGCGCGGCAGGGCTGTTCATCGCAAAGTACACGCCTGGATCAAGCGAAGCGGCGGCGGCCAGAGCCATAATGGCCACAAAGCTTTCCATAATCATGCCACCGTAACCGATCATGCGGACGTGGGTTTCGTTTTCCACCATTTTTGGCGTGGTACCTGAAGAAATCAACGCATGGAAGCCTGAAACCGCACCACAAGCAATGGTAATGAATAAGAATGGGAACAATGCACCAGAGAATACCGGGCCTGAACCATCGATAAAGTGGGTAACTGCAGGCATTTGCAGGGTTGGGTTAACAATAACAATACCCAAAGCCAAAGCTGCAATCGTACCGATTTTCAGGAAGGTAGACAGATAGTCGCGCGGAGTCAGCAAGAGCCAAACCGGCAATACGGAAGCCACGAAACCGTAAATCATAATCGCCCAAGTCAGCTGAATACCGTCAAGGTCAAACCAGTGACCAAAGGAGCTGTGGGCAACATCTTCACCGTAAATCACAGCCAACATCAGCAAAATAAAGCCGACGATGGAAATCTCGCCAATTTTGCCCGGACGGATATAACGGGTGTAAATACCCATAAACAGCGCAATCGGCATAGTTGCTGCGATGGTGAACGTACCCCAAGGGCTGTGAACCAATGCTTTCACAACAATCAGCGCCAACACCGCCATAATGATGACCATAATCATCAAAATACCGATGGATGCAATCACGCCTGGGACGGTACCGAGTTCTTGTTTCACGATATCGCCCAAAGACTTACCGTCACGGCGCATAGAAACAAACAGTACCATCATATCCTGTACGGCACCGGCAAATACCACGCCGAAGATAATCCACAAAGTACCGGGCAGATAACCCATTTGCGCTGCCAATACAGGACCAACTAGAGGGCCTGCGCCGGCAATGGCGGCAAAGTGGTGGCCGAACAGTACGCCTTTATGTGTGGGCACATAGTCCAAGCCGTCATTGTGGCGTTCTGCCGGAGTCAGACGGTTAGGATCAAGCTGCATCACACGGTTGGCAATGTAAAGACTATAGAAACGGTAGGCAATGCAGTATACCGAAATGGCGGCCGTAACCATCCAAATCGCACTGACTTGCTCGCCACGGCTGAGAGCTAAAGTAGTAAAGGAGGCCAAGCCTACCAAAACCACAATGCCCCAGATCAAAAATGATTTGAGCGATTTCATTGATTTATCCTTAAAACGTGATGCACCAAGGCTTGCTTTAGCGACAAACTGCCTTAATGCGCTTCAGAAAGACCAGTCATTATAGTCTTCATGATTTCATGAGTGGAATGTCATTTCAACCCCAATTCGACTGAAAACAAAATGATTAGTTCGTCCGTAAGGTTAACACAAACAGACAATATACCCTTCATTTTTTACTTCAAAACTAAATATTCCTTAACATATAGCAAACGAAAGGCCGTCTGAAAACCCAAATATTCAGTTTTAAGACGGCCTGACAAACGGTCAATGCTATAATCCGATATTCCCATTTCTCTATATTGCCATACCATGCAAAACAACGATTCCGAAACCATGCGCCTCTCCAAACGCATGGCGCAATTAGGCTTATGCTCGCGCCGCGAGGCAGACAGCTACATCGAGCAAGGCTGGGTCAAAGTCAACGGCCAAACCGCCGTACTCGGTCAAAAAGTCACCGAGCGCGACCGCATCGACCTCAACAAACAAGCCCATGAAAAACAAGCAGCGCGCGTAACCATCCTGCTGAACAAACCTGTCGGCTACGTCAGCGCGCAGGCAGAAAAAGGCTATAAGTCTGCCGCAGAACTCATTACCGCCGACAACCATTGGGAAGGCGACGATAGCCGTATCCCTTTCAGCGAAAAGCACAAATTCGGCTTAGCCCCTGCCGGCCGCTTGGACATTGACTCCGTCGGATTATTGGTGCTCACCCAGGACGGCCGCATTGCCAAGCAACTGATTGGCGAAAACAGCAGTAGCGAAAAAGAATACCTCGTCCGCGTCCGCGGCAAACTGGACGACAAAGGCCTCGCCCTGCTCAACCACGGCTTGAGTTTGGACGGAGAGAAATTGCGCCCCGCCAAAGTCGAATGGCAAAACGAAGACCAGTTGCGCTTTATTTTACGACAAGGCAAAAAACGACAAATCCGCCGCATGTGTGAACTGGTCGGCCTGCGCGTTGTCGGTTTGAAACGCATCCGCATGGGCAAAGTCAAACTCGGCCGACTGCCGCCAGGCAAATGGCGTTATTTACGCGCTGACGAATCGTTTTAATTGCAGATAACAAAAAGGCCGTCTGAAAACATATTTCAGACGGCCTGATCTTTTACTGCTTACTCGATATACGTAAACTTCGCACGTTTGATATTGCAAAGGATTTCGTATGGAATCATACCGGCAACTTCGGAAACTTCATTGATATTAATCACATCACCCCAAAGCTCGACTTCCGCGCCCAAGCCCTCTTTCGAGGCTTCCAGCTCAACCGTAATCATATCCATAGATACCCTGCCGATAATACGGCTGCGTTTGCCATCCACAGCCACAGGAGAATTAGTGGAAGCGCGACGCGGATAACCGTCGGCATAGCCGCAGGCAATCAAACCGACACGGGTAGATTTGCTGGTGTAGAACGTTGCGCCGTAGCCAATCGGAGAATGCGGTTGCAACACGCGCTCGCCGAAAACACGGGAAGTCAGGCGCATAACTGGTTTCAAACGCTCATCCACGCCGCTGAAAGGCGAAACACCATATAAGGCCAGACCGGCACGTCCCCAATCGCGGCGCGCTTCAGGCACGTTCAAAATCGCGGCGGAATTGGCCAAGCTCTCTTCGCCTTCCAAGCCTTCACACGCCAAGTCAAACGCTTCAATCTGCATTTCGGTCATGCCGTTTTCCGGCTCGTCCGCGCAGGCAAAATGGCTGAATTTCACAATATTTTCAACCGATTCGGATTGTTTCAATGCAGTATAGGCCGCGGCATAGTTATGCGGAAAGAAACCGGCACGGTGCATACCTGAGTCCATTTTCAGCCATACAGTTGTCGGATGTTGCCACTCATGATGCACAAACGCCTCCAGCTGCCATTGACTGCCGATTGCCGGCCACAAATCATAACGGTCAACATCCGCATACTCCGCAGCATCAAATACGCCTTCCAACAAAACAATCGGATTTTTAATGCCGTTTTGGCGCAGCTCCACGCCTTCATCTACCGTTGCCACCGCAAAGCCGTCGGCAATATCCGCCAACGCGTGTGCGCATCTGACCGCGCCATGCCCGTAAGCATCAGCCTTAATCACAGCCAACAATTTATTGCCGTGCAACTCTTTGAGAAAACGATAATTTTGACGTAAATTATCCAAACGGATTTGCGCATTGAGCGGACGCATAATGTATTCCTCTTATCGGCTTCCGTTTCAGACGGCCTGCCCCATTACTTTGAAGCAAATATTATAGGTCAAAAACTACACAGGATTCCATGAAATACACAAGAATAATCTATTCATAATTTAGACCTCATTCGCGCCTTTAGCATTTATGCTTCTTCTCAGGCTGTTTTAAGGTTATGATTCAATCCAAATGAAAACGACAGACATCAAGGCCATGAAAGAACTCGACAAAACCGACTTAAAAATTCTCAAGCTCCTGCAACAAAACGCACGTATCCCCATGACCGAATTGGCTGAAAAAGTCGGCCTCTCCACCACACCGGTAACCGAACGCGTCCGCCGCTTGGAACGCGACAACCTTATTACCGGCTATCACGCCCATCTGAATCCTCATGCTTTAGGCCAAAGCCTCTTGGTCTTTGTCGAGCTGAAACTGCGTTCCAAATCCGGCAATATTTTTGAAGACTTCAAACGCGAAGTGCTGAAGATTCCGCAAATTCTGGAATGCCACTTGGTCTCCGGCGAATACGATTACCTTATCAAAGTCCGCCTGCCCAATATGTCCGCCTATCGCGATATGCTCGGCAATATCCTGCTGCAACTGCCAGCTGCGTCCGAAAGCCGCAGCTATGTTGTCATGGAAGAAGTCAAAGAAGAAGTAGTATTAGACATCTAATTCTATTCAACAAACAAAGGCCATCTGAAAGATTGCAACATCCAGACGGCCTTTGTTTTAAATGAGCAAAAAAAATGCACACATCCGACAGAATGTGTGCCAAGTCTACAAAGGAGAAATAGAGGAGAAACTATTAACTGACTACTCGAACCAGCTAACGAAACGAATTATGCAACAAGAGACTCAACCGCGCAAGTGTTTTTCTTGTAAAATTTCTTAATTATTCGATTTACAAATTTTAAATGTAATCATATTTCAATGCGGATAAAAAAATGCGCATACCGTCTCGATATGCGCCAAGTCTACAAAGGAGAAATAGAGGAGAAAAATCAAGCTGCATCAAGCAACTCAACGGCGCGAATTATCCTAGCCTTCTACCCCCCTGTCAACTGTTTTCCCATCTATTTTCAAGTATTTTGCTAAAAAACAACAAATCCGCTATTCCCCTCTTTTTCTTGCTATTTTCGCCCATATATAAAGAGAATTTAGGGCCGTCTGAAACATATATTGCCACTAAAGATAAACGGCTCCATACTCACACATTCATCGTCCATATCAACCCAACCCAAAGACCATGACCACCCCACTCTCCCTTGCCGTTGTCGGCCATACCAACACAGGCAAAACCTCGCTCTTACGTACGCTTTTGCGCGACAGCACCTTCGGCGAAGTGAAAAACGCGCCATCCACCACGCGCCATGTCGAAGAAGCCCTCATCAACGATGGCGACGACAGCTTGGTTTACCTCTACGACACACCCGGCCTTGAAGATGCCGGCGGCGTGTTGGACTGGCTGGAAACCCACACATCCACACGCGATGACGGCATTGAGCGCATTCAGCAATTCCTTAGCAACCATGAAGCGCATCACGAGTTCAACCAAGAAGCCAAAGTGTTGCGCCAAGTCATGCAAAGCGATATGGCCATGTATGTTATCGATGCGCGAGAACCCGTCCTCGACAAATACAAAGACGAACTGACCATTTTATCTTGGTGCGCCAAGCCCATCATGCCCGTGTTCAACTTCACCCAAAATCAAGACCTGACCGCTTGGACCAATATGCTTGCCCGCCGAACCCTGCATGTTTACGCCGGTTTTGATACCGTTGCCTTCGACTTTGAAGGCGAAATCCGATTGTGGGACAACCTTGCCACCATGTTACCTAAGCGCGACATCCTCGATCACCTCATCAATATGCGCCGTCGCGAGTGGCAACGGCTGGATACGGAAGCACGCCGTGAAATTGCCGATTTTCTGCTGGATGCCGCCGCATTCACCCAAGAAATTGCCGAAAACGACGACCCTGCCCCAACTTTGGAAGTCATGCAATCGGAAATCCGCCAACTTGAGCGGCAAATGCAACAACGCCTGTTCACACTTTACCGCTTCTATCACGACGAAGTCGGCAGCGACAGCACATGGATGCCCAAAGCCTTCAAACAAGATCCGTTTGACAGCGAGTTGCTCAAACATTACGGCATCCGTACCGGTACCGGCGCAACCGCAGGCGCACTCATCGGCCTAGGCTTGGACATTGCCACACTTGGCGGCTCACTTGGTTTGGGTACAGCCATCGGCGGACTATTGGGCGGTATTTTGCCCAATGCCCAAGACATCACCGACAAAATCAACGGCCGACAAACCCTGCATATCGATCCGGAAACCCTTACCCTACTCGCCGCACGCGCACTGGATTTGTTGCACGTCTTGCAAACGCGCGGCCATGCTGCTCAATCGCATATTGAACTAAAAGAACGCAAAGCGCCATGGAATGCGGCCAAATTGCCAAGCGAACTCAACAAAGCGCGCAGCAACCGCAAATGGTCTTCGCTCAACACACACCAGCCCGAAGCCAGCCGTAACGAACGCGCAGCCTATGTCGCCACTTTAAGCGAGAAATTAAAAGCTTAGAATTGCCTCATAACAAAAAGGCCGTCTGAAATCCAAATGTTTCAGACGGCCTTTTAATCTTAGCAGGCAAATACTTATTCAGCAGCTTTGGTTTCGCGTTTCAAACCGCCGCCAAGTGCTTTATACAAATCGGCAAGATTTTCCAAACGGGTCAGCTGATTGGCCAAAAGAGCAGTTTCTGCGCTGTAATTGCTGCGCTCAGCATCCAGCAAATCCAATGCACTGGATACGCCATGTTTGTAGCGCAGGCTGATGAGGCGCAGGCTGTCGTTGTAGGCGCGGCTTTGTTTGCTCAAAGCGTCATAGCTTTTATCCAGCTGTTCGCGTGCAACCAACGCATTGGAAACGTCTTTGAATGCAGATTGAACAGCGGCTTCATAAGCAACGATTTGTGCCTGTTGGCGCAGCTTGGCTACGTCAAGATTGGCTTTGTTTGTGCCCCAATCAAAGATAGGCAGGGTGATGGACGGTGCAAAAGCCCAAATACCTGTGCCACTCTTAAACAGGCCGCTCAACTCGCCGGAAGCGGTACCGACAGAACCGGTCAGGCTGATGCGCGGGAAGAAGGCCGCACGTGCCGCACCGATATTGGCATTCGCTTGTTTGAGCGCGTGTTCGGCCGCACGGATATCCGGACGGTTGAGTAATACATCCGAACTCAAACCGGCAGGCAGTTTGGTCAATTTGAACTGCTTGCTCAAAGGCAAACCGGCAGGCAAATCTTCGGGCAAAGGTTGATTAATCAGCATAGCCAAGGAATTGCGCGCTTGCTCGCGGTTTTTCACCGCGGATGCGTAATCGGCTTTGGCTGATTCAATCAGGGCTTCCTGTTGGCGCAAATCAACGGCAGAAATCACACCGGCCTTATGGCGTAATTGCGAGAGCTTGTAAGTCGCTTCACGGGTTTGCAATACGCGTTGTGCCAATGCCATGGTTTCTTCGGCGTAGCGTTCGTTAAAATAGGCTTTGGCAACGGTAGAAATCAAGGTCAGATGCGCTGCATCGCGGTTGGCGGCAACATTGAAATAACCTTGCAATGCGGCTTCGCTGGTGCTGCGGACACGACCGAAAAGGTCAAGTTCATAAGAGGCTGCGCCCAAACCCACGCTGTATTGGCTGCTGACGCTTCCGCCGCTCAAGCTGCCTTGACGCGAACCTGTACCGCTGGCATTGACGGTTGGCAACAAATTATTACGCGCAATCATATATTGCCTGCGGTAGATTTCCGCATTCAGTGCGGCCGTACGCAAATCGGTATTGCGTTCCAATGCGATGTCGATCAGGCGGTGAAGGCGAGGATCGGCAAAGTAATCTTGCCAACCCAATTCGGCGGCACGGATACCGTCGTCAACAGTGTCGTATTTAAACGTATCGGCCACGGCAACTTGAGGCTGCTCATATTTCGGCATCATGGTACAGGCCGACAAAGCCACGGCAGCAGCAACGGCGGTCAGTACAGGTTTGAATGTAATCTTCTTCATTTTAGAATCCTTTAGCATTTTGAGGCCGTCTGAAAATTTTCAGACGGCCTTTGCTTTAGTGCTTGTCTGAATCGTGTTTACCGTCTTCAATCATGCCGGCTTCAGCGGCGTGTTTGACAGCCATTTCATGCTCATGCGCACTTTCTTTAAAGAATTTGCGCACAATCACATAAAACAAAGGCACAAGGAACACGGACAGAACCGTACCGATCAACATACCCCAGAACACGGTCGTACCAATCGCACGTTGGCTCGCGGAGCTGGCACCGCTGGCAACATAGAGCGGTACCACGCCCAAGATGAAGGCGAACGAAGTCATGATAATCGGACGGAAACGCAGGTGTGCGGCGGCAAGTGCAGCTTCAAGCGCACTCTTGCCTTGCGCTTGCAGGTCTTTGGCAAACTCGATAATCAAAATCGCGTTTTTCGCACTCAAACCCATCACCGTAACGAAACCGACTTGGAAGTAGATATCGTTGGCGTATGCCGGAATACTGCCCAGCAGTGCTTCAAACATGTTACGTCCGGTTACACCCAATGCCGCGCCAATCAAGCCCAACGGAATCACAAGGATAACCGCCAACGGGATAGACCAGCTTTCGTACAAAGCAGCCAATACCAAGAATACAGCGGCAGCGGCCAATGCGTACAACATGACTGTTTGCGAGCCGCCTTTGGCCTCTTCACGAGACTGACCGCCCCACTCCAGACTGTAACCGCCGCCCATTTCATCAACCATTTGCTGTACCGCAGCCATGGCTTGACCAGAAGATACGCCATTAACAGGCGAGCCGGAAAGCTCCATTGCAGGATAACCATTGAAGCGGACGCTTTGTTCCATACCGTTTTCCCAAGAAACAGTAGCAATGGTAGAAAGCGGTACGGCAACACCGGATTTGTTCGGCACAGTCAGGTTCAGAATATCGGCAGGCTGCATACGGGCACTCGCATCAGCTTGTACCATCACGCGTTGCAGACGGCCTTGATTCGGGAAGTCGTTGACATAAGACGAACCCAAAGAAGAAGCCAAAGCAGTACGGATATCAGAGAACGAAATACCTTGTGCGGCTGCTGCGGCACGGTTGATGTCGATTTTCAATTGAGGCGCATCTTCCAAACCGCTCGCACGAACGGTACTTGGGTTAAACAGGCCACTTTTGCGCATTTTGTCAATCAACTCATTGCGCTTGGCCAACAATGCAGCATGGCCGCTGTTGTTACGGTCTTGCAGGTAAATCGTCAAGCCGGAGCCTGTACCCAATTCCATAATGGCAGGAGGCACAATCGCCAAACCGAAACCGTCTTTCAGCGTAGCCATCATCATGCCGGTCAACTTACCGGAAATAGAAGTCGCATCGCTGCCCGGAGCAGTACGTTCGCTCCAGTCTTTCAGAATGACAAAACCCAAAGCCATGTTTTGGCCGGAACCGCTAAAACTAAAGCCGGAAACGGTAATAATGTTCTCGATCTCAGGTACAGATTTCGCCAGTTGAGTGATTTGAGCCAAAGTTGCATCGGTACGTTCTTTGGTCGCACCGGCAGGCAGCTGTACGCTCAACATCAAGTTACCTTGGTCTTCAGACGGCAAGAAGGAAGTCGGCAGACGCATAAACAGGAATACGCCCACAACAGTCAAACCAATATAGACAACCATCATGCGCAAAGTCTTGCGCAAGACTTTGGCAACCCAGCCTTCGTAGCCGTGTGTCCAGCTGTCGAATTTCTTGTTAAACCAACCGAAGAAACCTTTTTTCTCTTCGTGATGCCCCTTCTGAATCGGTTTGAGCATAGTGGCACACAATGCCGGAGTCAGCGTCAAGGCAAGGAATGCAGAGAAACCGATAGATGCCACCATGGTCAAGGCAAACTGTTTGTAAATGTTACCGGTTGCACCGCTAAACATTGCCAGCGGAACAAATACGGACATCAACACGGCAGTAATACCAATCACCGCTCCGGAAATCTGACCCATCGCTTTTTTGGTTGCAGCCTTAGGCGACAAACCTTCGCTCGCCATAATACGCTCAACGTTTTCAACGACCACAATCGCGTCATCGACCACAATACCGATCACCAATACCATCGCAAACATGGTCAATACGTTAATCGACATACCCATGTATGAAATAAAGGCAAAACCGCCCAACAGGGAAATCGGCACAACAATGGTCGGAATCAGCGTATAGCGGATGTTTTGCAGGAAGAGATACATCACCAAGAATACCAATACGATGGCTTCCAAAAGTGTATGGATCACTTTCTCAATCGAAATTTCCACAAATTTGGAAGTATCGTAAGGAACTTTCCAGCTCATGCCGTCTGGGAAATACTTCTGCAAAACCGCCATTTTTTCTTTTACGGCAGTCGCCGTTGCCAAAGCGTTACCGCTGTTAGACAGCATCACTGCCATACCGGTGGTATTCACGCCGTTCAAACGAGTGGAAGTAGAATAGTCCTGCATACCCAAGCTGACTTTGGCAACGTCTTTCAGATAGACATTAGAACCATCGGTATTGGATACCAAAATGATGTTGCCAAACTCTTCAGCAGTGCTCAGCTGACCTTGCGCCGTCACAGTTGCTGAAATAGTCTGACCTGCAGCCGCCGGCAAAGAACCGATAGAGCCTGCAGAAATTTGGATATTTTGTGTCGCAAGCGCATTGGTTACCGTTGCAAAAGACAGGTTGTAGTTTTGCAGTTTTTTCGGGTCAACCCAAATACGCATGGCGCGTTGCGCACCAAACAATTGTACCTGCCCTACCCCGTCAATACGCTGCAGTTCAGGAATGATATTGCGCTGGGCGTAATCGTTCATTTCCTCAATGGATTGCTTTTCAGAAGAAAGCATGACCACTTGCAAGAAGTTGGAACGCGCTTTAGATACGGTTACACCATATTGCTGTACGGTAGACGGCAATGTGGACAACACTTCCGACAATTTGTTCTGCACGTCTACCTGCGCCAAATCTTCATTGGTTTCCGGTGTAAACGTCAGACTGACGCTGCCGCTGCCACTGGAATTGGCAGAAGTCGTCATATAGTCCAAACCTTCCACACCGTACATATTACGTTCGATAACGGCCAGTACGCTGTCTTCCATTACCTGAGCCGAAGCGCCCGGATAAGTAGCGCGCAAAGTAATAGTCGGTGCAGCAACGGACGGATATTGGGAAATCGGCAGTTTTTGAATGCCGAAAATACCCGCTGCGATGATAAAAATCGCAATAACCCATGCAAAGATGGGGCGGTCAATAAAAAACTTAGACATTCACGCGTTCCTTATTTGGCTTCAGATGCAGCTTTAGCTTCAGGCTTGGCCTCGGATGCAGCTTGGCCGTCTGAAACTGCCGGTGTTGCTGCCGCAGCGCTTGCAGGCGGCGTCCATTCTTTCGGCGTTACCTGTTTAGCACCCGACATAGCGGCAATGCTGATGCCTTCAACAATCACTTTGTCGCCGTCTTTAAGGCCGTCTGTAATAACCCAATTGCTACCTTGCTGTTGGGCAATGGTCACGACACGCGCTTCCATTTCGCTCTTGTCATTCACTACCATCACAGTATCTTGCGAACCGCGGGTAACTGCTTGTTGCGGCACTACAAATGCATTATCTACTGCCACTTGCTCCATCAACACGCGCACATACAAGCCCGGCATCAAGATATTTCTGTCGTTAGGAATGGCGGCGCGCAAGGTAATTTGACCGGTTGTTTCGTTGACAGTCGGATCTGCAAACAGCAGACGGCCTTTTTCAGGGTAAACGGTACCGTCGTCAAATTTGATATCCACTGCAATCGCGCCGTTTGCCGCCAACAATTTGCCTTCGGCAACCTGTTGACGCAGTTTCATGACCTCACTCGCAGACTGGGTAACGTTGACATACATCGGATTGGTTTGTTGGATCGTAGCTAAAACAGTAGTATCACCGGAATTCAACAGCGTACCTTCAGAAACTTTAGATTGACCGATAAAGCCGGAAATCGGCGCAGTAATGCGGGAGCGGTTCAGGCTGATACCGGCAGATTTGATGGCTGCTTGTGCAGATTTGACGCTTGCCTCTGCTGAACGCTTGGCCGTTACGGCCGCATCATATTCTTGTTGGCTGATGGCATCGGCGGCAACCAGCGGTTTGTAGCGGGCTAAGTCGGCATTCGCTTTGGCCAAAGTAGCTTGCGCACTCGCCAACTGGGCTCGTGCGCTTTCTAAGTTTGCTTCATAAGATGAGCTGTCGATTTGATATAAAGGCTGACCGGCTTGCACATAGCTGCCCTCTTGGAACAGGCGTTTTTGCAGAATACCGCCGACTTGGGCGCGAACTTCGGCAGTACGCAATGATTCCAGACGGCCTGGCAATTCAGTCGTCAATGCAACGGTTTCCGGATGCACAGTGACCACGCGGACTTCAGGCGCAGGTTGTTTTTGCTGTTGCTGACTGCCTTGCGCCTGTTGGCCGGCTGCTTTTTCATCGCCTTTGCCGCAAGCGGAAAGCGCCAACGCAGTAGCTGCTGCAATTGCCGCGACACGCATCATTTTAGAAGCATAAAGAGCCATAATTTTCCTATCTCTATGATAAATAAGGGTTTGACTAATTGAAAATTGATTACTTTAATCTCATATTTCACAAACAGAAATTGCCTGCTTTTATGAAAAACAGGCTGATTATATAGTGTTGAGAAACACTATCAAGTATTGAATTAAATTATACATACATTCTTGCATGTTCAGAAGTAATTTTTTATAATCCGAACCATAAATTTACATTCCCCACAAAACAACTATGAGAAGAACCAAAACCGAAGCCTTAAAAACCAAAGAATATCTCATGCTTGCCTCATTGGATACGTTTTATCAGAAAGGCATTGCCCGCACCTCGCTTAACGAAATCGCCCAAGCCGCAGGCGTAACGCGCGGCGCGCTGTATTGGCATTTCAAAAACAAAGAAGATTTGTTTGACGCCTTGTTCCAACGGATTTGCGACGACATCGAAAGCTGCATAAAAGAAGACTCGAACAACAATAACGAACAGGCTTGGTCAAGCTTCCGACTGACCCTGACCCGTTTTTTCGAGCGCCTGCAACACAACGAGCTTCACTATAAATTCCACAGCATTTTGTTTTTAAAATGCGAACACACCGAGCAAAACGAGGCGGTCATTGCCATCGCTAAAAAACACCAATCACTATGGCGTGAAAAAATCGTTGCTGTCCTGACTGATGCGGTACAACAAAAAGCGTTGGCGGATAATTTGGATATCGATATGGCGGTCATCTTCATCAAGTCTTCATTAGACGGCTTGATTTGGCGCTGGCTTTCCTCAGGTCAAGGCTTCGATTTGGCGCAAACTGCTCCACGCATGATTGAAATCATCATTGATACACTGGAAAACCATCCTCAATTAAGAAAACAATCCTAAACATTAAAACTAAAGGCCGTCTGAAACTTTGAAGTTTCAGACGGCCTTTTCATTCAAACCTGCTTAACGTGTTACCGGTTTATAACGGATACGTTTCGGTTTTGCGCCCTCTTCGCCCAAACGGCGTTTCTTGTCGGCTTCGTATTCCTGATAGTTGCCGTCGAAGAACACCCATTTAGAGTCGCCTTCACAAGCCAAAATATGCGTAGCGATACGGTCGAGGAACCAGCGGTCGTGCGAAATCACCATCACGCTGCCGGCAAATTCCAGTAATGCGTCTTCCAACGCGCGCAGGGTTTCCACGTCGAGGTCGTTGGACGGTTCATCCAACAGCAACACATTGCCGCCGCTCAACAAGGTTTTTGCCAAGTGCAGACGGCCGCGTTCGCCGCCAGACAATTGACCTGCGATTTTGCTTTGGTCGCTGCCTTTGAAGTTAAAGCGTCCCAAATATTGGCGGGCAGGAATTTCAAATTGACCAACCTGCAAAATATCGCGGCCTTCGGCGATGTTGTCGAACACGGTTTTATCGTTTTGCAAACCTTCACGGCTTTGGTCAATCAAGCTCATTTTCACGGTTTGGCCGATTTTCACTTCGCCGGAATCAGGCTGCTCTTTGCCCGAAATCATTTTGAACAGCGTAGATTTACCCGCGCCGTTCGGGCCGATGATGCCGACAATCGCGCCAGCAGGTACTTTGAAGCTCAAATCATCAATCAACACTTTATCGCCAAACGATTTGGAAACGTTCACAAACTCAATCACTTCGTTACCCAAACGCTCAGCAACAGGGATAAAGATTTCCTGAGTTTCGTTGCGTTTTTGGTATTCGTAGTTGCTCATTTCTTCAAAACGAGCCAAACGCGCTTTGGACTTGGCTTGGCGGCCTTTGGCATTTTGGCGCACCCATTCCAACTCCTGCTTCATCGCTTTCACGCGTGCAGCTTCGGATTTCGCCTCGTTTTCCAAGCGTTTTTCTTTCTGCTCCAGCCAAGACGAGTAATTGCCTTTCCACGGAATACCGTGGCCGCGGTCGAGTTCCAAAATCCATTCGGCGGCGTTGTCGAGGAAGTAGCGGTCATGTGTTACGGCAACGACTGTACCTGGGAAGCGTACCAAGAATTGCTCCAGCCATTCGACAGATTCTGCGTCCAAGTGGTTGGTCGGTTCGTCCAGCAGCAGCATATCGGGCTTGCTCAACAAGAGTTTGCACAAAGCGACGCGGCGTTTTTCACCACCGGACAGATTGCCGATTTTGGCATCCCAATCAGGCAGGCGCAACGCGTCGGCAGCAATTTCCAATTCATGCTCTGCACCGCCGCCGGTAGATGAACCCGCCGCAATAATCGCTTCCAAACGGCCTTGTTCTTCCGCCAACGCGTCAAAATCCGCATCAGGATTGGCATACTCGGCATATACTTCTTCCAAACGTTTTTGTGCGGCAGCCACTTCGCCCAAACCGCTTTCCACTTCCTCGCGCACAGTTTTCTCAGGATCAAGCTCAGGCTCTTGCGGCAAATAGCCGATTTTAATGCCGCCCATCGGCACGGCTTCGCCCTCAAATTCTTTATCCACGCCCGCCATAATCCGCAGTACAGTAGATTTACCCGCACCGTTCAAACCGAGCAAACCGATTTTTGCACCGGGGAAAAATGAAAGGGAAATGTCTTTAATAATGGTTTTTTGCGGCGGCACAACCTTGCTCACGCGCAGCATAGAATAGACGTATTGTTGGGACATAGTTTTCTCGTTTTCATCAAACAAATTTCAGACGGCCCATTTTAACCTATTGCCCCAATACTTGCTTGTTCAAATGCCGTCTGAAAATAGAAATAAGCATCAAAATATACACCGAGCCGAACCGATACCCTCATTGCCCGACGGTATCAATGCCAAACCGCAAAAAATTTGATTTAAGCCAGTTTATCCTTGAACTGGCATTGCCAATATCCGGCGCGCTTCATAAAATGCACCTATATCCTTGAAAGTACGCACACAAACAATAACGACAGAGAACGCCACACCAAGGAACCTTTCAGATTTCTCAATAAAAATACTTTTAAAAAAAGGATTTACCTCATGTCGGAAAATACGCAAAAAACAGCAAAACAAGGTTTGCCGTCACTGGCAAAAAGTACGATTTGGATGCTGAGCTTCGGCTATCTCGGCGTTCAGACGGCCTTTACCCTGCAAAGCTCACAAATGAGCCGAATTTTTCAAACTTTAGGCGCCGACCCGCATAATTTGGGCTGGTTTTTCATTCTGCCGCCGCTAGCCGGTATGTTGGTTCAGCCGATTGTGGGCTACTACTCAGACCGCACTTGGATGCCGCGCCTGGGCGGTCGTCGTCTGCCCTATCTGCTTTATGGCACGCTGATTGCAGTTATCGTCATGATTCTGATGCCGAACTCGGGCAGCTTCGGTTTTGGCTACGCTTCTTTGGCGGCTTTGTCGTTTGGCGCGCTGATGATTGCGCTGTTGGACGTATCCTCCAATATGGCAATGCAGCCGTTTAAAATGATGGTCGGCGACATGGTCAACGAGGAGCAGAAAAGCTACGCCTACGGGATTCAAAGTTTCTTAGCGAATACGGGCGCGGTTGTGGCGGCGATTCTGCCGTTTGTGTTTGCGTATATCGGTTTGGCGAACACGGCCGAAAAAGGCGTCGTACCGCAAACCGTGGTCGTAGCATTCTATGTGGGCGCAGCGTTGCTGATTATTACCAGTGCGTTCACCATCTTCAAAGTCAAAGAATACGACCCGGAAACCTACGCCCGCTATCACGGCATCGACGTCGCTGCGAATCAGGAAAAAGCCAACTGGTTCGAACTTTTGAAAACTGCGCCTAAAGCGTTTTGGACGGTAACTTTGGTACAATTCTTCTGCTGGTTTGCCTTCCAATATATGTGGACTTACTCGGCAGGCGCGATTGCGGAAAACGTTTGGCAGACAACCGATGCCTCTTCCGTAGGCTACCAAGAAGCAGGCAACTGGTACGGCGTTTTGGCGGCGGTACAATCTATTGCTGCCGTTATCTGCTCGTTTATTCTGGCAAAAGTACCGAATAAATACCATAAAGCCGGTTATTTCGGTTGCTTGGCTTTGGGTGCACTCGGTTTCTTCTCCGTTTTCTTCATCAGCAACCAATACGCGCTGGTGTTGTCTTACACCTTAATCGGTATTGCGTGGGCCGGTATCATTACCTATCCTTTGACGATTGTGACCAATGCCCTCTCAGGCAAACACATGGGTACTTATTTGGGCCTGTTTAACGGCTCTATCTGTATGCCTCAAATCGTCGCCTCCCTGCTGAGCTTTATCCTCTTCCCTATGCTGGGCAGCCATCAGGCAACCATGTTCTTAGTTGCAGGCGCGGTCTTGCTGCTGGGAGCCTTCTCAGTATGTCTGATTAAAGAGACCCACGGCGAATAATCCGTTTCAACACCATCGGCAAAGGCCGTCTGAAACCTTTGCCGAACTTACAATTTTAATAACAGGAGCTTCATAAATGTATACAAGAATCATGGAAATCAGCCCTTGGACGCTGCGTTCGGCAAAACTGGAAAAAGAACACAAACGGCTGCAAGAGAGCCTGACCAGCTTGGGCAACGGCTATATGGGCATGCGCGGCAACTTTGAAGAAACCTACTCCGCCGACAGCCATTTGGGCACCTACATCGCCGGCGTGTGGTTCCCCGACAAAACCCGCGTCGGCTGGTGGAAAAACGGCTATCCAAAATATTTCGGCAAAGCCATCAACGCGCTTAATTTCAGCAAAGTCAAAATCTTTGTCGACGGGCAGGAAGTGGACTTGGCGAAAAACGACGTTGCCGACTTCTCCATCGAACTCGATATGCAGCACGGCGTGTTGCGCCGCTCGTTCACCGTATTCGGCGTGCGTTTCGATGTGTGCAAATTCCTGTCCGTTGCACAAAAAGAACTGGCGCTCATCCGCTGGGAAGCCGTATCCGTTGACGGCAAAACCCACCAAGTCCGCATCGATTCCATTATCGACGCCGACGTGAAAAACGAAGACTCCAACTATGAAGAAAAATTCTGGCAGGTATTGGACAAAGGCGTTTCAGACGGCCTCTCCTACATTGCCACCCAAACCGTCGCTAATCCCTTCGGCGTGGAACAATTCATCGTCAACGCCGAGCAAACCTTCGCCGGCAGCTTCAAAGCCCTTGGCGGCAGCCAAACCGACTGGCAGGTCTCCAATTCTTTTGAAGCTAAAGTCGGCAGCACGCCCGAAACCTTTGAAAAACGCGTGATTGTTACTACCAGCCGCGATTATCAGGGCTTGGAAGCAGTGAAAGCCGCAGGTCGCGCCTTGTCGGAAAAAATCGCAGGCGTTGCATTTGAAACCTTGCTGGACGCACACAAAGCAGGCTGGCTGCACCGTTGGGAAATCGCCGACGTGGTCATCGAAGGCAGCGACGAAGCGCAACAAGGCATCCGCTTCAACCTGTTCCAACTGTTCTCCACCTACTACGGCGAAGACGCGCGCCTGAATATCGGCCCCAAAGGTTTTACCGGCGAAAAATACGGCGGCGCGACCTATTGGGACACCGAAGCCTACGCCGTGCCGCTCTACCTCGCACTAGCGGAACCCGAAGTTACCCGCAACCTGCTGCAATACCGCCGCAACCAACTGCCGCAGGCGCAACACAACGCGCGCGAACAAGGCTTGGCAGGCGCACTCTATCCGATGGTGACGTTTACGGGCATCGAGTGCCACAACGAATGGGAAATCACCTTCGAGGAAATCCACCGCAACGGCGCGATTCCTTACGCCATCTACAACTACACCAACTACACCGGCGACGAAAGCTATCTTGCCAAAGAAGGCTTGGAAGTCTTGGTCGAAGTGTCCCGCTTCTGGGCGGACCGCGTCCACTTTTCCAAACGCAACGGCAAATACATGATTCACGGCGTAACCGGCCCGAACGAATACGAAAACAACATCAACAACAACTGGTACACCAACACCCTCGCTGCATGGGTATTGGATTACACCCACGAAGCCTTGGCGAAATACCCGCGTCCGGATTTGAACGTGAGTGCCGCCGAGCTGGAAAAATGGGCGGACATCAGCGCGAATATGTACCGTCCGCATGACGAAGAACTCGGCGTATTCGTCCAACACGACGGCTTCCTCGACAAAGACATCCGCCCCGTGTCCGCGCTTTCGCCCGACGATTTGCCGCTCAACCAGAAATGGTCGTGGGACAAAATCCTGCGTTCGCCCTTCATCAAACAGGCGGACGTATTGCAAGGCATCTACTTCTTCGGCGACCGTTTCAATATCGACGAAAAACGCCGCAACTTCGACTTCTACGAACCGATGACCGTTCATGAAAGCTCGTTGTCTCCATGTATCCACTCCATCCTCGCCGCCGAACTGGGCAAAGAAGAAAAAGCCGTGGAAATGTACCAGCGCACTGCCCGCCTGGACTTGGACAACTACAACAACGACACCGAAGACGGCCTGCACATTACTTCTATGACCGGCTCGTGGCTCGCCATCGTCCAAGGTTTCGCCCAAATGAAAACTTGGGGCGGCAAACTCAGCTTCGCACCGTTCCTGCCGAGCGCATGGACAGGCTACGCCTTCCATATCAACTACCGCGGCCGTCTGATTAAAGTCGCCGTCGGCAAAGAAAACGTCGTCTTCACCCTGCTCAAAGGCGAGCCGCTCGATTTGCAGGTGTACGGCAAAGACATCACACTCAACGGCAGCCACACTGTCGCATTGGAAAAATAAGGAGGGCGCAAAATGACTTTTACCGCAGTGCTCTTTGACCTCGACGGCGTCATCACCGACACCGCCGAATACCACTACCACGCATGGAAAAAGCTCGCCGAAGAACTGGGCATCAGCATCGACCGCAAGTTTAACGAGCAGCTCAAAGGCGTATCGCGCGACGATTCGCTCAAACGCATCCTCGCGCACGGCGACAAAACCGTCAGCGAAGCCGAGTTCGCCGAACTGACCCGCCGCAAAAACGACAACTACGTCGAGATGATTCAGGCAGTCAAACCTGAAGACGTATACCCCGGCATTTTGCCCCTACTGGAAGCATTGAAAGCAAACGGCAAAAAAATCGCCCTCGCGTCCGCCAGTAAAAACGGCCCGTTCCTGCTCGAACGCATGGGGCTGACCCACTTCTTCGACGCCATTGCCGACCCTGCCGCCGTCGCGCATTCCAAACCCGCCCCCGACATCTTCCTCGCCGCAGCTGAGGGTGTGGGCGCAGACATCCGCCAATGCATCGGCATTGAAGACGCCGCCGCAGGTGTCGCCGCCATCAAAGCCGCCGGCGCCTTGCCCATCGGCGTGGGCAAAGCCGAAGACTTGGGCTGCGACATCGCACTGGTGTCCAGCACCACCGAGCTGACCTACGCCTACCTGCAAAGCGTGTGGGAACAGTCAGACAGATAAAATATTAAAGAAGTAAAAAGGCCGTCTGAAAACCTGAATCAGGTTTTCAGACGGCCTTTAATATTTCCAATCAACCCAATGTAACCATCTCAATCTGCTCCATACTCCTACCCAAGAAGCGTTCGCCGATGGTGCGGAAACGCAGTGGGATATCGCTGACGTAGAAACGATAATCCGGATTGTCGTTTTCTGTATTCAGCAAACCTGCTTGCGCCAAGGCTTTGGCGGTGGCTTCGGCGGTGGTGATGGCGGAATCGACCAAGGTAACGTTTTGTGCTTCGCGGCCAATAAGCGGTTTGAGCAATGGGAAGTGGGTACAACCCAACACCAGCGTGTCGATGTCGTCGGCCAAGAGTGGCTTCAGATATTCGCGCACGGTCAGGCGGGTGACTTCGTGATCGAGCCAGCCCTCTTCTACCAATGGCACAAGCAGGGGCGCGGCTTGTGTGCGCACCAGCGTGTCGTTGTTTTTTGAATGGATGGCGCGTGCGTAGGCATTACTGTTGACGGTGGTATTGGTCGCGATAATGCCGATTCGGTTGTTTTTGGTGGTTTGCAAAGCGGCTTCCGCACCTGCGGAGATGACGTCCAATACGGGCATATTGCCTGCTTTTTGGCGGATTTTCTGTCCGGCAACGGCGGCGATGGTGTTACACGCGATGACGAGTGCTTTGACATCGTTTTCCAGCAGGAAATCGACAATCTGCATGGCGAAGGTTTCGATGGTGGCCCGGGATTTGGTGCCGTAGGGAACGCGTGCAGTATCGCCGAAATAGATGATGTTTTCCATCGGCAGGCGTTCCATCAGGGCGCGGACGTTGGTCAAGCCGCCGACGCCAGAATCGAATACGCCGATGGGGCGTTGTTTGCTGGTACTCATGGTTAATTTCTTCAATATAGTGTTGAGGCCGTCTGAAACCGTTTTTCAGACGGCCTGAAGGTTAAACATATTCTTTTTTATCGTTTTCCATCCAAGCCTGATGCGAGCAAACCCACAACAGCACGATACCGCATACGGTCGAACTCAACATCATACCGGCCATCACCAAGGCGGAACCATTATGTAGCCAAGTCGTTGCCATGCCGACCGATGCGCCGATAAGGGATTGGAACACGCCTAAAACGGCATTTGCGCTGCCGCCCTCTGCGCTGAAATAGCTCATAAAGCAGGCTTGAGTGTTCGCTCCGACCAAGCCTTGCGTACCAACTGAAAACATCACGCATGGCACTAAAGCCCACAAAGGCGGCAAAGACAGCGACAACACCAAAACCGTCATCAGCAGATTGGCGGAAAATTGGACGATAATGCCCCATTTGAGGATGTTTTGCGGATGCGTACCGGTTTTCAAACGCCATGCGGTAACGCGGTTAAAAGACATCATGGTAATGATATTGAGCGCAAATATCCAAGCATATTGGTTTGGTGAAACATGATACAGATTTTGGTACACGAACGACGATTCGGTCAAAAAGGCAAACATCGAACCAAAACTGAAAGCTTGGAAAAACAGATAGCCCATCGCGGCGCGCGTTCTCAAAACACGTTTAAACCTGCCTGCCACCACGCCGAACACGTCCATGCTGATTTTGCCTTTTTGGTGCGGCTTGGGCAGGAAATACCACATCAAACCCCAAAGCAGCAGCGAATAGCAGGCCAGAAAGCCGAAAATCATGCGCCAGCCGCCCAAATTCTGCAAGCCTGCACCAATCATCGGCGCCATCAATGGCACAATCATCAGAATGATGCCGATTAAGGCAAACATCTGCGCGGCTTTGCGTCCGGAATAATAATCGCGCACCATCGCGCCGGAAATCACCACGGTCATCCCCGCGCCAAACGCCTGCAAGGCACGCAAGTTCAACAGCTGCTCGACATTATTCACCATCGTCAAACCGATAACGGCGGCAAAGTAAATGCTCAAGCCCACCAAGGCGACAGGTTTGCGGCCTTTAATATCCGAAATCGAACCGCCGACCACCTGACCAAACGCCACGCCAAACATAAAAAAGCTCAGGCTTTGCTCGATGCGGTGGATGTCCGAACCCAGCGACTTTGCCATTTCGGGAATCGCAGGCAGATAGGCATCGACAGAAAACGGCATCAGCGCGACCAACATCGCCATCAGCACGGCCATGGTTTTTTCGCCCAAAGGGGCTTGTTGTGCAGTCATTCCGACTTTCGCTTTCGTAAAAAATATTCAAAAAACAAAGAAAACAACCGCCTTGTCAGACGGTTGCGGATTGGATGGAATTATAGCAGATTTCAACCTTGTCCAATCACTGCAAAAAAACCTTTGCAAAACTTAAGGCCGTCTGAAACTTTGCTTGGTTGAATCCCCTCGCCGCAAACGTTAAAATGCTTGTTTTTTAAGACAACAAATTGTTTCACATCACGGATTCTAAGGAATAATCATGACTACATTTCAAATTGCGCGTGCCGACGGGAAAACGCTCGAAATCCAAGGCAAAATGGCCAACCGCCACGGCTTGATCGCCGGTGCAACCGGTACGGGTAAAACCGTTACCCTGCGCCGCATGGCGGAAGCCTTCAGCAGCAAAGGCGTTCCCGTATTTTTGGTCGATGTCAAAGGCGATTTGTCGGGCATCGCGCAAGCCGGTGCCAACAGCGGCAAAGTAGGCGAACGCATCGCCGAGTTTGATTTGGGCGAACAATGGCTGCAAAATTTCCCCGTGCGCTTTTGGGATGTTTACGGCGAAACCGGTATTCCCGTACGCGTAACCGTTTCAGAAATGGGCCCTATGCTTTTGGCCCGCCTGATGAATCTGAACGACACGCAAGAAGGCCTGCTCAACCTCGTGTTCAAAGTTGCCGATGACAGAGGCTGGCACATTCTGGACTTGAAAGACCTGCGCAGCATGCTGAAACACGTTTCCGACCACGCTTCGGAATACCGCACGCAATACGGCAACGTTTCTGCCGCCAGTATCGGCGCGATTCAACGCCAACTGCTGACTTTGGAAAACGAAGGCGCAGAAAAATTCTTCGGCGAGCCTTCCCTCAACCTGCAAGACTGGATGCAGACCGACAACGGCAAAGGCATCATCAACATCCTTAACTCCGAAAAACTGATGCGCTCGCCGCGTATGTACAGCGCGTTTTTGCTGTGGATGTTGGCGGAATTGTTTGAAACCCTGCCCGAAGTCGGCGATTTGGACAAACCGAAATTCGTGATGTTCTTCGACGAAGCGCATTTGATGTTCGACAACGCCGCCAATGCGCTGGTAGAGCAGGTTGAGCAAGTCGTGCGCCTGATTCGTTCCAAAGGCGTGGGCGTGTATTTCGTGACCCAAAACCCGCTCGATTTGCCCGACACCATCCTCGGACAGCTCGGCAACCGCGTGCAACACGCCCTGCGCGCCTTTACACCGCGCGACCAAAAAGCAGTCAAAGCCGCTGCCGAAACCTTCCGCAGCAACCCCAACATCAAAGTCGCCGAAGCGATTGCCGAACTCGGCGTCGGCGAAGCCCTCGTTTCCTTCCTTGATGAAAAAGGTATGCCCGAGCCGGTAGAGCGCGCCCTTATTCTGCCGCCGCAATCTTCCTTAACCCCGCTTGCCGCAGAAGAGCGCAACCGCTTGTTCCAAAACGATGATTTGTATCCAACCTATAAAGACATAGTGGACAACTACTCCGCTTTTGAAGCATTGGCCGAAGCAGACAGCCAGGCTGCCGCTGAAAAAGAAGCCGCAAATGCCGCCAAAGAGCAGGAAAAAGCACAAAAAGCTGCAGAAAAAGAGGCTGCCAATGCCGATCCCGGCATCCTTGGCGGACTGATCGGCGGTTTGAGCGGCGGACGCAAAAAATCCGGCCAAGGTTTGGGCTACAACGTTGCCGACGCCATCGGCAGCCAAATCAACCGCCAAGTAACCAACGCCATTTCACGCAGCGTAATGGGCATTATCAAAAATATGTTCAAATAATCAGCCTGCAAATATAAAAGGCCGTCTGAAAATCAATTTCAGACGGCCTTTTTTTATTTATCAATCCAATCAGTTTTTCATCGATTGAACCGGAGCCGGGATTCTACCGCCTCGGTTGACAAACACTTCGCATGAGCCTTCTTTGACCGGCATTACAGGCGCGTAGCCCAGCAGGCCGCCGAACTCGACGCTGTCGCCGACGGTTTTGCCGGTTACCGGAATAATGCGCACGGCAGTGGTTTTGCTGTTGATCATGCCGATGGCAGCTTCGTCGGCGATGATGCCGGAAATGGTATGAGCAGGCGTGTCGCCGGGGATGGCAATCATGTCCAAACCAACGGAGCAGACGGCGGTCATAGCTTCGAGTTTATCCAGTGTCAGCACTCCGGCTTCGGCTGCGGCAATCATGCCCTCGTCTTCCGAAACAGGGATAAACGCGCCACTCAAACCGCCGACCGCGCTGGAAGCCATCATGCCGCCTTTTTTCACAGCATCATTCAGCAAGGCCAAAGCCGCCGTCGTGCCGTGCGTACCGCAGACGCTCAAACCCATTTCTTCAAGAATGCGCGCCACCGAGTCGCCGACGGCAGGGGTTGGTGCCAACGATAAATCAAGAATACCAAACGGAATATTCAACATTTTTGAGGCTTCGCGGCCGATAAGTTCGCCCACGCGGGTAATTTTGAAAGCAGTTTTCTTCACTACTTCCGCAACTTCGGTCAATGTCGTTGCATCTGAATTTTCCAACGCGGCTTTTACGACACCCGGGCCGGAAACGCCGACATTGATAACGGCATCCGCTTCGCCCGAACCGTGAAACGCGCCCGCCATAAACGGGTTATCTTCCACTGCATTACAGAACACGACGATTTTGGCGCAACCGAAACCTTCGGGCGTGATTTCAGCCGTGCGTTTGATGGTTTCGCCTGCCAGCTTGACCGCATCCATATTGATACCGGCACGCGTGCTGCCGATATTGATGGAGCTACACACGATATCAGTAGTCTTCATCGCTTCGGGAATGGAACGGATCAGCACTTCGTCCGAAGGCGACATGCCTTTTTGCACCAACGCGGAAAAGCCGCCGATAAAGGACACGCCTATCGCTTTGGCAGCCTTATCCAAAGTTTGCGCCACGCTGACATAGGAATCGGCATGGGTGGCCGCGGCGATTTGGGCAATCGGTGTGACGGAAATACGCTGATTCACAATCGGTACGCCGTATTTGGCAGACAGATATTTTGCCGTCGCCACCAAGTCTTTGCCAACAGTGGTGATTTTATTGTAAATGTTTTGGTTCAACACATTGATATCGCTGCTGATGCAGTCGTGCAAATCAATGCCGATGGTAATGGTGCGCACGTCAAAATTCTGGTCGGCCACCATTTTGACGGTTTCTAAAATCTCGCCGGATTGAATACTCATGGCTCTCCCTCCGACTTAAATACGGTGCATGGCTTGGAAAATTTCTTCGTTTTGCATACGGATATCAAGCGCGAGTTTTTTGCTCTCTTCCGCAAACAAATCCAAAACCTCTTGACGCGATTTGGTGCATTTTGAAGTGTCCACCAAAATAATCATGGTAAAAAAATCATCCATCAGCTGTTGGCTGATGTTGAGAATATTGATTTGGTTTTCCGCTAAAATTTTGGAAACGTCGTACACAATGCCCACACGGTCTTTACCGATGACGGTGATGACTGAATTGTTCATAACGCTGTTTCTCCTTATAGTATATTTGAAAAGTGTTGACAATTATAACACTCAGGCCGTCTGAAAAACTGTTTCAGACGGCCTGAGTATTCAAATTTCAATTTTGATTATCGCCCTGCTTTCAAAGCCTGCCACAGGCGAACGCTGAGTTTGCTCGCATCGGTTGACTTAGGGGAGACAATGAAGCTTTTTTCCATCAATTCTTTACTTGGGAAAATCGATTCGTCAGAAGTGTATTTTTCATCCATCAAATCACGCGCCGGACGACTGGCCGGAGCATAAGTCACATAGTTGCCGTTTTTGGCCGCTGTTTCCGGATTGAGCGTGTGATTGATGTATTTGTGTGCATTAGCCACATTTTGCGCATCACGCGGAATCATCAGCGAATCCACCCAAATACCGACGCCGCTTTTCGGCGCCAATACTTCGACTTCGACGCCGTTTCCGGCTTCTTTGGCACGGGTTTTGGCAATATTGAGGTCGCCGCCATAGCCTACCGATACGCAAAGATTACCGGCCGCCATATCATCGATATAGCCCGACGAGGTAAAGCGTTTGATGTCGGGACGCACTTTTTTCATCATATCGACTGCGGCTTTGATGTCGTCAGGGTTTTCGCTATTCGGATCTTTGCCCAAATAATGCAAAGCCAAAGGAATTTGCTCGATGGCGCTGTCGAAATAGCTGATGCCGCAGGATTTCAATTTTTGGGTGTATTCAGGGTTAAACACCAAATCCCATTCGTTTTCAGGCAACTTATCCGTACCCAACGCCTTTTGAACCTGCTGCTTGTTAATCGCCAGCGTATTGATGCCCCAGAAATAAGGGACGGCATATTCGTTGCCCGGATCGACGGTTTCCATCATTTTCAACAAATCGGGATCGATATTGGCGTAATCGGGAATTTGCGATTTGTCGATTTTTTGATACGCGCCGGCTTTAATCTGGCGGCCGACATTGGCAATAGACGGCGCAACCAGGTCATAACCCGACTTGCCGGTCAGCAGCTTGGCTTCCAGCGCTTCGTTGCTGTCGTAGTAATCGTAGCGGACGTTGATATGCGTATTTTTTTCAAACGCAGACAGCGTGGCCGGATCGACATAATCCGACCAGTTATAGATATTGAGTTTATCAGTTTGGGAAGAAGAAGTTTGAGATGCGGAAGATTCTGCGGCGGTTTCTTTTCCACCGCTACACGCAGTCAAGACGAGGCTCACAATTGCCGCCGCCATCAAAGATTTTTTCATGGTTTCAGACCTTTTGTTCGGGGGGTAAAAATATTGCAGCGGTGGCAGATGCCACTTACAAAAGGGAAACTGTGGGGGCGGCCGGCATGTGTCCTTTGCCCTTGATTCAGCAAGGTTTGCATTAAACGGCAAAAAGCTTTTGAATGCAAGACCTTAAAGCAGAAAAAAATTTCATTTTTCAGACGGCCTGAAGCTATGGTTTTATTCATAAACAACATTTTTTCAGAAACGGTTTCATGCCGTCTGGAAAAAACTGTGGGCTTATTCAGACGACCTCAAGATTTGTCAAAACCGCCCAATTTGTGGGAAAATTGCACGATTGAATTTAATGAAGGGCGACACCGTGTTAGACAGAGAAGGCTATCGCCCCAATGTCGGTATTATCCTGATTAACGAACGTAACGAAGTCTTTTGGGGCAAACGCGTACGCGAACATTCATGGCAATTTCCGCAAGGCGGCATCAAGCCGGGCGAAAGCCCTGAGACCGCCATGTACCGCGAGTTGTACGAAGAAGTCGGCCTGCTGCCGCAACATGTCAAAATCGTTGGCCGTACACGCGACTGGTTGCGTTATGACGTGCCCAGCCACTGGGTGCGGCGCGAATGGCGCGGTTCGTATCGCGGACAAAAACAGATTTGGTATCTTTTGCGTTTGGTCGGCCGCGACAGCGACGTCAACCTCCGCGCCTGCCACCATCCTGAATTCGACGGCTGGCGTTGGCACCAATACTGGGCGCCGGTTGACGAAGTCATCGACTTCAAGCGCGGCGTGTATTTGGACGCATTGACCGAACTCTCCCGTTTCTTGCGCGGCATAGAAAGCTATGAAGACTTTATCCGTCGCAATCCAATAGAAAACCTATAACCCAAACGCTTTCAGGCCGTCTGAAAGCGTTGTTTTTCATCCTTTCAGACGGCCTTTACATCATTCCTATGGCTAAAAACAATCAATACAGCGAATCCAGCATTACCGTCCTCAAAGGCTTGGAGCCGGTCAAAGAACGTCCCGGTATGTACACCCGTACCGACAGCCCGACCCATATCTGTCAGGAAGTGATTGATAACGCGGCGGACGAGGCGTTGGGCGGTTTCGCGACTGCAATCGACGTGCAAATTCATGAAGACGGTTCGCTTTCCGTACGCGACAACGGTCGCGGTATTCCCGTCGGCCTGCACCCTGAAGAAGGCGTACCTGTAGTCGAACTCGTGTTCACCCGTCTGCACGCAGGCGGCAAGTTCAATAAAAAAGACGGCGGCAGCGCGTATGCCTTTTCAGGCGGTCTGCACGGCGTCGGCGTATCTGTTACCAACGCCCTTTCCACCCGCCTTGAAGTAACGGTCAAACGCGAAGGCAAAGTCCACCGCATCATCTTTTCGGGTGGCGACGTCATTGAGCCATTGACTGAAGTGGGCAAATGCGCCGTCAAAGACAGTGGTACCGAAGTGCGCGTATGGCCGGATGGCAAATATTTTGAAAGCCCAAATTACAGCATTCCCGAACTCGAACGCCTGCTGCGCGCCAAAGCCGTACTGCTGCCGGGCGTACGCGTTTCCCTGACCCGTCCTGTCAAAGGCGAAGACGAAGCACACACCCAAACTTGGCACTATCCAGACGGCCTGAAAAGCTATCTGACCGACCTCATTGCCGATGCGCAGGAAGCCGTGCCTATCTTCTCCTGCGAAAACTACATTTCAGACGGCCACAACGGCGATTTCAGCATTGGCGAGGGCGCCGCGTTTGCCCTGACTTGGCTGGAAGAAGGCTCATGCGCCAACGAAAGCTATGTCAACCTGATTCCTACCCCTCTGGGCGGCACGCACGAAGCAGGCTTGAAACAAGCCGTGTTCAACGCAGTCAACAACTTCATCAATCTGCACAATCTCTTGCCGCGAGGCGTGAAAGTGCAAAGCGACGACGTGTTCAGCAAAACCGCCTTCGTCCTCTCCGCCCGTGTTCTCGACCCTCAGTTCCAAGGTCAAACCAAAGACAAACTGACCAACCGCGATGCACTGAAACTCGTTGCCACCGTATCGGGCGACCCTTTGGAATTGTGGCTGAACCAAAACGTGGACTACGGCAAAAAAATTGCCGAACTCGCCATCCGTCAGGCACAAGCACGGATGCGTTCGGTTAAAAAAATCGAAAAGAAAAAAGGCAGCGGCGTCGCTGTCCTGCCCGGCAAGCTAACCGACTGCGAAAGCGAAGACATCCGCGAAAACGAACTCTTCCTCGTCGAAGGTGATTCCGCCGGCGGCTCAGCCAAACTTGCCCGCGATAAAGCCACACAGGCCATCCTGCCCCTGCGCGGCAAAGTGCTCAACAGCTTCGAAGTCCACCCCGATCAGCTCTTCGGCAACGCCGAAATCCATGATATTTCCGTTGCCATCGGCGTTGATCCGCATGGCATCAACGACAATCCCGATTTAAGCGGCCTGCGCTACGGCAAAATCGCCATCTTATCCGATGCCGACGTGGACGGCTCGCATATTCAAGTTTTGCTGTTGACCCTGTTCTACCGCCACTTCCCGAAACTGGTCGCCGACGGACACATCTACGTCGCCCAACCGCCGCTGTTCCGCGTCGATGTCAACGCACAAGGCAAAAGCAAACCCGCCCGCAAATTCTACGCCCTCGACCAAAACGAACTCGACAGCATTTTGGAGCGACTACAAAAAGAAGGCGTTAAAGAAACTGCTTATTCCATCAGCCGGTTCAAAGGCTTGGGCGAGATGAACCCCGATCAGCTCAAAGACACCACCATGCACCCCGACACCCGCCGTCTGTTGCAGGTACAAATCCCAGAAGGTGCAGATGACGAAACACGCGACATCTTCGTTAAACTGATGGGCAAAGGCGAAGCCGCCGCCCGCCGCGCATGGATGGAAAAAGAAGGCGATACGGCAGAATTGGATATTTAATCCATTGTTTTAATAGACTAAAGGCCGTCTGAAACTTTAAAAGTTTCAGACGGCCTTTTTTCAATCATCAGAAATTAAGATTAAACAGTATTTCAATATCCTGTTACTTACCTGTTTCTATTTTTGCAGCTGAATTGTGTGTTTAAGACAAATAAAAAAGCACTGATATTATCAGTGCTTTTTAAATAATGGCGCGGCGGACGGGGCTCGAACCCGCGACCCCCGGCGTGACAGGCCGGTACTCTAACCAACTGAGCTACCACCGCGCATTCACTGTCAAAGACAATGAAAAAGAAACTTGGTGGGTGATGACGGAGTCGAACCGCCGACATTCTGCTTGTAAGGCAGACGCTCTACCAACTGAGCTAATCACCCGATAAGCCGACATTAAATCAAAAAATCAGGCTACGCGCAAGGTTTTTATTTAAATAAAAATATATCCCATTGAAAGAATATAGAATATTTTATTTAACCGCAAAAATTACCGTTATGCCCATCTATCAATCAAAAATCAAATGCCCCAATTTATCCGCTTTAGTATGCAGATAACGTTCATTTTCCACATTTTCGCCGACATGTAATGCAATCCGTTCGACCACATTGATGCCGGAATCTTTCAACGTTTGGATTTTTTCAGGATTATTGGTCAACAACTTGACTTCACGAATATGCAGATAATCATAAATCTGCTTGGCCAAAGTGAAGTCGCGCGCATCAACAGGAAGGCCGAGCGCTACATTGGCCTCAACCGTATCCAAACCTTGATCTTGCAGACGATAAGCACGGATTTTGTTTATCAAACCAATGCCCCTGCCTTCTTGGCGCAAATATACGATAACGCCACGCCCTTCTTTCTGAACAGCCTGCATCGCCGCTTGAAGCTGAGGGCCGCAATCACATTTCACCGAAAATAAAGCATCGCCGGTCAAGCACTCGGAATGAATACGCGACAACACAGGCAGGCCGTCTGAAACATCGCCCATCGTCAATGCGACATGTTCCTGACCGCCCTCTTCTTCAAAGCCGTGCATGGTAAACTCGCCCCATTCCGTAGGCAAACGGCATGACGCAACAAACTTCAAGGCGTTACTCATTTTCCGCTTCCTCTTTTTCAGCCACGCCCAACAGATTTTTCAAAGAATCCGACAGAGCCAAGGCAAGGGCAATCCAAGCCACCAATACTTCATCAGGCGCACCGTCTTTGACATCAAACTCGGCATGTACCACACCCAAAACCGCACCGCTGGGCATACAGACAGGAACAGAAATCTGACTCAAACCGGGATGATTGCGTTCGTCCGACAATTCACCAATTTCCTGCCAATACGCCACATTCTGACAAACATTCATCCAGCCGCTTTGCGCCGTACGCACAGCCAAAAAAGCCTGTCCGGACTGCTCGTCGATTGGAATCACATTTTCCAACGGCACGCCCCAACGGCTCAGTCGAACCAGAGACAACGCGCCATCTTTCGGAAACGCTGTATAAACCGCTGCGCTTTTCAAATGCTCGGTGCGCTCGGCAACCGAATCCAAAGCCATAAAAATCTGTTTCAGCAACCATTCATGTTCGGCATCAACATAATCCGCCAACTGCCAACCGTCTTCAGACGGCCACAAAATCGAACGCTCAACCGAAGCATTGCCCATTTTAATCACAGCCTGGGTAGTCAAATAAGCAACATGTATCTCATCCGCAGGCAACTTCAAACCTTGCGTCTGCAAAAAATCTTTAATCAATAAAGCAGGCATCTGCCCTTCCTCACCAATAGTAAAGTTGAGGCCGTCTGAAAACAAACCCTGCTTTCAGACGGCCGGAATAAACCATTATATAAGGGATAAACCGAAAAATTCAAGCAAACAAGACTTTGCGCCCCCATTAATCTTGTGTATAATCCACGGTTCAAATTAGTGCGGACGTGGCGAAATTGGTAGACGCACCAGATTTAGGTTCTGGCGCCGCGAGGTGTGAGAGTTCGAGTCTCTCCGTCCGCACCACACTCAAAATGAGCAGCTTTCGGGCTGCTTTTTTTACATCTATTCCACTATATACCCTATTCAAAATCAAAACTGCTTTTAATTTTTTGACCTTTGCAAAAAAGGGGTTTATTTGTGGGTATAACAGACGTTTCCATTTTATCTTTCAGACGGCCTATCATTTATGTTGAATCCATCGCAAAAACTTGTCGAATTGGTCCGTATCCTTGAAGAACGTGCCTATATTTTTCCGGGAGATCCTGTGCAGGCGACGGAAGCGTTGCGACATATTGATGGCGGCAATGAGGAAAAACTGATACGCCGCGCTCAAATTATTGACCGCGACCAGCATTTGAAATATGTGTTGCAACAGGTGGAGACAGGCTCGTTTTGGCTTTGGATTGTTGCAGCGACATTGTTGTTTACGGTCGGTTTTTCCAGCACTTATCTTTTAATGGATAATCAGGGGCTGAACTTTTTTCTGGTATTGGCCGGGATTTTGGGCATGAATACAGTCATGCTGCTGGTGTGGCTGGCGACTTTATTCCTGCGTTTGAAAAATATGCACTTTATCAGCAGTCCGACAACTTGGTTCCGAGGTAAAGACCCGGTCAATCAGGCAATTTTGCGGCTTTATGTGGATGAATGGCGCAAACCGCAAACGCGTTGGCTGATTGGTGCAACTTCACACGGCCTGTGGCTTTGCACGCTGTCGGGAATGTTGGTTTCTGTTTTGCTGCTGCTTTTGGTGCGTCAATATACGTTCAACTGGGAAAGTACGCTTTTAAGCAATACGGCATTGGTGAAAACGGTTGAGGCTTTGTCATGGTTGCCGGAACATTTGGGCTTTCCTGTTCCCGACAGTCAGGCCGTAATTGCAGGCCGTCTAAACAATCATATCGAAGATGCACACGCTTGGGCAGGCTTACTCATCGGCAGCATTATCTGCTATGGCATTCTGCCGCGCTTGCTTGCTTGGCTGGCTTGCAAGATTACTTTAAAAACCCTGCGCGAATGTTTGGATTTGAATCAGCCCTACTATCAAAACATCCTTCGCACATGGCAAACGAAGATTGTTGATGCCGATGATTTTCAGGAAAACATCGTTCCCGTTTCATCTAAAATTACGCTGAATAATGCGCCTAAATGGGCTGTTACACTGGAAACGGAATGGCCTGATCCGCTTTGGTTTTCCGGCGTTTTGGCGCAAGAATGGATAGACAAAGGCGTGGCCGCCGGCAGAAAAGATTTGGAACAATTGGAAGCCGAATTGAAACAAACTCCGGCGCAACTTCTCATCGGCGTACGCACGCAAACTGTTCCCGATCGCGGCATTTTGCGTCAAATCAGCCGCTTGGCTGAAGCTACGGACGGCGGCGTTATCATTCAACTTTTGAATCAAGACAGTTTCTCTGAAGATTTGGATACCAAACTGGATTATTGGCGCGATGCGCTGGCAGAAAGAAACATTGCCTGGCTGGAACCGACCCGTTTGGCACAAGAAAAACGGCAAAGCGCTATTTGACAGATAAACCGAAGGCCGTCTGAAAAGTTTTCAGACGACCTTTTATCGCAACTTGGAAGCTTGTTTTTAATATTGTCTTGCTGTCTTGATGATATAACCAATTTAAATTTAATCATTTCTTGACTATCCGTTATGTTTTCATTTTTTAATATAACTTAAAAAATAATTTCAAAAAAAACTACTACATACTTGCACTGTCAATACAACAGCAAACGGATGAAAACGCTTGCTATTTTTCACCCCATTTTTCATTTTGGAGTGCTAATATGCAAACACTAAACATGGATGATTTACAACAAGTTTCCGGCGGTTTTAATTTCAGTCGAAGCGCGGTTTCAGGAGCCGGCCGCTGGGTTGGTGCCGGAGCAGGTGCTTTTGCCGGCGGCTTTACCGGAATGGCGTTAGGCGCGATTGCGGGACCGGGCGGTATGGCTGCCGGTGGTGCTATCGGAGCCAACGTAGGTAGAGTTTTAGGAGGCAGATTAGGTTCGTTTGTCGCCAGAAGATCGTTTGGCTATTAAATCATTGCCGATCAAACTCCGTATCCCGAAAATATTTACGGGATACGGATTCTTTATCAACAATACTGAAGGATAACGGCATGAAAAATTTTTGGGAAAATTATAAGAAAAACTTGCAGTTGCTCGCAACTTTTGCCAAAAAATATTGGAAGGTCCTACTGGTCATCAGCTTCGCTGTAAACTTTATTGTCATCGGGGTGAACACTATCTTGAGTCTCTATGTGATCAATCCGAAATATTTTTTAGGGGAAGAATATTTCCTTTCAGAAATTATCGAAAGCCTCGTCGCAGTAAGCTTGATGATATGGACATTCCTGAAATATATTCAGTACAAACAGAAAGATGCTTCTTCGAAAGATTCTTCTTCAAATTAAATACGGAACAATCCCAAACTTTATAAGAAGGATAAGGGCATGAAAAATTTTTGGGAAAATTATAAGAAAAACCTGAAGTTGCTCGCAAGTTTCAGCAAACAATACTGGAAGGCATTGCTGATTATGTGCTTTGCGGCCAGCTTTACTGTTTTCCTTGCGAACTTGATTTTAAGCCTTATCATCAATCCGAAGTATTTCTTTGGAGTAGACCGTTTTCTTCCCGACTGGGTCGAAGTGTTAATTATGTGTACCCTGGTTGAACTGATGTTCTTGAAATACATAAAATCCAAAAAGAAAAAATCGCTTCCAGAATAGGTACAAACAGATTAGCCCAACCTTGTCTTTTCAATGGGTTATATCTTTTTCCTGTCTGTCAAGATTTCTAAAACCAAGGTCGTCTGAAAAGCTTTCAGATGACCTTTTACTATGAATAATTCAAATAAAAAGCGCGAACCTTTCGATTCGCGCTTTTTTTCAGACGGCATCAATTATTTTTTGTCGTCTTTTACTTCTTCAAAGTCGGCATCTACGATGTCGTCGTCTTTCTTAGCGGAAGACGGTTCGGCTTGTGCGCTTTCGCCTGCTTGGGCTTCGGCTTGCGCTTGAGCGTAAACCATTTCACCCAATTTTTGGCTGGCTGCACCCAAAGATTCGGCCTTGGCATCGATAGCAGCTTTGTCGTCGCCTTTAACTGCTTCTTCAGCTTCTTTCAACGCAGCTTCGATTTTTTCTTTCTCGGCAGCGTCAAGTTTGTCGCCGTAGTCAGTCAGAGATTTTTTCACAGAATGAATCAGGGCTTCGGCTTGGTTGCGAGAAGCGACCAATTCAGTCAGCTTTTTATCTTCCTCAGCATTGGCTTCGGCATCTTTCACCATGCGTTCGATTTCTTCTTCGCTCAAACCTGAAGAACCTTGGATGGTAATGTTGGCCGCTTTGCCAGTACCTTTGTCTTTGGCAGAAACGTGCAAGATACCGTTGGCGTCGATGTCGAAAGTAACTTCAATTTGCGGCATACCGCGTGGTGCAGGTGCGATGTCGCCCAAGTTGAACTGACCCAAAGATTTGTTGGCAGAAGCGCGTTCGCGTTCGCCTTGCAGTACGTGGATGGTTACTGCGCTTTGGTTGTCTTCGGCAGTTGAGAACACTTGAGACGCTTTAGTCGGAATAGTAGTGTTCTTTTGAATCAGCTTGGTCATCACACCGCCCATGGTTTCGATACCCAAAGACAGAGGAGTTACGTCCAGCAGCAATACGTCGCTACGGCCGCCGCTCAATACTTCGCCTTGAATCGCTGCACCTACGGCAACGGCTTCGTCAGGGTTCACGTCTTTGCGCGGCTCTTTGCCGAAGAAGTCTCTAACGGCTTCTTGTACTTTCGGCATACGGGACTGACCGCCGACCAAGATCACGTCGTCGATGTCGCTGGTGCTCAAGCCGGCATCTTTCAATGCGATTTTACAAGGCTTAATAGAGCGGGCAATCAGGTCTTCAACCAGGCTTTCTAATTTGGCGCGGGTAATTTTCATTGCCAAGTGTTTCGGGCCGGTTGCGTCCATAGTGATGTATGGCAGGTTGATTTCAGTTTGCTGACCGCTGGACAATTCGATTTTGGCTTTTTCAGCAGCTTCTTTCAGACGTTGCAGAGCCATTACGTCTTGTTTCAAATCAATGCCTTGTTCTTTTTTGAACTCGTCAATGATGTAGTCGATCAAGCGTTGGTCGAAGTCTTCACCGCCCAAGAAGGTATCGCCGTTGGTAGCCAATACTTCGAATTGTTTGTCGCCGTCGAGGTTGGCAATTTCGATGATGGAAATATCGAAAGTACCGCCACCCAAGTCATATACGGCTACTTTGCGGTCTTTGTTGTCGCCTTTGTCCATGCCGAATGCCAAAGCGGCTGCGGTTGGTTCGTTGATGATACGTTTTACTTCCAAACCTGCGATACGGCCTGCGTCTTTAGTCGCTTGACGTTGACTGTCGTTGAAGTAGGCCGGAACGGTAATCACGGCTTCGGTGACTTTCTCGCCCAAGTAAGCTTCAGCGGCTTCTTTCATTTTACGCAAAACTTCTGCGGAAATTTGAGGAGGAGACAGCTCTTTGCCTTGCGCTTTCACCCATGCATCGCCGTTGTTGGCTTTGATGATTTCGAAAGGCATAGATTCGATGTCGCGTTGAACTTCTTTGTCTTCAAATTTGTGGCCGATCAAACGTTTGGCGGCGTAGATAGTGTTTTTAGCGTTGGTTACTGCTTGGCGTTTTGCAGGCGCGCCAACGAGGATTTCGCCGCCGTCCAAATAAGCGATAACGGAAGGAGTGGTGCGTGCACCTTCTGCATTTTCGATCACTTTGGTTTGACCGTTTTCAGAAATGGCCAAACAAGAGTTGGTTGTACCTAAGTCAATACCGATTACTTTTGCCATATTATGTTGCTCCTAATAAATAAACTTTTCTAAATTAATAATCCTGTGGAACATTTCGTTCCGATGGCTTGTAAATAAGGTTGCTTCATTTTTTTTCAAGGCTTAATTTGAATTTTTTTTTAAATTAAATTCAAGTACTTGATTTATTTATCCACAAGCCGTTTATTCTTTTTTCAGACGGCCCGGTTTTCATTTTCCGATTCCGGTTTATCGGAATGATTTTCCAATAGCGGAACATCGGGTTTTGAAACCGGATAAGGCCGTCTGAAGATTTTATGCTTGATAAACTTTATCAAGCGATGCCTTCAATCTTCTTTTTTCGCCACGACAACCATTGCAGGACGCAGCACGCGGTCGGCCAATGTATAGCCTTTTTTCATTACGCTGACGATGGTATTCGGCTCTTGCTCGCTGACGACTGCCTGCATGGCTTGATGTTGGTGCGGATCGAGTTTGTCGCCCGGCTGCGGGTTGATTTCTTTAATGTGTGTGGCATCAAATGCTTTTTGCAGCTCGTTCAAAGTCATTTGCACGCCCATTTTCAGCGCATCGAAATTGCCGCTTTGGTCCAGCAGCGCCATTTCGAGATAATCTTTAACCGGCAACATTTCTGCTGCAAATTTTTGTCCGGCGAATTTATGGGTGTCGGCGATTTCCTGCTGATGGCGGCGGCGCAGGTTTTGCTCGTTTGCCAGACCGCGCAATTCGCTGTCTTTGAGCTGACCTTCCAACTCAGCGACACGCGCCTGAAGTTCTTCGTAAGTCGGTTCGGCTTGTTCGGTTTCAACGGTTTCGGCAGTTTCTACGGCTGCCGCTTCTTCTGCTTCGTGTTGATGTTGTTCGTTATGCTCCGTCATTTCTGACATCCTTTTAGCGTGTTGATATTCGATGTTTCATATATAAGGCCGTCTGAAAAAACTTCAAGCATTTGAATACCGATTATCAAATGCCTTGTTAAAAGACGTTGGAAAACGGTAAGATAGCCATCTGATTTTATTCTTCAGACGGCCTCAAACATGAAAAAAGACCATTTGAATTCAACCGATTTTAATCTGTGGCACACCATCCGCGAAGAAACCGAAGCGGCCGCTGCGGCCGAACCGATGCTGGCGAGTTTCCTGCATCAAACCGTGTTGCGCCACGATTCGCTCGATTCGGTACTTGCCTACCATCTTTCCAGCAAACTCGGCAGCCCGATTATGGACGTGCGCGCACTGTTTGAAATCTATCAGCAGGCTTTGAGCGTGGACACCCGTATCAGCAAATGTGTTGAGGCCGACTTAAAAGCCATTTACGAGCGCGACCCGGCTTGTGATGAATATTCGCTGCCGCTGTTGTATTTCAAAGGTTTCCACTCCGTACAGGCACACCGCATCAACCACTGGCTCTATCAAAACGGCCGTAAAACGCTGGCGTATTTCCTGCAAAACCGCATGTCGGAAGTCTTCGGTGTCGATATCCACCCGGCCGCCCGTTTCGGTCACGGCCTGATGCTCGACCATGCCACCGGTTTTGTGGCCGGCGAAACCGCCGTCTTGGGCAACAATATTTCCATCCTCCACGGCGTAACGCTGGGCGGTTCGGGCAAAGAAAGCGGCGACCGCCACCCGAAAATCGGCAATGGCGTGATGATTGGTGCGAATGCTTCGATTTTGGGCAACATCCGCATCGGCGAAAATGCCAAAATCGGCGCAGGCAGCGTGGTGGTTGCCGACGTACCGTCTTCGATTACCGTTGTCGGCGTACCGGCCAAACCGGTCGGCCGCTCTTCCAAAACTCCGTCTGCCGATATGGATCAAAGCATTCAATTATCGACTACGGATTTTGTGATTTAAGTTATCTGCCATTAAAAATGGCCGTCTGAAAAAACAAATCTTTCAGACGGCCTTTTATGATTTAAATCTTAGTATTAACCGCGTTTGCGCAAGGCTTCCAAGTGCATTTTAACCTGCTTGACTTTCTCTTCGGTAAACAGGTTGGCAATGTTTTTCCAAATGCTGTGATAACCGTAAGGCCCATGTTGCATTTCGGCTTTTGCCTCCTCCACCGACCAGCCTTGATAAATAATGCGGTACATTCCGGCAATCAAACCGGTACGGTCCGCGCCGTGATAACAATGGATAAGCACTGCGCCGTTTTGCTGTTGTTTTTCAATCAGGTATAGGATTTCCGCAATCTCTTTCGGCTTAATGCTCCATGACAGCAACGGACGGTTTAGCAAGGTCAAACCATACGCCTTCAAATGGTCGTCATCGTTGCGGTCGAAAAAGTGCAGGTTGATCACGCTTTGAATGCCCAGCTTGACAATGGCTTCGCCATCTTCGGCAACAGGCTGCTCGCTGCGGTAAAGCTTGTCGTCGATGCGATAAAGGTTGGCATCGTGTTTGACGGGCGTTGCCCAGCGTTCGGACTGAACGGCTTTGCTGCCGTTATCCGGCGGCGCGGACAAACAAGCGATGGGCAAGCCGGAAGCGAGAAGGCACAATAAAAGACGGCGCATAAAATTCCTGTATGAAAATCAATTGGAAATCAAAATATCATGCGATTCTATCAAAACCCGTTCGGATATTCTATCCGCGCAAACCGCGTTACAATAAAGCCTCTTTTTTCAGACGGCCCTTCATCATGACCTGCCTTGCTTGGAACACCACTCCTTCCCTTGCTACCCTTTGCCGCGCGATCGAACAACATACCGCGCCGCTTTATTTGATTGTCTGCCTGCCTGAAAACCATATTCCCGATTTTCCGCTGTCAAATCTTCCCTCCGAGCTTGAAGGCCGTCTGAACAACCGTCTCGCTCAATCCGTGAAATGCCTTCAGTTCAACAGCGTCAATGTTTTAGAAAACCTATTGCCTGATGTGCATCTCTGGCTGGTTCCGCCACACCGCGCCGACCGCTTACACGAACATTTCCATCATATCGAATGGCAAACCGAAGCCGTACCGCAATCTGCGCCTACTCTTCTAAAACCTTGGTTCAGACGGCCTGAACATCAAGCCGCACCCGAACACGTCCTGATTATCGGTGCAGGTATTGCCGGCGCAGCGACCGCGCGCAAACTGGCGGAGCACGGCGTACGCGTTACGGTTTTGGAGGCAAGCAAAGCGGCGCATGCAGGCAGCGGCAACCGCCAAGGCTTGCTCTACGCCAAAATCTCGCCACACGATACCGAACAAACCGAGCTGCTGCTGACAGGCTACGGCTACACGCGCCGATTGTTGGAAGACTTGCTGCCTGATTCCGACGTATGGGGCGGCGACGGCGTATTGCATTTGAATTTTGACGACAGCGAACGCAAACGCAATCAGGCCTTGGGTTTGCAACACCAGCATAAACACCTCTACCGCAGCGTATCTGCCGAAGAGGCTGCGCACATTGCAGGCATAGACGTATTTTCAGACGGCCTTTACTGGCCGCAAGGCGTATGGCTGAATCCGCCTGCCGTCGTGCATGCCTTATTGAATCATCCGCTGATTGAGTTGCACGAACACTCGCCGCTAACTGCCGTATCGCATGACGGCACACAATGGACGGCACACACACCGGACGCACATTTCAACGCCAGCCATATCGTTTACTGCATGGGCGCGCACAGCCCGACTGCTGCCGACACCAATGTCTCCGCCCTGCCTTTCCGCCAAATCCGCGGCCAAACCGGCGTTGTGTCCGCCAGCCCGTTTTCACAAAAACTGCGTTGCGCCATTTCCGGCGAAAGCTACATCAGCCCGAGCTGGCAAGGCCGCCACTGCTACGGCGCGACATTTATCCTCAACAGCAACGATGAAACTTGGTATCCGCACGAAGAAACCGAAAACCGCGCCACCTTGCAACAGCTCAATCCGCCATTGGCACAATCCCTGTTTGATCAAAATTCGTTTTCAGACGGCCTTCACGATACACAAGGCCATGCCGCCCTGCGTTGCGACAGCCTCGACCACTTGCCCGTTGTCGGCGCACTCGGCGACATCGCCGCCATGCAGTCCGCCTACGCCAAGCTGGCATTGGACAAAAACTACCGCCTCGACAAAATCCCCTGCCCTTACCTGCCCAATGCCTACATCAATACGGCACACGGCACGCGCGGACTGGCGACAGCCCCCATCTGCGCCGCCGCCATTGCGGCCGAAATACTCGGTTTGCCGCATCCACTATCGCAAAGGCTGAGAACCGCGCTACACCCCAACCGCGCCATCATCCGCGCGATTGTTCGGCAGCAGCCGTTGTTATCCGTTTAAAGATTTCGTTTTAAATCAAAAAGGCCGTCTGAAAGTCATCAAAACTTTCAGACGGCCTTTAGCTATCCGTTAACTGCTTAGAATTTCCATTCCAGCGATACAGCGTAATTGCGGCCTGGGGCGCGATAGCGGTCTAAGCCTTTGCCATCGCGGTCAACCCCGTTGGTGGTGCTGTAGCTGTACCAACCTTCCTTTCTGTTCTAATTACCTTAGAACTTAGCTTCAAGTGTAAAGTTGTAACTTCTTCCTGGTGAAGAGAAACGCTCTATACCTGCATGTGTCTTATTATCAACACGATTAACTGTACCAAATTCGCGGATGCTGCGCAGCGATTCCCAAGTATAGTATTTTTTGTTGCCGATGTTGTACGCACCGGCGCGCAGGGTGAAGTATTTGCCCAAGTTGACGTAGCCTGTCAGGTCGAAAAGCGTATAGGCTTTGCTGTGCTTGGCAAATGGCCATGGGTTGTTCAAATCATCACTGCTGTGAACGGTGTCAGACGGTTTTTTAGCTGCGGTGTGTGTCAGGTACGCATTGATACCCCAGCGTTTGGAGGGAGCATCGTAGCCCAAATTGTAAACGGCAGACCACGGGGAAAGGGCGTTAATCGGGGTTTCCTGTCCGTTGGTTTGTTTGGCTTTGCCTTTGATGTAGCTGACATTAACACCTGCGTGCGTGCCTTGCGGCAAACCGATGCTGTCAAGGTTCCATGTGCCGTTAAATTCCAAACCTTTCACCCATGCGGAGGAACGGTTTTGGTTTTGCCAAACGGGTGAGCTGACCAATGCGGTACCGTCGGAAATCGGTGCATAATTAGGGCTGTTGGGGTTGTCTGAGGACACGCCCATGTAGGTCAGTTCGATAAAGTTGCGGTAGCGGGTTTGGAAGCCGGAGAGTTTAAAGTTTCCGGCTTTGCCACTGCCGGCAAGTCCCAGTTCGAAGTTTTTGGCGGTTTCTGCCTTAAGGTTAGGGTTTGCTTTAAGGTAGAAGTCAGGATGCGGGAACAATAGCCAGGTTTCGTCTGAAGTCGGCGCGCGGAAGCCAGTGCTATATTTTGCCAAAAGATTCAGACGCGGCGTGAATTTCCAGTCTAATCCTAAACCGTAGCTGAAACCGCTGTGTTTACGCTCGCTGCCAAGATAGGGGATTTGACCGCGGATGGCAGGGGTATAGTTGGGGTTGTCCTTGGCTTTGCTGCTGCTGTTGTCGTAGCGAACCCCGGCATTGAGGCGGTATTGGCTGCTGTCGCCGAATTGGAAGGTGTTGTTCCAGTAGGCAAAACGGTTTTTGGACGAGCTTTCGACCAGCATAGTCAATTCTTGGTTGTTGGACGTTTGGTATTTCGGGTCATATAGGCGTACCCAATAGCTATGGTCGCTATTACCGTTATCGTTTTTGGAGCCACCTAATCCGTATTGCATTGCCCATACCGATTTGGAGAAGTCGATTTGTTTTTCGGCATCGGCACCGAATTGGGTATTTTTTTGACGGATGTTGCGGAACATATGGTACACGTCGCTGTTGACACCGTTACGGCCATAATCCGTCGGCAAGTCCCAGGTCCAAGTGCTCATGTCGATGGTTTGACGGTCGTAACGCAGGTTGAGGTTGTCCCATGGTCCTTTGTCAAGTTGGTTTTTGTATTCGAAACCGATGCGTTTGCGGTAGGAAATATCTTGACGGGAACGGGTGTCGCCCAGTGCGTCGCCTTTCCAGTCTGCCGCCCACATATTGGACAATTCAATCGTCGTGCGGTCGGTGCGTGAATCTTCGTAAATCCAGCCGATACGGTTTTTATCGTTGAAGTTGTAACCCAGTTTGAACAGGGTGCTTTTGTTTTCCCAGTCTTGAGGGTCAGGTTTGCTGCGCGCTATGCCGCGGCTGCCGTAGTTGGTCATACCAGCATTCGGACTCCAGCTTTGTTTGTTGTCAGTGATGACGGTATCGGCAGCGTCGCTGTTGTTTTTGGTTTCTTTACCGAAACGGCGGGTGTAGACCATCAATGCGTCCAGACCCAACCAGGTTCCTGCGGCGGTTATGCTGCTGAATTTTTGGCTGTTGCGTCCGATATAGCCGCCTTTAATGCCTAAGTGGTAGGGTTTTTCTTCGGAAACATAGTCGCTTGCGGATTTGGTTTTGTAGTTGACGGCACCGCCCAATGCGCCGCTGCCGGATTTAAGCGAGTCCGCGCCTTTGTTAAGGGTTACTTCCGAAAAGTTTTCGGGTTCGGACGTGTTGCGGTTTGCATTGAAGTTGCCGTATGCACCGAACAACTCTTGAAACGCTTCAGACGACCTGCTTTCTGCTTGTGCCAGTCCGTCCACGTTGATGGCAACGCGGTCTTTATCGACACCGCGTATGGTAAAGCCGTTGGAACCGGAACGTCCGCCTTCAACGACGCTGATGCCCGGATCGTAACGCACCAAGTCGCTTTCATCGGAGACCATTTGTTTATCCAAAACCTGACGGCGGATTTTCTCTTCACCGAGTTTTTGTACTTTGCGGCCGCCAATGACTTTGACTTCATTCAACTCCTGATAAGCTTGAGGAATAGGATCGGCCGCTAAGGCAGGGAAAGTTTGGCTGACAATAGCTGCCAGCAGTACAGGTTTAAAATGGAAGGACATTTTTTGCCTCTTAATATATATTGATTATCTATTATTGGAATGCTTGATGTGCGGTTACTTGCTGACAGGTGTCAAACTTGTATCCGTCGTATTGCGGTCGTCATCATTCTTCACGCCGCCGAACACGGTATCCAACGATTTATCGGCATCAAAGGTAACTTTACCGCCTATACTGACTTCTGTTTTATCGCCGTTAAATTGACCAAAGAATTTCCCTTCGACTTTGCCGTTTTTACCATCGGATTCGGCAGTGCCTGAGAAATCAACGCCGTTGATGCCTACATCTTTCATCACAACGTCCGGACCGTAATCAGCATTACCTAAAATCGTGCCGCCGAGTTTGTTGGTGTTGAAATTGGCTGTCAGCAGTGAAAGTTTGGGCGTGTTTTTTTCAGACGACCCGGAGGATTTGCCCGGATCGTAGGTTGAGGTAACGATATTGCCGTTGCGGACGCGGACAGCCCAAACTTCGTATGTAGTCTTGCCTTTTGCCACTGTACTGTCTGACGGAGTGTAATAAGACGGTTTCGCCGTTCCGACGGGTTTGCCACCGACAAACAGGTCTGCCGTGCCGTCTGCATTTATCCATGCGCCGAATTTGAGGTGGTCCTGTTTGGTTGCCGGTGCATAGGTGAATTGTCCCGAACTACTGCAACAGACAAACAGTTTACCACCTTCAGATAAAGGTTGTCCTTCATGGCGTGTACGAAGGGCATAAGACGGGCTGGAATATGATGGGACAATCGGATCAGAATATGAACTAATGTTGTAATAGTTACCAGAAGGGGTTTGATAGACATATTGTTTATCGGTATAGCTGTAGCCCCATGATGTTTTCACTTCGAGTTCCGCTTCACGCAGACTGCCGCCTTTATCGGAAAGGGTATTAATGGTCTTTACTGCATTGCTTTCATCGCTCAGCTTAACATTGGCGATAGGTTGCGCTGTCGGAATAGCAACGGGAACTTTGGGTTCAGATGCACCTCCACCTGCACATGCAGTCAAAATAAAGGTAGTTGCAATAGGCACTATAAATACATTAATTTTCATAACCAATCTCTCTAAAATACAAGCTTCTCAGATACAATAATGATAAGTATTACTAATAATATGCAATATTGTGTAACAAATATTTTATTTTAGCAATACCAATATTTTTTCTATCAGTAGTTAGGGTGAATCTTTATGCCATCCTCTCTCTGTTAAATATATTTACGCAATTTATAATCCTATAAAAATAAATAAGTTATATTTATTTCGTAAATTTGCCGTTATAATGATAAATCTAAATACGAATCTGTATTTTTTATGCAAAAATAAAATCACCTGAGATGTTTCAGGCAGTTTTATGATAAGAGCAAATCCCTTATTAGAAACGATTTGCCCTCAGATATACATATATTTCGGATGACTTTAAATGCTAAAAATAAAACAAAAAATTGTCTCAGCTTCTTTGTGCTACCTATTGCCGTCAGCAGCCTTTGCTGAATTTCCCGAAGAGGGTGTTCGGCAGAATATTTCTTCTCAGAATACTGCTGTACAAGTACAACAGAAACAATGGTTAGATATTCTATCTGAGGAGGAAAGGTCGCCTGAAAAGAATGAGAATATAGGCAGACCAACTCTGGTTAATGATGATTTTTTAGCGGCAAACCCGCATATTCTTGAAGACGCACTGGTTCAAGCACTTAACGGCAATAGCGCAGACCTGGTTTCCTCGCTTGTCGCCCTTTACCGTAAACAGCCCAACCACAATCCCAAACTGATTGCACGTGCCGATGCTTTGCTGGCAAAGTTGAAAGGACGGACTTCCGAAGCGGTCGAACGTTATCGTACCCTTTATGAATCTGACGTTTCAGACGACCGCATATTGTTGGATTTGGCAGCAGCAGAGTTTCAGGACCATCGCTTGGGTGAGGCAACGATGCATTTTCGTCATGCCGCGCAACGCGATATACCTGCCCCCGTTTTGGAAAATGTCAAACGTTTTCAAGAAGCCGTCAAACGGCAGACAGAATGGAAATGGTCTGGTGGAATCAGCCCCGTGCATAACGATAATGCCAACAACGCTGCTCCGCGTTATTGCATCGAAACAAGGGGGCAAACCGCATGCAGTGTTACCTTACCTGTCAGTGCCAACGGCTTGAATTACGAATTGAACACCGAAAAACTCACCCCATTGCATGGGCATCACGCTATCAAACTCCGCGCCAACCTCAGCGGCACAAGCTATTTTTTCGACCGCCAATCGGCTTACGACGATGCGTTCGGCAGAGCTTATTTGGGCTGGCAACGCAAGGACGGCAAACAAACCGTCAGCGTTTTACCGTTTTATCAGGCACAGTTGGCAGGCAGCAGCGAGTTTGACAGCAAAAAAGAAAATAACCGCCGCGTTGCACCTTATATGCTGGCTCACGGAGTTGGCGTACAGCTTTCGCATATGGTCAATCTCGGCAATGCGACTCAACTTTACTACTCACTGGAACGCTACCGCCAAAACTATCGAGAAACTGATCGTGCACTGCGCAACGATGGTTGGCACGACAGTACCTATCTCTCCCTGGCTCGCCGTTTTGGCAACACGACTCTGTTCGGCGGTTGGCAATACAACCGCTTTGTTCCTGAAAACAAAAACATACACAATATTGAGAACAATGCAGCCTACCACCGCAACGGTTTCAATATAGGTTGGATACAGCAATGGCAGGTTTTAGGTGGGCTTAACAGCAGACTTACCGCTTCATTTGCCAACCGTCGCTATAAAGGCATTATGGCATTCGGCACGGAGCCGCAACGCAATCGGGAGCGCGCTCTCTCTATCAATCTTAGTCACAACAAATTATCTTATAAAGGCATTACCCCTACTTTGAATTATAGTTATAGTCACACCCGTAGCAATGCACCCTATGCAATGCGTAATATTCATCAATGGTCATTAGGTGGTGAATGGAATTTTTAAAAGAGAATCAAATCTGAGTAGGTATAAGACAGCAACCCGTTCAAACAAAACTTTGTAGTGTAATTAAAGGTCTCTGCAAACATCTACGCCGAGACCTTGTCTGTTTGATTTAATTATTTTTTAGAGTCTGTGCGGTGTCATACCTTCAGGCGCTTCCGCACCTTCCGGCAAACCGAAAGTTTCGCGCAAAATCACTTTATAGAAGACAAACGCTTCGCACGCACCTTGAATGGCTTCCGCCTCGGCTTCGGGAGTCAAGTTCAAAGCGTTCAGATGCTCGACAAAAGCGCGCCAGTGTTTGCCGCGGCCGTTCGGATGAGGAGCCAGGTGGCGTGCGCCGAATTCGCCGGTGTATTCGAGTTTTTGAGCGTGTTTGAACAAGAATGCCGCGCCCAAATTAGAACCTTCGGCACAATACAGCCAGCCGATGGCTTTATTACCGGTTTCGTGTGGCAATTCTTTGTCAAATTTGTAAGGCTCTTCGCCCAAGTCTTTCAAGTCTTGAGTCACGGCATCGTAACGCGCCATGTATTCAAGTTCGGGAATGGCTTTGTTCAATTCGGCATCTTTATAGATGTGATCAACAGCCTTGTGGAAAACAGATTGAAGTTTCAAGAATTTGATGTAGTTTTCTTTGCTGGAAAAAGGTTGAACGGACATAACCAAGTTATCAACGCTGTCGTGCGTTGTCGTGGTTTGCTCTTTCAAGCGTTTGGCGAAAGTCAGCTCTTGGGTTTCACTCATGATGTTTCCTTTGAATTAAGAGACTAATGGTTTCAGACGGCCTTTATGGTTAAAAATCCGTCTAATTTGAAAAGAATCGTTTTAAAAACAAAGAAGATAATTTTTAGCCTACTTCAGGTTCGTTGACCGTGTACCTTCCACAAATCTACAAGGATTATCGTGTTTTTAAATATTAAGAATATATCTTATTTTATCCTAATGGCAATAAACCAAACTAAGACCTATTAATAAAATTTAACGGCTCATAACAATAACCTTCTGAAGTCTTTTCAAACTTTTCAGACGGCCCAAACCTTATTAAGCAGCCGCCATTCAATCAAATATCGACCTAAATTTGGGCTATCCTTCTGTTTTCCTTTATAATGCGACACTCTTTGCACCTTCTTTATCCCCTGCCGAACCATGAAACGGATTCCTGCCTACCATCGCTGGTGGCGCTACAAGTCTTATCTTCCTGATGCGACGCTGCCTGCACATACGGTGGAATGCCCGGATTGCGGCTGCCGTATGGATATTCCGCGCCTGCGTCAGGGACAGGAAGCGCATTGTCCGGTGTGCAACCATGAAATTGTGGAAGTGGAAAACAATCCGTATATCGCGCCAATTGCCTATGCGCTGACAACCTTGATTCTAATGGCGTTCGCGTACAATATGGTGTATATCCGCGTGGATTTGTTCGGCGTGACATCGATTTTGTCGTTGCCGCAAATGATGCGGCTTTTGATTTCGCTGGATTACGGTTTTCTGGCGGAAGTGATGTTTATCCTCACCTTCGGCGCGCCCTTACTGTTTTTGCTGCTCTGTCTTTATGTTTATACGGCCTTGATACGCGAAAAGGCCTACCCTGCGCTGCGCTTTGCAACGCGCGTATTGGTTCGGCTGCGTCATTGGATTATGGTGGATGTGTTTTTCATTTCCACTTTGGTGGCGTATATCAAGCTCTCGTCCGTTGCTACAGTGGAATTCGGCTCAGCGTTTTATCTGATGTTTCCGCTGTCGGTCATGCTGATTCGGACTTCGGTATCGATTCCGCAGCATTGGGTTTATTATAAGATTCACCGTTTAACCGGCGGCCATGCGGTTCAGACGGCCACTGAAGACAAAATCTGTTGCAGCCGCTGCCTGTATTTCCGCAATAAAGACGAGCAGCCTTGCGGCGTATGCGGCGCAGACTTATACCGTCGCCGCCCCAAAAGCCTGAGTATTTCGCTGGCATTTTTAGTCACGGCATTTATCCTGTATTTCCCTGCCAACATCCTGCCGATTATGATTTCGTCCAACCCGACGGCCTTGGAGATCAACACGATTTTCAACGGCATTGTTTATATGTGGGACGACGGCGACCGATTGATTGCCGTGATTATTTTCAGCGCCAGTATTATGGTGCCGGTTTTGAAGATTATTGCGATGGCGGTTTTAATTTATTCCGCATACTTCAAACCCGTGATGAGCGTGGACAAAATGTCGGTTTTGTATCGGATTACCGAATCCATCGGTCGCTGGTCGATGATTGATATTTTTGTGATTATTATTTTGATGAGTTCGTTCCACACCAATATGGCGCGCGTTGTGCCGGGTGGTGCGGCGGTTTATTTCTGCCTGGTCGTTATTTTGACCATGCTTTCGGCCTATTATTTCGATCCCCGTCTGATTTGGGACAAGCAACAGCAGCTTTCAGACGGCCTTGATTCTGACCAGACCTTAACACAATGAAAAAACACGATTCTTCACCCAATTATCACGCCCCGGCGCGTGTCAAGAAAACCAATGTCTTCACGTCTATCGTGTGGCTGATTCCGCTGATTGCGCTGATTGCCGGCAGTTGGCTTTTGGTGAAAGACATCCGCAACCGCGGCCCTGTCGTTACCTTATTGATGGACAGCGCCGAAGGCATCGAGGTCAACAACACCATTATTAAAGTGTTGAACGTCGATGTCGGACGCGTTACCCGCATCAAATTGCGCGATGACCAAAAAGGCGTGGAAGTTACTGCCCAGCTTAGCGCCGACGCCAAAGACCTTATCCGCAGCGATACCCAATTTTGGGTGGTCAAACCGCGCATCGACCAAAGCGGCGTTACCGGCTTGGGAACCTTGCTTTCCGGCTCATATATTGCATTTACACCGGGTAAAAGCCAAGAAACCAAAGATGTATTTGTCGTCCAAGACATTCCGCCGATTGCCGCCATCGGTCAAAGCGGCCTGCGCCTGAATTTGATCGGCAAAAACGACCGCATCCTCAACGTCAGCAGCCCTGTTTTGTATGAAAACTTTATGGTCGGCCAAGTAGAAAGCGCGCATTTCGACCCGTCCGACCAAAGCGTGCATTACACCATCTTCATCCAAAGCCCCAACGACAAACTGATTAATTCAGCCAGCCGTTTCTGGCTGGAAAGCGGCATTAATATCGAAACCACAGGCAGCGGTGTCAAACTCAATTCCGCCCCTCTAGCTGCCCTGCTGTCCGGCGCGATTTCCTTTGACTCGCCCAAAACAAGCGACAGCAAAAACGTCAAAAGCGAAGACAGCTTCACGCTTTACGACAGCCGCAGCGAAGTGGCCAATCTGCCTGACAACCGCTCGCTGTATTACACCGCGTTTTTCAAACAATCCGTACGCGGCCTGTCTGCTGGTTCGCCTGTCGAATACAAAGGCCTGAATGTCGGTGTAGTTTCCGATGTCCCTTATTTCGACCGCAATGATAGCCTGCATTTGTTTGAAAACGGTTGGATTCCCGTACGCATCCGTATCGAGCCTTCCCGTTTGGAAATCAATGCCGACGAGCAAAGTAAAGAACATTGGAAACAACAATTTCAGATGGCCTTAAATAAAGGCCTGACGGCCACCATCTCCAGCAACAACCTGCTGACCGGCAGCAAAATGATTGAGTTGAACGATCAGCCTTCTGCCTCGCCTAAGCTGCGACCGCATACCGTTTATGCAGGCGATACCGTTATTGCAACCCAAGGCGGCGGTTTGGACGATTTGCAAGCAAAAGTGGCCGACTTGTTAGACAAGTTCAATAACCTGCCATTGGATAAAACCGTTGCCGGCTTGAACGGTTCGCTTGCCGAGCTCAAGTCCACACTCAAATCTGCCAATGCCGCCCTAAGCTCCATCGACAAACTGGTCGGCAAACCGCAGACACAAAACATTCCGAACGAGTTGAACCAAACTCTGAAAGAGTTGCGTCAAACCCTGCAAGGCGTATCGCCGCAATCGCCTATCTACGGCGACGTACAAAATACACTGCAAAGTTTGGACAAAACCTTAAAAGACGTTCAACCCGTGATTAATACTTTGAAAGAAAAACCCAACGCGCTGATTTTCAACAGCAGCAGCAAAGACCCTATCCCGAAAGGAAGCCGATAATGCGCCTCTTCCCGATTGCCGCCGCCCTGACGCTTGCCGCCTGCGGCACTGCGCAAAGCACACAATATTTCGTCCTGCCCGACAGCCAGTACATCCGCCCGGCTGCGCATGGCAATGAAATTGCGGTCAAAGTCAACCTTGCCGAACCGCTTGCCAACGGCGGCCTCGTTTACCAAACCGATGCCTATCATGTGAATCTGGCGAAAAACCACCTTTGGGCGGCACCGCTCGATGGCGCATTGGCGGCAAACCTCAGCAACAAGCTCAACCGCCTCAATCCGCATCGCACCTTTGTGCCTGCTTCACGCAGCCAAAGCAGCCAAACCCTGAAAGTCTATATCGAAGCCTTCCAAGGCAGCTATCAGGGGCAGACCACCATCAGCGGATATGCACAATGGCCGGACGGACGCAGCAAACCGTTTAACGCCGTCACGCCGCAACAAGGTGACGGCTATACCGCCATGCTCGAATCGCTGGAAAACGGTTTGTCACAGGTTGCCGATACAATTGCTTATTAAACAAAAGGCCGTCTGAAAAAACTTTCAGACAGCCTTTTTTTATGTTTCAAACATTCATTACAACGCGCGGTCAAAATACAAAGCCACGCCGGAACGCTCGCTCATCGCCAACAAATAATCCATCAACTTTTGCGGCCATTGAATACCGCGCACAACGGTCAGGTTGCGCAAAATAGGGAAAGTCAGGATATCTTCAAAACTGATTTCACCGCACAAGCCCTCGCCTTCGCACACCAGCGCTTCCAGCTCTGCCAAGTCTTGATGCAGACGCTCCAGATATTGCGCCGTTTTATTCAGATTAGTCTCGAAATTGCCGATACTTTTCTCTTTTTTGTCGATAAAGTATTTTTTCGCTTCATCGGTCTCAAATTCGGGCAGGCCGATTTTGACCATGCGCGGCTGTACCAATTTATTATTGTACTCGCCCACTTTGTCCAACCAAGCCTGGACCTCGGGACGAACTTCTTCTTTCAGACGGCCCTGATCAATGTAACGGACAATATCCAAACTCTCGCCCATAAACGAACCGTCTTCTTTTTGAAGAATCGGCACTTGTTTTGAGCCAATCATGCCAATCGGCGTAGCTTCGTCATCGTTTGCTAAGACGACCTCTTCCACCGCCACATCGCGCAAGCCGAAAATCATCCTTGCACGAACGCAAAACGGGCAATGGTCGTAAATATACAGTTTCATCGAAATACTCCTTAAAATTTCAAAACGGTTAACCATAACACCCAAGGCCGTCTGAAACAAGGTGTCCTGAAACATAGTGCCGCATTCGCATACAAATCTAGGGCTGTCGGCAAGAAACTGTTACAATGGCAACGTTTTTATCAAAAAGAAAAAAACGCACGCCATGACCACTATTCGCCAAACGCCCCAAACATCGAGTGCAACGCTAGAAGGCCTCCTCGCATGGTTCGACGGCTATGTTGCCGCGCTGCCCGATTCCGATAAAAACCTGATTCAGACGGCCTTTGACTTAGCTAAAGAACATTATCCTGCCGATGCCCTAACGACTTACGGCGAGCCTTTAATGGAACATTTTCTCGGCTCGATGCAAATCGTCAGCGAACTCGACCTCTTGCCTGATGCCGTGGCCGCTACGATTTTGTCCGACATCGGCAAATACGTTCCCACTTGGCACGAATTGGTTACCGAACGCTGCAACAGTACCGTTTGCGAGCTGGTCAAAGGCGTGGACGAAGTACAGAAACTGACCCAATTCGCCCGCGTAGACAGCCTTGCCACGCCGGAAGAGCGCGCCCAACAAGCCGAAACCATGCGCAAAATGCTGTTGGCGATGGTTACCGACATCCGCGTCGTCCTGATCAAACTGGCCATGCGTACGCGCACCCTCCAATTCTTAAGCAACGTTCCCGACAATCCTGAAAAACGCGCCGTTGCCAAAGAAACCCTCGACATTTTTGCCCCGCTCGCCAACCGCTTGGGCGTGTGGCAACTCAAATGGCAGCTCGAAGATTTGGGCTTCCGCCATCAAGAGCCGGAAAAATACCGCGAAATCGCCCTGCTTTTGGACGAAAAGCGCACCGAGCGCCTCGAATACATCGAAAACTTCCTCAATATCCTGCGTACGGAACTGAAAAAATACAATATTCATTTTGAAGTTGCCGGAAGACCGAAGCACATCTACTCCATTTACAAAAAAATGGTGAAGAAAAAGCTCACTTTCGACGGCTTGTTCGACATCCGCGCCGTACGGATTTTGGTGGACACCATTCCCGAGTGTTACACCACGTTGGGCATTGTCCACAGCCTCTGGCAGCCGATTCCGGGCGAGTTCGACGACTATATCGCCAACCCGAAAGGCAACGGCTATAAAAGTTTGCACACCGTCATCGTCGGTCCGGAAGACAAAGGCGTGGAAGTACAAATCCGCACCTTCGATATGCACCAATTCAACGAATTCGGTGTTGCCGCCCACTGGCGTTATAAAGAAGGCGGCAAGGGCGATTCAGCCTACGAACAAAAAATCGCTTGGTTGCGCCAACTCCTAGACTGGCGTGAAAACATGGCAGAAAGCGGCAAAGAAGACCTTGCCGCCGCCTTTAAAACCGAGCTGTTTAACGATACGATTTACGTTTTGACTCCACACGGCAAAGTCCTCTCCCTACCTACGGGCGCTACCCCGATCGACTTTGCCTATGCCTTGCACAGCAGCGTAGGCGACCGTTGTCGCGGCGCAAAAGTCGAAGGACAAATCGTGCCGCTGTCCACGCCTTTGGAAAACGGTCAACGCGTTGAAATCATTACCGCCAAAGAGGGAAATCCTTCCGTCAACTGGCTCTACGAAGGCTGGGTCAAATCCAACCGCGCCATCAGCAAAATCCGTGCCTACATCCGCCAGCAAAATGCGGATACCGTGCGCGAAGAAGGCCGCGCCCAGTTGGACAAACAGTTGTCAAAAATCTTCCCCAAACCTAATCTGCAAGCATTGGCGGAAAAACTCGGCTTCAAAAAAACCGACGAACTCTATACGGCCATCGGTCAGGGCGAAGTTTCCAACCGCGCCATCCACAAAGCCTGCGGCGCGCTGAATGAACCGCCTCCCGTGCCGATTGATGAAACCAATATCGTCAAGCAGTCCAAAATCAAAAAAGGCGGCAAAAACGGCATTTTGATTGACGGCGAAGACGGCTTAATGACCACACTTGCCAAATGCTGCAAACCGGCACCTCCTGACGATATTGTGGGCTTTGTTACCCGCGACCGCGGTATTTCCGTCCACCGCAATACCTGCCCTTCTTTCCGCCACCTTGCCGAACAGGCTCCGGAAAAAGTGTTGAACGCAAGCTGGGCAGCCTTGCAAGAAGGACAAGTATTTGCCGTCGATGTTGAAATCCGCGCCCAAGACCGCTCCGGTTTGCTGCGAGACGTTTCGGATGCGCTGGCGCGTCATAAACTCAACGTTACCGCGGTGCAAACCCAATCGCGCGATTTGGAAGCCAGTATGCGCTTTACCCTTGAAGTCCGCCAAGTCAACGACCTGCCGCGCGTATTAGCCAGCTTGGGCGACATCAAAGGCGTTTTAAGCGTAACGCGCTTGTAGCCCTCATTATCCAAGCAAATCCAAAGGCCGTCTGAAAGCAACTTTTTCAGACGGCCTTTTCAGTTTTTAAAACGCCAATATCTCAACGCCTCAACTTATCTTTCTTCAAAAAAGTCAGCCGTTAGCCTTAGCCGCTTCAATATATAACCCCCTCTTCTATTCTTACAACCAGTCGTTATTTCCTACCGGCATCATTCTCAGGCAAACTTATTATCCTCATGATAAACAAGATATTTCCAATTTAAGGGAGCCTCATGAATACACGAGATTTGTACCCTCACGAGATTTTACAGGAAGCCATCGGCAAGAGCTGCGCCAAGTCTGAGTTCAGCATCAAAATGTTGGTGATTTTGAGTTTTTTAGGCGGCGGCTATGTCGGCTTCGGCTATCTTGCCTGCCTGCGCGTCATCAGCGGTATTCCAGCCGAATGGAACGGCCTGGCTGCCCTTTTGGGCGCATCCGTATTCCCGATTGCGCTGATTTGTATCTTAATCGGCGGCGGTGAGCTGGCAACAGGCAATATGATGATTATGGCTTTGGGCAGATTGACCGGCCGCGTCAGCACCTACAAACTGGTACGCAACTGGCTCATCGTCAGCTTGGGCAACCTAGCTGGCGCCGTTGCCATGGCCTATTTCCTCGGCCACTATGTCGGCCTGGCAGAGGGAGCGGCTGCGGCGAAAACCATTGCCATTGCCGAAGCCAAAGTTAATATGGACTTTGGCCGTGCCTTCGTTTCCGCTATCGCATGTAACTGGATGGTGTGCATGGGTATTTGGTTCTATTTCGGCTCACGCCATACTTCAGGCCGCATTTTGGCAACTTGGTTTCCGGTCATGATCTTCGTGTTGATCGGTTTCCAACACTTTGTTGCCAATATGTTCATCATTCCGGCCGGTATTTGGGCGGGTGCAAATGTCAGCTGGGGTCAATTTTTCTACAATATGATTCCTGTCTTCTTAGGCAATGTCCTCGGCGGATCGTCTTTTGTTGCCGCTTTCTATCTCTTCGCTTATAAACATTTGTTAAAAGATGATTTTTCTATTTAGTTCAAGCTGACTCACTATCCCGTATTCATCATAAATACGGGATAGTGCCATTATCAGGCCGTCTGAACAGCTCGTTCCATGTCGCATAATTACGCTTTTTCTCCGCGCAACGTTTCATTTATAGGAAAGATAGTTTCATTGTCTTTCCTTTTCTCAAAATTAAGATAATTTTTGCAATCTTTTGTTTTCAAATAACTTCCCCTAAAAAGCGCTACGATTTTTCATAAAGCCCGTGTTCCGTGCTTTGCAAAACAAAAAATTTACTGTATTCTAAATTTAATTATTTACAATTTAATATGGATTGGTTACATATCCTATTGTATTTGAAAATAATTTATCCTGACTCTCTCGTGAAAAACAGGATTTTTAAGCTGTATTTTTATTAGAAAAAAGTTTGGGTACGAATTGTTTGCAATTTCAAAACCCGTATTTATAAGTTAGATGAGGAATAAGTACATGAATCCCATGTATATCACTTTCGCGATCTATTTGGTCGCCGTATTACTGATCGGCCTGGCCGCCTATTTTTCAACACGAAACTTCGATGACTACATCCTCGGCGGCCGCAGCTTGGGTCCGTTCGTGACCGCGATGTCTGCCGGTGCTTCCGATATGTCAGGCTGGCTTTTGATGGGCTTGCCAGGTGCCATTTACCTGAGCGGTTTGAATGAAGCTTGGATTGCCATTGGTCTGATTGTGGGTGCATACCTCAACTGGCTTTTGGTTGCAGGCCGTCTGCGCGTACATACCGAATATGCCAACAACGCGCTGACGCTTCCTGATTACTTCTTCCACCGCTTCGGTGCCGGCGGTCACTTGATGAAAGTGGTTTCTGCACTGATTATCTTGTTCTTCTTCACTATTTACTGTGCTTCAGGCATCGTAGCCGGTGCTACCCTGTTCCAAAGCCTGTTCCACGATCTGTCTTACACTCAAGCCATGTGGCTGGGTGCCGGCGCAACCATCGCCTACACTTTCTTGGGCGGTTTCTTGGCCGTAAGCTGGACCGATACCCTGCAAGCTTCTTTGATGATTTTTGCATTGGTACTGACTCCTATCATGGTGTATTTGGGTTTGGGCGGTGCAGATCAAATGAATGCGGCCATCCAACAAGTTGCCGCTTCTACCGGTAAAGAATACGGAAGCCTGTTTGCCGGTACTACTTTCATCGGCATTATCTCTACCGCCGCTTGGGGCTTGGGCTATTTCGGCCAACCACACATTTTGGCTCGTTTCATGGCTGCCGAAAGCGCTAAATCTCTGGTTTCTGCACGCCGTATCGGTATGACTTGGATGATTCTGTGTATGGCCGGTGCTGTGGCTGTCGGCTACTTCGGTATCGCCTACTTCGGTGCCAACCCTGCTCACGTTGAAGAAATGAACGGCAACCACGAACGTATCTTCATCGCTTTGGCTACCCTGCTCTTCAACCCTTGGATCGCCGGTATCATCTTGAGCGCGATTCTTGCCGCTGTAATGTCTACCCTGTCTTGCCAATTGTTGGTTTGCTCCAGCGCGATTACCGAAGACTTCTACAAAGGCTTCCTGCGTAAAAAGGCACAACAAGCTGAATTGGTATGGATTGGCCGTCTGATGGTATTGGCGATTGCCGTGATTTCTATCCTGATTGCTTCTGACCCTAACAGTAAAGTATTGGGCTTGGTAGCTTATGCATGGGCTGGCTTTGGTGCCGCATTCGGTCCGGTTGTTATCCTGTCTGTTCTGTGGAAACGCATTACTGCCTACGGTGCACTCTCCGGCATGATTGCAGGTGCACTGACTGTGGTTGTTTGGGCTGAGTGGATCAAAAAACCTGCTTTGGCCGCACAAGAAACAGGTTTCGCTACTGTCTATGAAATCGTTCCTGGCTTTATCATTTGCACACTCGTGATTGTTTTGGTGTCCCTGATCGACAAAAAACCTTCACGCGAATTGCAAGAACGCTTTGAAAAAGCAGACGCAGAATACCGCGCCTCTAAATAAGACGTTTTCAGACGGCCTGCATGATTCCGTGCAGGCCGTCTTTACGAAATAAACTGTTTCAAAATAATCTGAGCCTTATCAGAAAAAACAGCAATTTATGCGGATACATCTTGTATCCGCATCATAATTTTATTACGATATTACTATCCTTCAGAATGTCTGTTTTAGCAGTCTTAAAGTCGGGCCGTCTGAAACCATGAAAAAAACCTTTGGAGAACATAAATAATGTTTAACTTCGCTTTTCCAACACAAACTCCTCTGCGTCAAGCTGTAACTGATGCCTACCGCCGCGATGAAATCGAAGCCGTTCAGGATATGTTGCAACGTGCACAGATGACCGACGAAGAGCGCAATGCTGCCTCCGAGCTTGCCCGTCGTTTGGTTACTCAAGTCCGCTCCAGCCGCACCAAAGCAAGCGGCGTAGATGCCTTGATGCACGAGTTCTCTCTCTCCAGTGAAGAAGGTGTTGCACTGATGTGTCTGGCCGAAGCCCTGCTGCGTATTCCGGACAATGCCACCCGCGACCGCCTGATTGCCGATAAAATCTCCGAAGGCAACTGGAAAAGCCACTTGAACAACAGCCCTTCCCTCTTCGTTAACGCGGCTGCATGGGGTCTGTTGATTACCGGCAAACTGACCACCAACACTTCTGAGAAAAACATGGGTTCTGCACTGAGCCGCATGATCAGCAAAGGTGGTGCGCCTCTGATCCGTCAAGGTGTAAACTACGCCATGCGCCTGTTGGGCAAACAATTCGTAACCGGCCAAACCATTGAAGAAGCGCTGCAAAACGGTAAAGAGCGCGAGAAAATGGGTTACCGCTTCTCTTTCGATATGTTGGGTGAAGCCGCATACACCGAAGAGGATGCCAACCGCTACTACAACGACTACGTTCAAGCCATTCACGCCATCGGTAAAGATGCCGCAGGCCAAGGCGTTTACGAAGGCAACGGTATTTCCGTCAAACTTTCCGCCATCCACCCACGCTACTCACGCGCCCAACACGAACGCGTTATGAGCGAATTGTTGCCGCGCCTGAAAGAATTGTTCCTTTTGGGTAAAAAATACGATATCGGTATCAACATCGACGCCGAAGAAGCCAACCGTCTCGAATTGTCTTTGGACTTGATGGAAGCTTTGGTTTCCGACCCTGACTTGGCCGGCTACAAAGGTATCGGTTTCGTTGTTCAAGCCTACCAAAAACGTTGCCCGTTCGTTATCGACTACCTGATCGACCTGGCCCGCCGCAACAGCCAAAAACTGATGATCCGTTTGGTTAAAGGCGCATACTGGGACAGCGAAGTGAAATGGGCTCAAGTAGACGGCATGGAAGGCTATCCGACTTACACCCGTAAAGTCCACACCGACATCTCCTACCTCGCCTGCGCACGCAAACTCTTGGATGCGCAAGATGCCGTGTTCCCACAATTTGCTACCCACAATGCTTATACTTTGGGCGCAATCTACCAAATGGGTAAAGGCAAAGACTTCGAACACCAATGTCTGCACGGCATGGGCGAAACCCTGTACGACCAAGTAGTCGGCCCGCAAAACTTAGGCCGCCGCGTACGCGTGTATGCCCCGGTCGGCACACACGAAACCCTGCTTGCCTACTTGGTACGCCGCCTGTTGGAAAACGGTGCGAACTCTTCTTTCGTGAACCAAATCGTTGACGAAAACATCAGCATCGACCGCCTGATTAAGAGCCCGTTCGACACCATCGCCGAACAAGGCATCCATCTGCATCCGGCATTGCCTCTGCCACGCGATTTGTATGGCAAAGACCGTCTGAACTCTCAAGGCGTAGATTTCAGCAACGAAACCGTATTGCAAAACCTGCAAGAAAAACTCAACCAAGCTTCTTCCGAAGACTTCCACGCTGCTTCCATCGTCAATGGCGAAGCGCGTAACGTAGGCGAAGCGCAACCTGTCCGCAACCCTGCAGACCACAACGATGTTGTCGGCACTGTCAGCTTTGCCGATGCAGCCTTGGCTCAAGAAGCTATTGGTGCAGCCGTTGCCGCCCTGCCTGAGTGGAGCGCCAAACCTGCTTCAGAACGCGCCGACTGCCTGCGCCGTTTTGCCGACCTGTTGGAACAACACACGCCTGCATTGATGATGCTGGCCGTCCGCGAAGCCGGTAAAACCTTGAACAACGCCGTTGCCGAAGTACGCGAAGCCGTTGACTTCTGCCGCTACTATGCCAACGAATCTGAAAACACCCTGCCTAAAGATGCCAAAGCTGTCGGCGCAATCGTTGCCATCAGCCCATGGAACTTCCCATTGGCCATCTTTACCGGCGAAGTGGTTTCTGCATTAGCTGCCGGTAATACCGTTATCGCCAAACCTGCCGAACAAACCAGCCTGATTGCTACTTACGCAGTTTCCCTGATGCATCAAGCCGGTATTCCGACTTCTGCGCTGCAACTCGTACTCGGCGCAGGCGATGTCGGCTCTGCCCTGACCGGCGATACCCGCATTGGCGGCGTGATCTTCACCGGTTCTACCGAAGTAGCGCGCCTGATCAACAAAGCCCTGTCCAAACGCGACGACAGCCCTGTCCTGATTGCCGAGACCGGTGGTCAAAACGCGATGATTGTGGACTCTACCGCCCTGCCGGAACAAGTCTGCCTCGACGTATTGAACTCTGCCTTCGACAGCGCAGGCCAACGTTGTTCCGCTCTGCGTATCTTGTGCGTTCAAGAAGATGTTGCCGATAAAATGGTCAACATCATCAAAGGCGCAATGGACGAATTGGTTGTCGGCAAACCGACCCAACTGACCACAGATATTGGCCCTGTCATCGATGCTGAAGCCCAACAAAACCTGTTGGCCCACATCAACCGAATGAAAGGCGTAGCGAAGGCTTACCACGAAATCAAAACTGCCGCCGACGTTGATGACAACAACTCTACTTTCGTTCGTCCAATCCTGTTTGAATTGAACAACCTGAACGAGTTGCAACGCGAAGTGTTCGGTCCTGTACTGCACGTTGTCCGCTACCGCGCCAGCGAATTGGATCAACTCATCGACCAAATCAACGCCAAAGGCTATGCTCTGACCAGCGGTGTACACAGCCGTATCGAAGGCACTGTCGACCATATCCGCGACCGCATCGAAGCCGGTAACATCTACGTCAACCGCAACATCGTTGGTGCTGTTGTCGGCGTACAACCTTTCGGCGGTCACGGCTTGTCCGGTACCGGTCCAAAAGCAGGCGGTTCATTCTATCTGCAACGCCTGGTTCGTACTCCTGAATGGGTTGCCCCAACCCTCAGCCGAATCGGTCAAGCAGACGAAGACGCACTCAAACGTTTGGAAACCCTGGTTCACAAACTGCCGTTTAACGCAGAAGAGAAAAAAGCCGCAGCCGCAGCTTTGGGTCACGCCCGCGTCCGTACCCTGCGCAAAGCCGAAACCGTATTGGTCGGCCCGACCGGCGAACGCAACTCATTGAGCTGGCGCTCTCCAAAACGTGTTTGGGTACATGGCGGCAATCTGCTGCAAGCCTTCTCTGCCCTGACCGAGCTGGCAGCCGCAGGCATCCAAACAGTTGTTGAGCCTAACAGCCCGTTGGCTTCCTACTCAGCCGATTTGGACGGTTTGTTGCAAGTCAACAGCAAACCTGAAAACGCAGGCATCAGCCATGTTGCCGCTATCGAGCCTTTGAGCAGCGAGCGCAAACAAGAGTTGGCCGGCCGCGACGGTGCGCTCATCCGCATCCTGCCTTCCGAACAAGGTCTGGACATTCTGCAAGTATTTGAAGAAATCTCTTGCAGTATCAATACTACCGCTGCTGGTGGTAACGCCAGCCTGATGGCAGTTGCCGACTAATCGTAGCCAAATCAAAGGCCGTCTGAAATTCAGACGGCCTTTTTTATGTTTTTTTATTTACATTTTTGCCGGATATTCGCACAAATCGTTAATCAAACATTTGCTGCATTGCGGTTTCAAAGCCTTACACGTGTAGCGGCCATGCAAAATCAACCAGTGATGGGCATCCATCAAAAACTCTTTGGGAATAAAGCGCATCAGCTTGTCTTCAACTTCGCGCACATCCTTGCCCGGAGCAATTTTGGTACGGTTGGAAACGCGGAAAATATGGGTATCGACCGCCATAACAGGTTGCCCGAATGCAGTATTCAACACCACATTGGCTGTTTTACGGCCAACACCGGGCAAAGATTCCAAAGCCTCTCGGTCGGCAGGCACTTCGCCATTGTATTTTTCCAGCAAAATACGGCAAGTCTGCATGATGTGTTTGGACTTAGTTTTGTAGAGGCCTATGGTTTTGGTGTATTCCATCACGCCGTCCAGCCCCAAATCCAACATGGCTTGCGGCGTATTGGCAACTGGAAAGAGTTTGGCAGTCGCTTTGTTCACGCCGACATCAGTTGCTTGTGCAGACAATAAAACGGCGATAAGCAGCTCAAACGGCGAGCTGAAATTCAACTCGGTAGTCGGATGAGGATTGGCAGCGCGGAAACGCTCGAAAATTTCTTGGCGGATTTGTTTGTTCATTGTTTGGATTATTTTTTTATTGGTGCAGCAATTATAGTGAAATCATGTTGATACGGCTACTTCAAGTAAAACAAGGCCGTCTGAAATTGTTTTCAGACGGCCTTGTTTGATAAAAGCATTGCTATTTTAAATGCTGTTTACTTCTTACTCAAAGTCAGCCCTGTCCAGCCAAACACCAGCGTCAGAGCCAAACTCAAGTAGCAGAAGAAGGCATAAGGCAGGTATTCCCAAACAGGCACACCCAAGGCATGACTGATGAATACGCCGCAGACGCTCCAAGGCACCAACGGGTTGATGACCGTACCCGCATCTTCCAGCGTACGGGCAAGGTTGCGCGAATGCAGGCCGAGTTTGTCATATACCGGCTTAAAGGTTTCGCCGGAAAGCAGGATACTTAAATATTGTTCGCCAATCAGGAAGTTGACGCCGACCGATGTTATGGCCACGCTGAAAGTAGCACGTCCGGCATTGGTCAGGAACGCACGAATGGCCTCCAGCAAAGACGGAATCACACCAATGCTAAACAACAGGCCGCCCAAGCTCATGCCGAGTATTACGATGGTTTGCGTAAAGAACATGCTTTCTAAGCCGCCACGAGAAATAAGACGGGCAATGTCTTTGAATGCTTCGCCTTCAAGTTTGTATCCGCTGTAAAACCACGCGCCCAGCTGTTTCAAATCAGGCGTACTGTGGAAGTAAGTCATAATCAGCGCCACCACAACGGTAAACAACATGGCCACAATGGCATTGACGCGCATCAGGGCGAGGACAACCAGCAAGGCAAACGGAATCAGCGAATAGGCATGCACCAAACCGGTTGCTTCCAATTGCGCGCGGAAAGCTTCGACGCTGTTCATGTCATGTGCGGCAACATTGGGCAAGAGCCACAACATCAATGCCGCACTGATCAACCACGCAGGCACAGTGGTGTACATCATGTTTTTGATGTGTTCGAACAAATCAATGCCGACAATCGAAGCGGAAATACCGGTCGTATCGGAAAGCGGCGACATTTTATCGCCAAAGAACGCACCCGACACAATCGCGCCTGCCGTCATCGCCATATCGGCATGAAACGCAGCCGCCATACCCATAAATGCCACGCCGACAGTCGCACAAGTCGTCAAACTACTGCCGATGGAAATACCGATGATTGAGCAAAGCGCAAACGCCGAGAAATAAAAATAAGTCGGCGAAATCAATCCGAAACCGTAATACATCAGCGTCGGAATCGCACCGCTCATCATCAGCGCGCTGACCATCAGGCCGATAAAGAAAAACAGATAAATCGCACCCATGCCCTGCCCGACCGCGCCTATCATACCGTTTTGCATGTCTTGATATTTCAAGCCACGCATCAAACCGTACAACAGCAAGACCACGATCGCCGTCACAATCGACATATGCGGCAGCCATTCAAGCGAAATAATCGTGTAACCCATTGCCGCCACCAAAGCCAAGGCCACAGCGATGGCCTCAAAGCGCGGCATATTAAGTAAGGATTTGAAAGCAAACATTGTTCTTTGCCTTTTTAATAAGTATTTAACAGATTTTAGCATAACAGGCCGTCTGAAACCCGATTTTCAGACGGCCTGCCTGTTATTTTATAAAAACAGCTTCAGTAAAACTGCGACACTTTCTTTAAAATATATTAAATTATTAACATTAAATACTTTTAAATTAAAATAAATGAAATTTTATTGCTTTTTAAAACGTCCATCATGCAAAAATGCCACCACCTGCTCAACCGTTTTACGGTTAAACAGCATACCGCTATGGCTGACAGGCAAAACAACATGATCGCGCATATTCGGACAATGCGTTTCGCTGACCAAAACCGTACCATCATGTTCGCCATGCAAACCTAAAACACGACCCAGTCCATACGGTTTATTGCCGGCAATACTGCCCAGCTCAACACCCTCTGGCAATTCAGGCATACCGCCGTCCAATGCGCCTTTATACGAGCCGCCCAATACCGGCTTTTGCAAACCCATATTGAACACACGTTGCGCGGCACGGCTGCCTTGGTGCGGCGTACCCATGGTAACGATACGGCCGCTGACTTTATCCGGATATGCTGCTGCAAAATTGCGTAAGACCAAGCCGCCCAAACTGTGGCCGACAAAGTGCAGCGTTTCATCAGCATGGTTCTCATCAATCCATCGCGCCAAGTCCTCAACATGCCGATTCATCGAGTGCAACACACTGCAATAATCGAACAGCGCAACTTCAAAACCTTCTTGTTCCAGCAAATACGCCAGCGGTCTCATGACCCACGAATGCATGTGCAAGCCATGCAGCAAAATGATTTTGGCCATTTTTCCCTCCTGTCATTTAAATCATTATGCCACAAAGTAAAAAGGCCGTCTGAAATCCCATAAAGTTTCAGACGGCCTTTTATCATGATGAATTATTCGTCAGCTTTGTAGCCTTTTATAGCAAAGAATACGATGTATACGTAACAAATCGCTGATACAACGAAAGAAATCATCAGACCTTGAGTATCCGCTACCCAACCTTGTACCACAGGCACAATCGCACCGCCGACAATCGCAGTACACAATACGCCGGAAGCGCTGCTGGTGAATCGGCCAAGACCTTTGGTTGCCAAAGAGAAAATCGTTGGGAACATGATGGAATTGAAGAAACCGATGGCCAACAATGCCCACATCGCAACATCTGCACTGGCTTTACCTGCCAACATAGCTACGCCCAACAGGACAACAGCAGCGGTAGCATTGAATGCCAAATAGCGGTTAGGCGCAATTTTCGCCATGATGGCAGAGCCTAAGAAGCGACCAACCATCGCGCCGCCCCAGTAGAACGACAGATATTTTGCAGCAGATGCGTGGTCCAAACCTTTCAGGTAACCCAACACGTTGACCAACAAAGAACCGATAGATACTTCTGCACCAACATAACAGAAAATACCGGCCGCACCAAAAATCAAGTGGCGGTATTGCCATACGCTGTGTTTACCATCATGGTTGTGTTCACTCTCTTCTTCAGCAATTTTGTTTGCATCAGGCAGACGAATCATTTTGACGAACACAGCCAAAATAATCAGCAAACCTGCCAAACCCAAATATGGAATTTGAACGGAAGAAATTTGCTCGGCTTTGCTGACAGTTTGTGTTGCATCAGCCAAAATCAGGAATGCGCCGATTTGCGGAGCAATGGTCGTACCCAAAGAGTTAAATGCCTGAACCAAAGTCAGTGTTGCAGATTCTTTACCTGGTTTGGACAGCAAAGTCACATAAGGGTTACCCGCTACTTGCAACAGTGTTACACCTGAAGCCAAAATAAACAATGCACCCAAAAAAGTTGCATAAGAATGACTGCCGGCGGCAGGATAGAAGAGCAGACAGCCGATGGCGGTCAATACGAAGCCGCTAATCACGCCGTTTTTATAGCCGATTTTGCCGACCAAATAGCCCATCGGAATCGACATAATCGCATAAGCGGTAAAGAAACAGAATTGAATCAGCATCGCCTGAACATAAGTCAGGTCGAAAATATCTTTCAAATGCGGAATCAAAATATCGTTCATGCAGGTAATGAAACCCATCATGAAAAAGAGTGTGGTTAGGACAACCAGCGCAGGAGTATGATTTTGTTGTGAATGCGCAGACATGATTTGCCTTTCGTTTTGTTAAGATTTGCTGGAAAAATGAGCTTAAATCAGTTCATTAAAATTAACACCCATTAACAGCCGCCCGTATCATACTGATAATCCGTCACTTTGAAAACTATTTTCTAACGGCCGACTACATTATCCTTCAACCGTTTAATTTTAAAAAATTCAATAATATTGGATTTATCTTTTAATATATTAAAAAATAAAGGCATAATCCTCCTATTAAGCCTGTTATTTCTTTTTTACAATACTCCTTGATATAACTCAAAATATGCCTCTTCTTTACGCTTACCTTGGCCTAATTGCCTCTGCCTTTACTTCTGCCACACTACTTCCGGGTACATCCGAGGCGGCATACGCCGCATTTGTGTACCAATATCCGCAACACGCCCTCGGCGCATGTTTGTGTGCCGGGTTGGCGAATGGCTTGGGCAGTATGGTTTCGTATTACATGGGCAGGATGTTTCCAAATAAAAAAAGGCCGTCTGAAAAAGTATTGGCGCGTATAAAACGATGGGGAATTTGGCCGCTATTATTTGCATGGCTGCCGATTATCGGTGATGCCCTCCCCCTCGCCGCAGGCTGGCTCAGGCTCAATGCCCTGCATTGCGCCATTATTCTGATTGCAGGTAAACTGCTGCGCTATGCCATGATTTATTGGGGAATAAACGCAGTTGCCGGATAAGCTGACAAGTCAAAAATAAAGGCCGTCTGAACGATTCAGACGGCCTTTGCCTTTAATTCGACAATTACAACACTTTCACAATGCTCTCGCACAAATAATCGATGTTGTCATCAGTAATGCCGGCAACGTTGATGCGACCGGAGCGGACGGCATAAATGGCAAACTCGTTTTTCAAACGGTCAACTTGTTCTGGAGTCAGGCCGCTGAAAGAGAACATGCCGTTTTGTTCGATAATGAAATCAAAATCTTGGGTTGCACCTTTGGCTTTGAGCAACTCGACAAATTTTTGGCGCATGGCTTTGATGCGGCCGCGCATTTCATCGAGTTCGGCAATCCATTGTGCTTTCAAATCATCATTTTTCAACACCAGCGCAATGGTGTTCGCACCGTGTGAAGCCGGGTTGGAATACAAGGTACGGATGATGGTTTTGACTTGGCTGTGGGCGCGGGCTGCTGTTGCTTCATCTTCAGCCACCAAAGTGAACGCGCCGACGCGTTCGTTGTACATGCCGAAGTTTTTGGAATAAGAGCTGGCAATCAGCAATTCTTTATTGTATTTCAAGAATACGCGCAAGCCGTAGGCATCTTCTTCCAAACCGTTGCCAAAGCCTTGGTAAGCAAAGTCAAACAGCGGCAACCAGCCTTTTTCGGCAGAAAGTTTTGCCAAAGTTTCCCATTGTTCGGGCGTAGGGTCGATGCCGGTAGGGTTGTGGCAGCAGCCGTGCAGCAGGACGATGTCGCCTTTTTGCGCTTGGCTCAAGTCTTCAATCATGCCGTCCCAATCCAAACCGTGTTTGGCGGCATCGTAATAACGATAAGGTTTGTCTTGGATACCGACTGCTTTGGCGATGGCGTTGTGGTTTGGCCAAGTCGGATTGGAAATCCAGATGGTTTGCGCGTTCAACTGGCGTTTGGCAAATTCGGCCGCAATACGCAATGCGCCTGTACCGCCAAGGCTTTGCGCTGTTTTGGCGCGACGGCTGGCGATGATTTCGTGGTCTTTGCCAAACAGCAGAATTTGGGTTTGCTCGTTGTAATCGGCAACGCCGTCGATGGTGAGGTAGTTTTTAGTTGTCTCGCTTTCCAACAGGCGTTTTTCAGCCTCTTTGACGGCTTTGATAATAGGCGTCGCGCCGGATGCGTCTTTGTACACGCCGATGCCGAGATTGACTTTCTCCGGACGGGTTTCGGCTTTAAACGCCTCGCCCAAACCTAAAATCGGATCAGCAGGAGCAGCTTCGATATGCTTGAAGAACATGATTTTTCTCTTTACAAGTAGTAAAACGGTTGAAAAAATACAAATTTATGTAATTTTACGCCGTTTCAGGCCGTCTGAAAACGGATTATTACAGGGTTTTAACGCAAGATTGCCAACAAATCCAAAGGCGTGGCAATACGGAAATCGGCAAGCCAGTTTTCGGTTTGGTCTTCAGCAGAAATATAACCCCAATCGGCAAGCACGGTCGTCATGCCTGCATTTTTGCCTGCCTGCATATCGCGCTCTGCATCACCGACATAAAAACATCGCTGCGCCTCAACGCCAATCTGTTCGCACGCGTAAAACATAGGCTTCACGCTGGGTTTGGGTTCATCGCAAGTATCGCCGCTGACAATGACGGCAGGAGGCACGGTAAACCAGAGCTTAGGCACGAGGACATCGGTAAAGCGCATAGGCTTGTTGGTGATAATGCCCCATTGGATACCGCGTTGAACTAAGGCTTCCAGCATTTCGTTTACGCCGTCGAACAAGATGGTTTGGTCGGCATAGCAGCGGCTGTATTCATCCAAAAACTCTTCGCGCCATTGCATATAGTCCGGATGGTCGGGCGTAATGCCTGCACCAAGTTTGAGCAAACCGCTCGCACCATGGCTGGCCTGCGGACGGATTTCATCCATGCTTTTTTCTGGCAAACCGTGTCGGCGCAATACCGTGTTGAGCGCGCCACCCAAATCAAGCGCGGTATCGGCAAGCGTGCCGTCAAGGTCGAATAATACGGCTTGGATCATAAGTGTTCCTTTGATGATTTTAGAAGGCCGTCTGAACAATCCAATAAGTTTCAGACAGCCTGAATATGGTTAATGGTGGTAGTAAAGATTTAAACATCTAAACCGCATTGCTTTAATTTTTTACGCGCAATGCTTTTCTGTTCTTCTGTGAACAACGGTGACCATCGTTCTTGGAGAATTAAATACTCCATGCTGATTTTTAATCCTTTTTCTTGACCGTACAAGTATAGATCATGCAATCCTTGGCTAATATTTGGCGAAGCCAGTAATTTATCAGCTGCAGCCTTACCACCCATCTCATCTACCATTTGCTTAAACCGCGTAGCCCTATAAGGCGTTGGTAATTTCTTTGCCAAATCATAAATTTCTAACATAGCATGATGAAAATCTGCCTCTAATTGTTTCTTATCCATTTTTTTCCTCATTATTCATTATGGTGTTCGTGCATTTCCTGCGAACACAAAACTTCATCTTTATGCGGATGCTGTTCGCTTTCAATCTGAATCGTACAATGTCCGATGTTGTGATGCGCCAATTCATGTTCGATGCGGTAGGCGATTTGTTCGGACTCTGCAACCGTCATGCTGCCATCTACAACAATATGGCAGGACAAAACGTGGATATTGCTGGTAATCGTCCAAACATGCAAGTCGTGAACGGATTTTACGCCCTCCGTATTGCGGATAACGCTGAGTAACTCATCGGTATGGATGTTTTCCGGTGCGCCTTCCATCAAAATGTGCAAAGTCTGTTTAAACAGCTTCCTGCCGCTGCGCCCTACCAAAGCCGCCACCAATACGCTGGCAACCGTATCCGCCCATTGCCAGCCATACGCCATCATCAGTACCGCTGCGACAATCGCCCCTATCGAACCGAATAAATCGCTGATTACGTGCAGATACGCGCCGCGCATATTGACGTTTTCTTCAGTATCGCCATTTTTCAACATATAAACAGCGACGCCGATATTGACCAGCAAACCGATGATACTGACCACCAGCATACCGCCCGTCAAAATTTCCGGCGGATAAAACAATCGTTTGACTGCTTCATAAAAAATCATCGCCGCAATCAACACCAGCGACAATCCGTTAAACATCGCCGTCAAGATTTCAAAACGCTTGTAACCGAATGTCTTTTGCAGCGTGGTCTGTTTCTCGCCAAGTTTGAATGCCCACAATGCCACGCCCAGCGAAAACGCATCGCTGAACATATGCCCCGCATCGGAAAGCAGGGCCAAAGAGTTGGTCAGCCAGCCGCCGACCGCTTCAACCAGCATAAATCCGGCAATGACGAAAAATGAAATGCGCAATACCTGCTTATTGGCAGTATGCGTATGCGCGTGCGAATGATCGTGATGATGTGCCATGATGATTTTACCGTTTCAGACGGCCTTTTTATCCTGTTTCAAACTTTTCTCAAAATCTTCCAACATATCCAGCTCGAAACGGCTGAATCCTGCACGTTCCCGTGCTTCGATATTGACGTAGCCGCGGAAGATAAACATATCGTAACGCGCAATCAGGCTGCGGAACAAGGCAACCGGTTCCAAACCGCGCTCACGGCAAAGATGCTGATACCAATGATTGCCGATGGCGACATGCCCCACTTCATCGCGATAAATAATATCCAACACATCGCAGGTTTCCATATCGCCACGCTGTGCCACTTTTGCACGAATACCCGGCGTAACATCCAAACCGCGCGCTTCCAATACCCGAGGCACCAAAGCCATGCGCAACAAGGGATCGTAAGCCGTTTTATACGCCATATCCCACAAATGCCCGTGCGCTTCAAAAGCGCCGTAATCGTAGCCCAAGCTGTTCAGACGGCCACGCATTAAGCCGAAGTGAAACACTTCTTCTTTTGCCACCCTTACCCAATCGCGTACAAACTGAAACGGCATATTGCGAAAACGATACGCCGCATCCAAAGCCAGATTAATCGCATTAAATTCGATGTGCGCAATCGCGTGCAACATCGCCGCATAGCCTTCGACCGTATTCATCTTGCGCGGCGTGACTTCCGAAGGGGCAACCAAACGCGGACGGAGCGGATGTCCGGCAAAACGGCAATCCACAGGTTTCGACTCTTCAACCGTCAAACCTTCCGCCTTGCCCAACTGCGCAAACAAGGCCTGCGTCAATTTTCCTTTTTCATCCGGATTGTCCGACAGCAAAGCCTGTTCCAATAAAGGATAAGGATTCAGATACATACAAAACCATTGTTTTCAAAAGATAAATATTATAACCGTTTTAAAAAGCAAACAGAAAGACTATAATTTCACGCTTTCCGTAAAATGACATTAAATACCACACCAAGCCCTTATGTGTTTCATTAAAAAAACGTCAAAACCAAATGCAGGCCGTCTGAAGAAATGAAATTATTTCAGTCACTTGATTGGATTTTTCATATTTACACAAATTAAACCCTCCATTCAGCCCCTTGCCTGTTACACCATAACGTCTATACTGAACCCATCTCTCCGAACAAGGAACCAAAACATGAAAACTACCCGACTGTTCACCCTGACCGCTGCCGCGCTGCTTTCTTCAGCCATCGGCTTTGCACAAGCCGGCGCAGTGGATGCCCTGAAAAAATTCAATAATGACGCTGACGGTATCAGCGGCAACTTCAGCCAAACCGTTCACAGCAAAAAGAAAACCCAAACCACACACGGTACATTCAAAATCCTGCGCCCTGGCTTGTTCAAATGGGAATACACCAAACCCTACAAACAAACCATTGTTGGCGACGGCAAAACCATTTGGCTCTATGACGTAGATTTGGCGCAAGTAACCAAGTCCTCACAAGACCAAACCATCGGTGACAGCCCTGCCGCCATCCTCTCCAACAAAACGGCATTGGACAGCAGCTACACGCTGAAAGAGGATGGTTCTGCCAACGGTATCGACTACGTTTTGGCTACGCCTAAGAAAAACAATGCCGGCTATCAATACATCCGTATCGGCTTCAAAGACGACAACCTCGCCGCCATGCAGCTGAAAGACAGCTTCGGCAACCAAACCAGCATCAGCTTCAGCGGTTTGAACACCAAGCCTAACCTTTCCAGCGGTATGTTCAAATTTACGCCTCCTAAAGGCGTTGATGTCTTGAGCAACTAAGCTTCCAATAAAACACAAAGGCCGTCTGAACAACAGACGGCCTTTTATTTAGTTCAATTCAATATCAAACACACTGTTACTTTTGACCTTGAATGGCAGCGGCAATTTTTTCTGCGCCTTTTTTCGCCCAGTCTGCCTGCTTGGCCTCCACCATCACGCGCACGACAGGCTCGGTACCGGATGCGCGCAAGACCACGCGGCCTTTGCCTTCGAGTTCTTTTTCCACTTCAGCCAAAGCTTCTTTGGAAGCGTCCTGCCAGTTTTGGCCTTTTTTGATGTGGACGTTAATCATGGTTTGCGGATACGGCTGCCAATCGGCGCAAACGGTGGCAAGGTCTTGATTCAAGGTTTGCAATGCGGCCAAAACTTGCAGCGCGGAAATGATGCCGTCGCCGGTATTGTGTTTGTCCATGCACAAAATATGGCCACTGGCTTCGCCGCCAATCAGCCAACCGCGTTGATGAAGCTGTTCCAACACATAGCGGTCGCCCACTTTGGCGCGGCAGAAATCAACGCCCTGCTCTTTCAAAGCAACTTCCATCGCCATATTGGTCATTACCGTACCTACCACGCCGCCGATTTCCACGCCTTCGTGCGCGCGTGCTTTGGCAATCACATAAATCAAGCTGTCGCCGTCATACACTTTGCCATTGCGGTCAACCATCATCAAACGGTCGCCATCGCCATCCAAGGCAATACCGTAATCGGCTTCATTTTGCAATACAGCCGCTTGCAGAGCTTTCGGATGGGTTGCCCCACATTTCTCATTGATGTTGTAGCCGTTTGGCTCATCACCGATACTGACCACTTGCGCACCCAATTCGTGGAATACTTTAGGCGCAACTGCATAGCCTGCACCATTGGCGGTATCGACCACCAATTTCAGACCGCGCAAGTCCAAATGGCTTGGGAAAGTGGATTTACAGAACTCGATATAGCGGTCATCCGCACCATTAATCCGGCGCGCACGGCCCAAACGGCTGGACGGCTGGGTTTTCATTTCCTCATCGATTTTGGCTTCAATTTCCAACTCGATTTCATCGCTCAGCTTCACACCGCCTTCGGCAAAGAATTTAATGCCGTTGTCGGAATAAACGTTATGGGAAGCAGAAATCATCACACCGGCAGACAAACGCAAAGCACGGGTCAGATACGCTACGCCCGGGGTTGGCAGAGGGCCGGTTTGAATAACATTGACACCGGCGGCGGTAAAACCGGCAATCAGCGCAGCTTCCAGCATATAGCCTGAAATACGCGTGTCTTTGCCGATTAAGACGGTTGGTTTGATTTCGCCTTCGTGCTGCACCAAAACCTGACCTGCCGCATAGCCTAATTTCAAGACAAAATCAGGATTGATAGGAAACTGACCGACTTCGCCACGCACACCGTCAGTACCGAAATATTTTTTTGCCATGAGATAACTCCGTGATTGTTTTGTCGTATGTGAATATAGTTAAACTTCTTTAAAAGAATATTGTGTTTGAAGGCCGTCTGAATCTTTCAGACAAACTACAATCTAGTACTCTCGTATTATAGCAAGATCAGGCCTTCCTGCACGAAAAAAGCGCATCCTATGCAGAATGCGCTTTCTATTCGAGAGTCAAAGTCAAATCTTAGAATTTAGCACCAGATTGATTAGCCATGTAATCAACTGCAGCTTTCACTTCATCATCACTCAGACTGCCGTTACCGCCTTTGGCAGGCATTGCGTTAAAGCCTTCGATTGCATGTTTGTGCAGGGTGTCTTTACCTTGTTTGATACGAGGAGCCCAGTCTTCTTTTTTACCTACATGAGGAACACCGGGAACCGCACCGCCGTGACATGCTTGGCAGCTGGCTTCGTAAACTTTTTTACCGTCTGCACCACCGGCAGCTGCGCCTTTGTCTTCAGCTTTGGCAGCGTCTGCTTTAGGAGCATCTGCAGGAGCCACACCCTCAGCTGCTGGAGCTGAAGCAGCTTCGCCGGAAGCAGCGGCATCGGCAGGAGCCGCAGCATCAGGATCGGGGAAAGTACCGCCGGCTTTGTTGGCCATATAAGTAATCACGCGTTTCAATTCTTGGTCGGTCAAATCAGCCGCACCGCCTTTGGCAGGCATTGCGTTGAAACCATTCAAAGCGTGTTGGAACAAGGTATCAAAGCCTTGGGCGATACGAGGAGCCCAATCGCCTTTGTTTTCAAATTTAGGCGCATTAGGAACGATACTGTCCGCCGCGTGACATTGGATACAGATTTTGTTGAAAATCTGGTCACCTTGGCGTTCGCCAACAGGAATGCCGTCGCCCATTTTGAGTTGGCCGACTGGCTGGATACGGGTTTGAGTCGCAGCTTCGGTTGTTTCGGCAACATCGCCGAATGAACCGCTTCCCGCCAGTTTGATCAGGAAGTAAATCACTGCAATGACAATAACGATACCGCTCACAAGGGTGAACAATGCAGAGCCTTGGGCTTTGTGGTCGCGGAGTTGTTTCATTTGGTAGGCCTCGCCGTTAGGTTAGGTTGTGCTGTAAGTTATAGTTTATGTGTTAAACGCAATTAACAATATTTTGCTGGATTATACTGAATTCGCAAAGGCTTTCCAATCCATCTTGAGAAAAAGATACGCAAAAATCCTCAAAAAGGCCGTCTGAAATCTATAAGCCTTTGTAGTTAATTGATTATTCCAGCCATGCAAAAAAGTGACCGCCAATGCCACTTTCAGACACTTTCAAGATAAACTTTGCCAATAAAGCCAATATGCGTTAACCTTACGGCTTTCGCACCCATAGCTCAGTTGGAAGAGTGTCAGTTTCCGAAGCTGGAGGTCACAGGTTCGATCCCTGTTGGGTGCGCCAATTATAAATAGGCCGTCTGAAAGATGAAAATTTTTCAGACGGCCTTTTGATTTACTTCAAATAAAACTACATTCAATTTCAGATTGCATGGCTATTGCAACACTTTGGCAAATGCCTCGGCCACATAATCGATATTTGATGCATTCAAACCGGCCACACACATCCTGCCCGAATCCAACAGATAAACAGCAAATTCGTCACGCAAGCGGTGTACCTGCTCTACGGTTAGGCCTGTATAGCTGAACATACCGCGCTGTTTGATGAAATAGCTGAAATCGCGATTGGGAATTTTGGCCGTCAAAACATCATAAAGTTTCTGACGCATGGCACGGATGCGGTCGCGCATGGCGTAAACCTCGTTTTCCCACAAAGCGCGCAGCTCCTCGCTGTTCATCACATCAGAAGCGATGTATGCGCCATGCGCGGCAGGGCTGGAATAAATACGGCGGACGGTAAATTTCAACTGTCCGAACACCAGCTCTGCTTCTTCCTTATTGGGACACACTACGCTCAAACCGCCGACGCGCTCTCCGTACAGCGACAGGTTTTTCGAGAAAGAGTTGCTGACAAACAAAGGTAGTCCCATTTCGACGGCTTTACGGATTGCATAGGCATCGCTGTCCAAATCCTCGCCGAAACCTTGATAGGCAATATCCATAAACGGAATCAGCTTGTGCGTTTTAATGATGTTCAACACTTCATCCCATTGCGCTTGCGACATATCTACGCCGGTCGGGTTTTGACAGCATGGATGTAAAATCAAGACGCTGTTTTCCGGCAATGTTTTGAAAAACGCAGTCATCTCTTCAAATTTCACGCCGACGGTTTTAGAGTTGTAATAAGGATACGCCCCCACTTCAAAACCTGCGCCTTCAAAAATACCCTTATGGTTGTCCCAAGTCGGGTCGCTGACATAGGCTTTCGCTTCAGGGAACCAACGGTGCAAAAAGTCGGCACCGACTTTCAACGCCCCCGAGCCGCCCAAGGTCTGTATGGTCGCAACGCGCCCTTCTGCCAACGCCGGATTATCCTGCCCAAACAGCAAACGCTGAACCGCGCTTCGGTAAGTGTCCAAACCTTCCATCGGCAGATAAGGCGATGGGCGCGGTACGGCCGCATGCTCTGCTTCTGCCCGGAGGACAGATTCCAAAACCGGCATTTTGCCTTCGCCATCAAAATAAATGCCTATGCTCAAATTGACTTTTTCAGAACGCTCGTCGCGTTTGAAGGTTTCAACCAAACTCAAAATCGGGTCGCCCGGATAATACTCGACATGACGGTACATGGTGCTTCCTTTGTTTTTAGACAGAATGGGGAAGATTGTGGCACTAAAAAGCCTTATTTGCAAAATCAGGCCGTCTGAAAAAATTCAGACGGCCTGATTATTTTTAAACGCTACCAATCTACCCGTTTCAAATCATTTTGCGCCAATACGTCCGCATGCTCGCTGTGGCTTTGATATTCCCTGTCCTGCAAAATGCGGCGGGCGACATAATTCAAATGCAGTTTTGCCGCTTCCGCCGCCCCGGCTGGTTTGGCCTGGACAATGGCTTCAAAAATAGCACTGTGCTGGGCAATCAGCGTCGGGCGCGGGTCTTCGGTTTGATGGATATAGATAATGCCGCTGCGTGTTTGCTGATAAAGCATTTTGAGCAGGCTGCTGGAAAGGTGGCTGAACAGGATATTGTGTGCGGCATCGGCAATGGTTTGATGGAAGCTAACGTCTGCTTCGGCTTGATGCTCCAAATTTCCGCTTTCGCAGGCCGCTTCAAATTTCTGCCGCCAAAAGTCAATCCGTTTCAAGTCGGCGTCAGTCCGTCTTTCGGCGGCCAGTGCCGCCATACAGCCTTCAACGTGACAGCTGAAATCGAAAACGTCGGTTTCCCAGTTGGTATGTTTGCCGAGCAATTCCTGCCAGCTTTGGAGGAAATCTTGTTGCGGTTTGACGGAAACGTAATAGCCATCGCCCTGACGCGCTTCCAAAACCTGCCGCGCAATCAGGATGTTCAGCGCGACCCTGACCGAGGGGCGCGATACGCCGAATTCTTCCGCCAAGGTACGTTCGGGCGGGATTTTGCCGCCTTTTTCGTAAACGCCAGTCGCAATCCGTTCTTCTAATATCGACAATATTTGGTCGCTGATTTTTTGTGGCCGAACCAGTTTTGTCATTGTAATTCCTCTTTTTCTTCATATTTTCCTATGAAGAAGACTCAAATCCGATAATGTGATGCGGCAGGTCGTCTGAAATGGCAATCTGCGTCAAAATTGGCATGACCAAATTGGTGTGCCCAATGTCGCGGTATTCTAATTAACCGGCCATATCCCGTCAATATGGCTTGTTCTACCCGAATATGGTTTAAAACTATATCGGGTTACATTTTTACAATTCATATAATGTTTTGTTTTATTTAAAATTAAATAACAATTTTGCACTTATGTAGCAAGGTTGCTTAAAAAAATAATTGACTGCCATATTAAAGTTTCGTAAAGTGTCCTCCGTTCAAAAAATTGGTTTTACCAATTTAGGAAAGTATATTAGAAAAATATTCGGAGATTTTCCCAATGGAAACTTGGATTCAAAACTATACCGCAGTGGGCGGCAGCCTGTATTTGACGGCAGCCGTCGCCCTCCTGCCCATTATCTTTTTCTTTGTTGCACTGACCGTCTTGAAGCTCAAGGGTTATCAGGCGGGGCTTTATACGCTGCTGATTGCACTTGGCGTTGCCGTATTAGGTTTCGGAATGCCTGCGGGCATGGCGGTTTCTTCCGCGCTGTACGGCTTTGCCTACGGTTTGTGGCCGATTGCATGGATTATCGTTACTGCTGTGTTCCTGTATAAAATTACTGTGAAAACAGGGCAGTTCGACATCATCCGCGCTTCCGTGATTTCGATTACCGAAGACCAACGCCTGCAAATGTTGCTGGTTGGCTTCTCCTTCGGCGCATTCCTCGAAGGTGCGGCAGGCTTCGGCGCGCCGGTGGCGATTACCGCCTCGTTGTTGGTGGGCTTAGGCTTTAACCCGCTCTACGCCGCCGGTTTGTGTTTGATTGCCAATACCGCACCCGTGGCTTTCGGTGCGATGGGTATTCCAATCTTGGTTGCCGGTCAAGTGTCCAACCTCGACCCTTACCACATCGGTCAGGTCGCCGGCCGCCAACTGCCGATCCTGTCGATTATCGTTCCTTTCTGGTTGGTCGCCATGATGGACGGTATGCGCGGCATACGCCAAACTTGGCCTGCCGTATTGGTGGCAGGCGTGTCTTTCGCCACTACCCAGTTCATTACCGCCAACTTCATCGGCCCCGAGTTACCCGACGTGACCTCCGCATTGGTCAGCCTGGTCTGCCTGTCTGCCTTCCTGAAAAAATGGCAGCCTAAAGAAATCTTCACCTTCAACGGCATGAAAAAACCGTCCGAACGCAAAGCGGGCGAATACACTGCCGGGCAAATCATCAAAGCCTGGTCGCCTTTCGCCATCCTGACCGTTTTCGTCAGCGTGTGGACGATTAAGGGTGTTAAAGAGGCTTTGGGCGTTGCCACCATCAAATTCGACTGGCCGATGCTGCACAACTTGGTACAAAAAGCCGCGCCCATCGTCAGCGAACCGACACCATACGCCGCCGTGTTCAAAATTGACCTCCTCGGCGCAGTCGGTACGGCAATCCTGTTTGCTTCCATCGTTTCCGCCGCTTTGCTGAAAATGAAACCCTCCGAAGCCGTCAGCACTTTCTTTGAAACGCTCAAAGAACTGCGCCTGTCCATCCTGTCTATCGGCTTGGTACTTGGCTTTGCATTCGTGGCAAACTATTCAGGCCTGTCGTCCACATTGGCACTCGTCCTCGCCGCCACCGGCACCGTGTTCCCGTTCTTCTCGCCGTTCCTCGGCTGGCTGGGCGTATTCCTGACCGGTTCGGACACCTCCGCCAACGCGCTCTTCGGTTCGCTGCAAGCCAGCACCGCGCATCAAATCAACGTCGTACCCGAGCTGACCGTCGCTGCCAACACCACCGGCGGCGTGACCGGCAAAATGATTTCGCCGCAATCCATCGCCATCGCCTGCGCGGCAGTCGGTCTGGAAGGCAAAGAATCCAACCTGTTCCGCTTCACCGTGAAACACAGCTTGATTTTCTGTACCTTCGTCGGCCTGCTGACCCTGCTGCAAGCTTATGTTTTGCCGTGGACGCTGGTTTTCTTCAACAAATAAGCCAACCGGCTTGAAATAAAAGGTCGTCTGAAATCCAATTTGGGTTTCAGACGACCTTTTTGTCGTTGTGGGCGTGATCGGGTTTACCGTCATTTCCGTTTCGTTTAAACAGTAGGGGAATGCGTGAATCGAAGATGGCTTAAGTTATAGTCAATTAAAAACAAAATGGTACAATACTCAACTTTGAAGGTTTAACCATGGCATACTCTGCGGACTTAAGAAACAAAGCTTTAAACTATTACGAACAATGCAAAAACATCAGCCAAACCGCAGCAACGTTTAACTTGTCAAGAAACACGCTTTACCTGTGGATTCGCCTTAAAAAACAAACAGGCAGCCTAAAACATCAAGTTACCGGTCTAAATGCCGTCAAATTGGATAGGCAAAAACCGGCTCAATATGTTGGGCAACACCAGGATGCCTATCTGCATAAAATCGCCAAACATTTTGATTGTACGCCAGCCGCCGTTTGCTATGCACTCAAACAGATGGGGATGACGCGCAAAAAAAGACCACCACTTACAAAGAACAAGATCCGGCCAAAGTAACGCATTATTTGACACAGCTGGCCGAATTTTCCGACTACCAACGCGTTTATTTGGATGAAACAGGATTTGACCGCTACCTGTTCCGTCCCTATGCCCGCAGCCTGAAAGGGCAAATAGTGAAAGCGCAGATAAGTGGAAAAAGATACCGACGCTTATCTCTGGTGTCCGCACAAGTCGGCAACCGGCTGATTGCTCCGATGGTTTATCAAAATACGATGACCGGAGTCTTTTTTGAAGCGTGGTTTCAGCAATGCCTACGGCCCGCATTGACTCAAAAATCGGTGATTATTTTAGATAATGCGCGATTTCACCGTATGGGTGTCTTACGGGAAATGGCGGAAAAATTGGGACATAAGGTATTGCCTCTTGCACCTTATTCACCTGAGCTCAACCCGATTGAGAAGGTGTGGGCGAATATTAAGCGGTATCTGCGAACCGTATTGTCTGATTACGCCCGATTTGACGATGCGTTACTGTCCTATTTTGATTTTAATTGACTATAATTCAAACACATTCATTTTTATTGATTAACCTCACCAATGTCTTCAAATCAATATTTTGGTATGACCAATCTTAATAAACAACCTATACGCCAAAAATCTGAAAATATTGATTTAGATTAAAATCCCACTGCTTCTATTTCACTAGACTTTATGTATAATACCTAGGTATTAGTTAATATAATTCCTAATAATAGAGAGAAACGATATGAAATACCCACCATTACTTATCTTGCCTATCGTCTTAGCCGTATCCCAAGCATGGGCAGAGACTAACCCTACACCTGAAGAAACGGTTACCCTTTCCCCTGTCACCGTCACCGGCACACAACAAGAAAAAGCCAACCGCGTTACTTTCAACCCCAAAGCTGCTTTGCAACCCCTCCCTGCCGGCGACGGGGCAGACCTTTTGCAATCCGTACCTAATATGAGCATCATCCGCAAAGGCGGCAGCTCGGGCGATCCGTTATTTCGCGGTTTGGGCGGTTCGCGCCTCTCCGTCAATGCCGACGACCAGTTTATTTATGGCGGTTGCGGTATGCGCATGGACCCGCCGACTGCCTATATCCACCCAAATTCATTTGACAAAGTTGTGGTTACCAAAGGCCCGCAAACTGTTACCCAAGGTATGGGCTTGGTCAGCGGCTCGGTGCAATTTATCCGTAAAGATCCTGATTTCACTGAAAAACCTTACAACATCAATACCACTCTGACGGCGGGCAGCAACGACCGCCTTGACGGCTCGCTGGAAGCCGAGTTCGGCGGCAAATACGGCTATGTCCGTACCAATATCTCCCATAACGAAGCCGACGATTACAAAGACGGCGACGGCAACCGCATTCACTCCCACTTCAAACGCGACAGCCAAATGTTGCAACTGGGTGTTACTCCGACAGAAAACACCACCATTGCCGGCACATACGAGCGCAGCAGAGCCAAGGTTGCCTACGCCGACCGCATGATGGACGGCAGCAAATTCGACCGTGATGCGTGGAATATCCGTTTTACCCAACGCAACCTCACACCATGGTTCAGCGAGTTGGAACTGCGCTACGGTAAAAGCGAAATTGACCACGTGATGGACACATACAGCCTGCGTACCATCTACAATCCTGCCGGCAAGCAGATTAAAAATGCCAACAACCCTAAACGCAATACCGATACAGGCCGTCTGAAAGCCACTTTCGACTGGGACAAGCTCAACCTGCAAACCGGTTTGGATTATTTGGATGACGTCCACGTCGCGCGTCATGAGCGTGGTGGCGACGGCTACAGCCACAAGCCTTACATGCCCAACCAAAGTTTCAAACAATGGGGTATTTTCACCGAAGCTTCTTGGCAGCAAACCGACAATCAACGCTGGGTAGCAGGTTTGCGCCATGACCAAGTCAAAGCGCATTACGATACCGCGCGCGTGACCGACCCCGTTTTGAAACATCAAAAATTCAATTTGAACTCAGGCTTCCTGCGTTGGGAAAGAAATACGGACAATGGCCTGAAATACTATGCCGGCTTCGGTATTGCCGAACGTGCGCCTGACTACTGGGAACGCCTGCGCTCTGAGAACAAAGCCATCCACGCAGAGCAAAACCGCCAAATCGATGCTGGTGTAATCTGGAAACGTCCTAACCTCCACGCATCTGTATCCGTATTCGGCAGCAACATCAAAGACTTCATCATGATGGAACGCCAAGGCATGAATTTCAACGTGCGTAACATCAACGCTTCACGCTTTGGCGGCGAAGCCGAAGTTAAGTGGACATTTGCGCCTAACTGGGAAGTCGGCACCAGCCTCGCCTACACCCACGGCAAAAACCGTACCGACGGCAAACCTTTGGCACAAACTCCGCCGCTCGAGTGGAACAACACCCTCGCCTTTGACAACGGCAAATTCAGCGCGGGCGCATTATGGCGCGTCGTAGCCAAACAAAACCGTTACAGCAAAGGCCAAGGTAATATCGTCGGCCAAGACATCGGTGCCTCTTCAGGCTTTGGCGTACTCTCGCTCAATGCCGGTTGGAAATTCAGCAAATACGCCACATTGCAAGGCGGCGTGGACAACGTGTTCAACAAAACCTATGCTGAATTCGTCAGCCGCGGCGGCGACCCGTCTGCCGGTACACAAACCATGCGCGTGAACGAACCCGGCCGTACTGCATGGCTGAGACTGCAAGCGAAGTTCTAATCAGCCTCGCGCGTATATAAAAAGGCCGTCTGAAAAATTTTCAGACGGCCTTAATATTTTTAAGGATATTTTTAAACAAACAGTCCGTCGAAGCAATGCAACGCCGGACTGTTTTCTCACTATCGGATTAAATCAAACCCAAAGAGTTGATGAACACCACAATAATCGCAATCGGCGCAAGATAGCGAAGCACGCCCAACCACAGGTAAAGCAGCTGTTTCGGAATGGTACTGCCCATGCCCGCATCGCGCAGGACAGACTGTTTGTCCTGAACCCATGATGTAAACACGGCAACGCTCAATGCGCCAATCGGCATGATGACGGCGGAAATAATAAAATCCCACAAATCAAAAATAGTTTTTCCGAAAATCTTAAATTCGCCCCAAACGCCAAATGACAGCGCCGAAGGAATACCGACTATGAAAATCGCAATACCGGTTACCCAAGCGTGGCTGCTGCGCTTTTTCTCGTCTTGGCGGATGGTTGCCGCGATAACGGTTTCCAGCATGGAAAACGCGGAAGTCAGCGTCGCAAAGACAACCAACAGCATAAACACGGCAAACAAATATGTACCCATCGGCATTTTCATGAAGACCGCAGGCAACACAACAAAAATCAAACCTGGGCCTTGGCCGGGCTCAAAACCGAAGGCAAATACCGCAGGGAAAATCACCAAACCGGCCAGTAGCGACACAAACAGGTTCATCCACATAATCATATGGCCGGAGCGGAACATATCCTGATCCTTACCCAAATACGAAGCATAGGTAATCATCGCGGACACACCGATACTCAATGCAAAAAACGCCTGACCCAAAGCAGTCAGCATCGTGCCCGGTTTCAAATACGACCAATCCGGTTTCAACAAGAATGCCACGCCCTCCATTGCGCCGGGCAAGGTCAGCGAACGGATAGCCAGCGCGATAAAGAGGATAAACAAACCCGGCATCAACACGCGGTTTGCCTTTTCAATGCCGTCTGAAACGCCACCTTTGACCACCCAAATGGTAATCAGCATGAACAAGCCTTGGTAAAACAGCGAACCAAACGGCGAAGAAATCGTTTTGCCGAACAAAGCTTCAAAGTTTGCACCAGCATGAATTTCGCCGGTAAAGCTGTGCACGACGTAGTTCAATACCCAGCCGCCGACCACACTGTAAAACGACAGCAAAATAAAACACGCGGCCACACCCATGCGGCCAACCCACGGCCACTGCGAACCCGGGCGCAATGCTTTGAAAGAATCGATGGCGTTTTTACCGCCCGTACGGCCGATGTAAAACTCGGCCAGTTGAACCGGCAAAGCCACCAAAATGGTGAAAATCAAAAACAAAAGAAAGAATACGGCGCCGCCGTTGGTACCGGCTGTATAAGGGAATTTCCAAATTGCACCCAAACCGATGGCCGAGCCTGCCGCAGCAAGCACAAAGCCGATTTTAGATGACCAAGATGAATGGTTGCTCATGATGTAATATTAAGAAACGTGAAGATGCCGAATTGTAACAGGGTGAAGTCAAGCCGTGAGTGGCTGGCAGACAGCCGATAAGCAATTCGCACGGATGGTGCGTACTTACCAAGCAAATTGGCATGAATTTTTGATAATTAAACTTCTAATAGCATAAATTTTATTTTTATATTCTAAATTTGACGGTTTATTTTAAAAATAAGCATATAAAAGGCCGTCTGAAACCTTGTTTTTAAGGTTTCAGACGGCCTTTATCCTTAAGCCGCTTTATTTTTTCATGGCATCGGTCAAAACTTTGACATTGTAGCGGTACATGCCGATGTAGCTGTTTGCCGGTGCGCCACCCAATGCATCGGAATACAAACGTCCGCTGACATTAACGCCGGTTTCTTTGGCAATACGGTCAATCATGCGCGTGTCTTTGATATTTTCAGTAAAGACGGCTTTAATGCCCTCGCGTTTGATTTGGCGGATAATGGAAGCCACTTGTTTGGCAGACGGCTCGGCTTCGCTGCTCACGCCTTGAGGGGCGATAAATTCAATATTGTAGCGTTTGCCCATGTAAGAGAACGCGTCGTGTCCGGTCAAGACTTTTCGCTTGGCGGCAGGTACGGCATTAAAGGCAGCCTGCGCATCGCTGTGCAGTTTTTTTAGCTGCATTTGATAGTTGCCCAAACGTTGCTGATAGTAGGTTTTGCCTTCAGGGTCGGCTTGAATCAAAGCATTGGCAACGTTTTGCGCATAAGTACCCATCAGGACGGGGTCGGTCCAAACGTGCGGATCAAACTCGCCGTGATCGTGATGATGGCCTTCGTGATCGTGGTCATGATGATGTCCGCCCTCTTCTGCTTTCAAAGCCTGAATGCCTTTGGTTGCTTCGGCGAAAGGAACTTTACTCTGTTTGACTGCACGCTGTACATCGGCGGCTTCCAAGCCCAAACCGTTAAGCAATACCAATTTGGCACTGCGGATTTTTTTGATGTCGCCACTGGTCATGTGGTAGGCATGGCTGTCTTGGTTGGGGCCCACCAAGCTTTGAATGGCCACACGGTCGCCACCAATCTGTTTGGCCACGTCGCCCAAAATGCTGAAGCTGGTGACAACAGGCAGCGGAGCGGCATAAGCTGCACCGGTCAATAATGCGGCAACGATGCCGAGTTTCCAATGTTTCATATTCTCTCCAGTGATATAACGTAACATTAACATCATCATAAAACAGACCGCCTGATTATTCAAGCGGCCGTCTGAAAAATCATGCCGTGCGGTGTTTCTTGCGGCGCAGCCATTTTGCCAAAATGCCGCCCTCCCAACCGAACACGACGGAAATCAGGTAAAGCGTGCCGCAGCATAAAATAATCGCCGGGCCGGACGGAATTTCGATATGGTAGGAAAACAACAGTCCTGCCAAGCCGCAAAGCAAAGCCAATGCGACAGACAAAATCATCAGCCAACCCATGCTTTTCGCCCACAGTCTGGCGGTAATCGCCGGCAACATCATCAAACCGACCGACATCAGCGTACCCAATGCCTGAAAACCGGCAACCAGATTCATCACGACCAACACTAAAAACAACACATGCCAAAAGCCGCCCTTACCACCGACAGCTTTGAGGAACAAAGGGTCTATGCTTTCCAACACCAGCGGACGGAACATGACCGCCATCAGCAAAATAGTGACGCTCGCAGAAACAGCAATCAGCTGCAAAGCCGGAATATCGACCGCCAACACCGAGCCAAACAACAAATGCAGCAAATCGACGCTGCTGCCGTTTTTGCTGACCAAAACCACGCCGATGGCGAGGCTGCTCAAATAAAATGCGGCAAAGTTCGCGTCTTCTTTCAATGAAGTAAACCGGCTGACCAAACCTGCCAGTAAAGCCATCAGCAAACCGGCTGCAAAACCGCCGACGCTCATTGCAGGCAAACTCAAGCCGGCAAACATATAGCCAATGGCCGCACCGGGCAAAACCGCATGACTCAAGGCATCGCCCACCAAACTCATGCGGCGCATCACCAAAAACACACCGACAGGCGCCGCGCTCAATGCCAAGCAGAAAATTGATGCCAAAGCATAGCGCATAAAGTCAAATTCGGCGAACGGCGCGACGACCAAATCATATAAATCCATGTTTTATCGCTTTTTTATTAATCTCTGAAAGCCTGAGGCCGTCTGAAAAATACTTACTTTCAGACGGCCTTGTCCATTAAACCGCGCACCAATCGGCCGCTTCCTGTTTCTGCATCATTCGGTTTGCCTGTGCCAAAAACTCATCGGTCAACACATTTTCCGTCGCGCCAGCAGTCACTTTTTCACGCGCCAAAAGCAGCGTGTTGGCAAAATATGCCCTCACCTGCTCGTAATCATGCAACACGGCAATCACCGCCTGACCGTCCTGATGGCATTGGCGCAAAACTTCCAACAGCGCATAAGTCGTCCGCGCGTCCACCGCATTAAACGGCTCATCCAGCAACAAAAATTTGGCATCCTGCACCAGCATCCGTGCAAACAATACGCGTTGGAACTGACCATTGGACAAGTGCGCGATTTGGCGTGTAGCAAAATCCTGCATTTCCACGCGTTCCAAAGCCGCCATCACGCGCTTTTTCTGCGCCGCGTTCACGCGCCCAAAAAAGCCGATTTCATACCACAGCCCCATCGCCGCCAGTTCAAACACCGTCATCGGCTGGCTGCGGTCAATATCCGACTGCTGCGGCAGATAGGAAATATCCTTGCGCGCCATATTTTCATAGCGCACGCTGCCCGTGTCCGTCTTCTGCAAGCCCATAATGGCTTTGAGCAAAGTCGATTTGCCCGCGCCGTTCGGCCCGAAAATCGTCCACATCTTGCTATCTTCAAACACCATATCCACATGGTGCACCACCGGCCTTCGCTGATAGCTGACCGTCAGATTTTCCACCACGATACTCATGGCGATACCGCCCAAAAATATACAGCCCACAACGCCACCAATGCGGCAAGCGCAATCAGCAGCCTTTGCAGCAATCCGGTCAACAATACAGAATTCATAAGCCTAAAACCGCCCTTGCCCGAATACGGACAACAGGCCGTCTGAAAGAAAATTAAAACATTAAAATGATACTGTATAACGTTAACCCTGTAAATTTCTTTCGTTTTCAGACGGCATCGGGCAAAAGGCCGAATATCGGTTACAATCCATTTTTTATTTGATGATTGTCCTATGTCTATTCCACTTTTAAACGAAAAACTCAATACCGAAACCGCCCGCATTTCATGGGAAGAGCTGCAACCCCACTTCGCACGCGGTGCCGCCGTCTATGTTGCGCCCGATTTGGATTTGATTGCCGTCGCCCGCCATGTTGCCGAAGATGAAGCCGCACCATTGAAACAATGGATGGAACAAGGCAAATTCGGTACCATCAGCGATGATATGGCGCGTACATTTTTAGCGGATAAGCAGGAAATGTGGGCGGTTGTCGTGGCGCCATGGGTATTGGTACAGCCTTGCAAAGACTGATAAGGCCGTCTGAAAAAACAAAACCGGAACATGCGAAATGTTCCGGTTTTGTTTTTTCAGACGGCCTATTGCAAAGTAAAGCCTGCTTTGAATTCAAGCTTCGGCACCCCGATAACGAAACGTTTGCCGATGCTGTCTTCAAATTCATAAGCGCCTTCGATGCTGCCCCAAGGCGTGCTGATTTGCGAACCGCTGTTGTACTCATAGGCTTCGCCTGGGTACAAAACAGGTTGCTCTTCAATCAGGCCGGCATGACCGACCTGCTCTGTCTCACCGTGTCCGTCGGTGATTTCCCAAAAACGCTGACGCAAAGTAATGATTTCATCACTGCGGTTGCAGATGGTAATCAGATAATTGAAGGCGTAACGGTCGCGATAGACGTCGCTCTGACCGGCCATATAACGCGGCTCCACGTTAATCTCGATTTCATTCATAATTGTTTACCCCGTATGGTATTTATTTTATTTCAATCCGGATAATTCCGGCGTGCCCGCCCTATTTTTGCAAAGGGTCGAAACACTTAAAACGCATCACGCGATCCAATAAAACAGGCCCAAGACCATCAAGGTCATCACAGCCGCAATCAAATCATCAAGCATAATGCCTAAACCTCCATGAATCCGCCGGTCAAACCATTTGATCGGCCATGGTTTCAACGCATCAAACAAGCGGAAAATAATAAAAGCCGCCAGCCACCAGCTCCATCTAAACGGAATCAGCGACAGCACCAACAGCATCGCGACAACTTCATCCCAGACGATACCGCCGTAATCCTGAATGCCCAGTTCCCTCTCGGTATAACCGCAAATGCGGATACCCCAGAAGAACAAGGCGATACACAATAAAAGCAATATCCAGCCGTCTATGCCCAACAGGCACAATACAAAAGCCAGAGGCAATGCTGCCAGCGTTCCGGCCGTACCCGGCGCAACCGGCGACAAGCCGCTGCCGAAACCGAATCCTAAAAAACACAATGGTTTTTGCAACAGCCAAGAAAAAGTAGGTTTACGTTCAGCCAAAATGATCAAATCCTAAAGAAGTCAGTTCCAATACGCCGCCTTCGGTATCCAAAATATTCAGACGGCCTGAGTCAGTCATTTTACCAATTCGGGCGACCGGTACGCCACTTTGTTCCGCTGTCTGACAAACGCGTTCTCTATCTTCTGGAGCAGCAGTAAAAATCAGTTCATAATCATCGCCGCCGGCCAATACTGCCGACAACCATTGCTCGCGCGACAAAACGTTTTTCAATTCAGGCAACGACGGCACACAATCGGCAAATATTTCCGCCCCGACAGCAGAGGCTTTTAAAATATGCCCCACATCTTGAGCCAGGCCGTCTGAAACATCTTGCGCAGCATGGGCAAACGGCAACAATGCCTGACCCAATGAAACACGCGGTTCCGGACGGAGCAATTTATCATCGCAAACTGCCATGATTTCAGACGGCAATTGATAATGCCCCAAATGTTTGTTCAAAGCAGCGGCAGCCAAACCCAACCGACCCGATACCCAAATATCGTCACCGACTTCGGCCGCATCACGCCGCAGGGCACGCCCTGTCGGAACTTCACCTACTATCGTTACATTAAAGACCAAATCGCCTTTAGTGGTATCGCCACCAATCAACACCGTATCAAAACGCGCGGCCAAAGCAAAAAAGCTATCGCAAAAACGTTTGAGCCAGTCTTGATTCAATTCAGGCAGCGCAGCACTGAGCAACACCCAACGTGGCTTGGCACCCATAGCGGCCATATCGGATAAGTTTACTGCAAGCATTTTCCATGCCAAATCTTCAGGCGAAACATCTTCAAAAAAATGTCTGCCCTTAACCAACATATCAGCGCTAAAACATAAATCAAATCCGTTACTTGGGCGAATAATAGCGGCATCGTCCCCTATGCCCAAAATCAGACCTTCCGATTTTTGTCGCTGCAAATATTGTCTGATAAAGTCAAATTCCGTCATATTTATCCAATACAACTATAACTTAGATTACCATATCTAATTTTGTACCAGCCTGATGTTTGCCTGTTAACACGTCAAACATCAAACTTCCATATTATTTAGATATAAAACTCAATAAGTTAAAGGCCGTCTGAATATATAGATTTCAGACGGCCTCATGTTTTCAAACCACTCTGAGCAGGTAGATTTACAGATAGACGATTTCGCCTGTCCGCCCCCTGCTCTCTTGACTTGCCCACCAAATAAATTGCGGCAGGACATCTTCGTAGTTTTTACGTTCGCTTTTCGATTCACCCGGATGAGATTTGATACGTTGTGGCGAATTGATGGCACCCGGCACCAAAACATTGGCACGCAGGTTGTCAAAACGTTCCCACTCGTCCGCGGCCACTTTACACAAATAATTAAGCGCGGCTTTGGAGGCACCGAAACCGCCCCAATAGGCTTGCGGTTTTTCGCCGTGGCTTTCGCCGACAAAAATCACAGAAGCGTCTTCGGATTGCTTCAACAATGGGAACAGCGCACGGGTCAAGCCCATAGGCGCAACGGTATTGATACGGTATTGGTTGACCCATTCCGATACAGTTTGGAAATCTAATGGCGACAAGGCATAGAAATAGCTGGCGCAATGCACCACGCCATCCAATTTTCCGCCGGTTGCTTCATCAATAGTTTCCGCGAATTGCTTAAACTCTTTCTCCTCCGCGCTCATTAAATCAAAGCAGATGGCAAACGGCTCAGGGCTGCCCGCAGCCACAATGGCATCATATACTTTTTCCAAACGCTTTTGATGACGCGCCACCAAAATGACAGTCGCTCCCGCAGCCGCATAAGCTTTGGCAACCTGCTCACCCAAGCCTTGGGATGCGCCGGTAATCAAGATCGTTTTGTTCGCTAATGTCGTCATGACTTTTCCTTGAACTTTATGGTTTCGGATATTGTATCGGCTTGGTAAGTTTTGTAAAGTCAAAAAGGCCGTCTGAACATTCAGACGGCCTCCGTTTATTCAACCTGTAAATCCAGCATAAGCTTTTCAGCCGCTGCAAAGCCAGACTGAACCGCAGCCTCCAATGTTGCCGGATAGCGCGGATGGAGATAGTCGCCGGCCGGATAAATACGGCGATGGTGCAACCATGAGAAATCTGGTTGTACAAAATCAACCGTTGCCGCCGTAGTCGCGCGCTTTTCCGTAATAATGCGTACGGCTTCAGGCTTACCCAAATCCGGACAAATCCGCTTAATGTCCTCATGAGCTTTCTCGGCCAAATCTTTATCCTTCCAAGCCTCGGTGCAATCGGAAACGCTGATGACAACCGCGACTTCATTATCCGGTAAACCCAATGCCCCCCGATGTAACACCCATTGCGCCGTACCATCAGAGAACCCGGTTAAAGGTGCTGGCAGTTTGACTGCTTGGGCATAACGCAAATAAACCGTGGTAATCGCATGGTAACTCAACGATTGATAGGCCGTCTGAATATAGTCAGGCGTATCTTCGGGCAGAAGTGCGTCAACATGATATGGCGCAACAGCCAAAATCACCGCATCAAATACTTCACCATTGATTTTAATTCGGTCATCGATATGATGATTTAAATGTGAAACACGAGTTTCAAGATGTATCTTTGCACCATGCGTGAGTAGGAACGCCAAAGCCGGTTCGGCTACGATCCGCCCTAAATCCTGCTTAGGCAAAAGATAATCGCTGTTCGCCTTTTCAGACCACACGCCATCATTCAATACATTACATAAAATACGCAACGATGCCTGTTCTAACGGAGTATTTAAAGCACCCCAAACCAAAGGTTGCCAAAATTGGCCAAGCAGACTGCGGGGAACATTTCGTGTTCTCAACCACTTTGCAACCGTCAAATCGGTTTTATGATGAGCTGCCCACCGTTGCAATGCCGACATATCCGACAGCAATTTGATTTTCAATGAAAAAGAAAGATTTTTCGCACGCAGGATACCGACAAGCAAATGCCAAGGCGCAGGCAGAGAGGCCGTCTGAAACTGTAATCCTTCATGGATGTACCATTGCAAAGGCTGGCGTAAAAAGGCTGACTCGGGTTTAACACCAATATGTTGCATCAAAGTTTGAACACCATGATACGCGCCCAATAAGATATGCTGTCCATTATCCAAAAAGCTGAATCCATCATCTTTCCCGGACAAGGCACGCGCCCTACCGCCAGCCTGTCTCCCGGCCTCAAACAAAGAAATATCAGCTCGATGAATCAGAGAGACCGCCGCAGACAAACCTGCCCAACCGGCACCAATCACAGCAATTTTTGGACGCTTATTCATGGTTTAAATCCAAACAGCCAAGTTTTCAAAGCAATACGTTTTTTACGGGGAGAAGGAATCGCAATTTTATAAGTCAAAACATTTTGCGCACCATCACGGTCAATTTCATTCAACAACGCATAATAAATAGCCGCCATAATCAGGCCGACTTTTTGCGATTTCTTATCCTCAGCCGGCAAAAACAATATCGCTTCACGATAAGTTTCACGCGCCCTATTCACTTGAAATTTCATCAATTTTGCAAAATTATCTGTCTGTTTGCACTGCATGATTACATTGGCAGGTACGTCAAACTCCTGCATTTCCTCTATCGGCAGATAAATTCTTCCCTGCCGCGCATCTTCGCCCACATCGCGAATAATGTTCGTCAACTGCAAAGCCAACCCCATTTTGTCCGCATATTCCAAAGTTTTTGGATTGGAAAAATCTAAAATCCGCGCAATAAGGCACCCCACTACCCCTGCAACACGGTGACAATACAGCTTTAATTCATCAAAACTACCATAACGAGCCTGCTCCAAATCCATCTGCATGCCATCAATCAAAGCTTCAAATTCATTCTTCGGCAAATCAAAATTTGCCCGAATATCTTTTAAAGCTTGATGAACGGGATGCTCCGGCATCTCATTATTAAATACTTTCTCCAAATCACTGCGCCACCAATTCAACGTTATCTGAGCCACATTCGGATCGGTACAGCCATCAACCACATCATCTAGTTCGCGACAAAAAGCGTATAAAACAGTGATCGCATTTCTTTTTTCTACCGATAAAAAACGAAAGCCGGATAAAAAACTGGAATGGCTTTCTGCAGCCTTTTGATGACAATAATCCAAAGCAAGCACTGTGTATCCTAAAAAATATCGTTATAAATAATTAGCAGGGATTTTATCTGTATTTAAAAAAGTACGCCAATATCAAAAACTCATCTTACAACAAGGCCGTCTGAAAGCTATTCTTAAGTATCTTTCAGACGGCCATATCCTACGTCACCAATATCGAAACCAACAGCATCACCACCAACAGCTGTATCAAAGAGTAGCCCCTCTGTATAGTTGCCCTATTCCGTTTTCCGTCAAATGCTTTTAAGTACATATCTTTCTTCCCTTTATCTTTTCTATCCCCATACAATAAGAGGTTATCCGTCGGGGCGGCGTATACGGCAGTTAACCGTCAGGCTTATTTTTTCAC
>NZ_KV809535.1:2099-135975 GCF_001812605.1 Neisseria sp. HMSC073G10 | reverse complement strand
AATATGCGCCCCTGATGGAACGCAATATATAAGGTCGTCTGAAAATTTTCAGACGACCTTTGTTTTTATTTTCAATACTTTCGGGTAACATAAAACCATATTTTCCGCTTTATCAGAATTCAAAGTTAATTTGTATAGGCGCGTATCCTATGGTTACCGAACAGCAAAACGATATCCTCAGCATCAATCAAGTACAGCTTCTCCTTGCTGAAAAACGCACGGCACTTGCTATCATGCGTACGGGTATTGCCGTTTTCGCACTCCCTTTGTCTATTTTCAGTGCGCTGATTGCGACATCGAAATGGTATGAGGCCGTTGATGTTTGGCCTTTGCTCGTACTGGTCAGTCTGATGAACATCAGTTTGATTTTTTTCTCGGTCTATCTGATTACCCGCTCGCTCCGTAGAATGCACCAATACGACCGAATGATTGCCGATATCAAATACAACAACCAGTCTTTGCGTAAACTGATTAAGTCATAAAGTGCAAATAGTTGGAGCTGAGCATAAGGTCGTCTGAAAATCAAAATATAGAGGAACTCTAGATTTGTATTAAAACATGATTCTGCCAAACATACCGTAATTGATCTTGGAGACCTTACTGTACACTTTGCTCCCCCATTTTGAATCGATACGATACCATTGCAGTACAAGATATAATCTGCAATATATTTATGGTTTCTCTTAGGTTTTTTATGCCTAGAACTTATTGAAATGATCAACTCAATTGGATATTGGTAGGAACCCTGCTGGATACACCGATCGTGTTTAGACAAATACGAATGCAGTCTACAATTTTGGTTTGTCCGGTCTCTTGTCTCAAACGCTTTTAAAATATGGAACAACCCGATTTTTTCCCCATCCCCAGTCCCTGTATAGGTGTCTGCGAAGCCAATGCCAAAGGTTATTGCAAAGGCTGCCTGCGCAGCCGGGAAGAGCGCTTGTACTGGCTCCAGATGACCGACAGCCAAAAGCATCAAGTCATGCACCTTCTATCCCTCAGGAAAGCCAAAATCCGCAACCGCAAAATGGAAAAACCCGAAACGGGAGAACATCCGGTTCAAAACCTGCTCGATTTCTAAATTGCCCTTGCCTACCGCACACCACAATAAGGAAAAACATGAAAAAACTGCTTGCCTGCCTGCTTGTGCCATTGACCGCCCTCGCCTTGGGCGCCTGCAAACCCGCCGCGACCTCACCCGAAAGCAAACCAGCCGAACTTAACTGGCAGCAGCCTAAACTGACCAGCAATGTTTGGAAAATCAGCAAAGAAGGCCAACCCGATTCCTACCTGCTCGGCACCATCCACATGGGGCAAACCAATCAGACCTTGTCTTCCGATGCCCTCAAACTGTTGCAATCCACCGACCAACTGACCACAGAAGTTGACGCATTACCGGACAGCAGTCCGGAAACGAAAAAAATGTATCAAAAATACTTCAAAGAAGTCATGAGTACCGAACAGCTCAGCCGCAAGCTTGGCAAAACAGATTTCCGTCTTTTACAAGAAATCTATTCAAAAAATGAAGAAAGCCGACCCATCGCCAGAATTGCCGACAAACTCCACCCGTGGGCAGCATTGGTTTTTGCCGGCAGCGCATTTCCCCAAGGATATAGCGCAGAAACCGGTGCAGATATGTTGCTGACCAACGCAGCAGTCAATATCAACAAACCGCGTGGTTCATTAGAAAGCTTGGACGATGTTACCGCGATCTTCAAAGCACAGCCTGAAGAAACCATGCTCAACTTTCTGAAAGCCAGTATTAAAACCAATAAAGAAGAAACCGAAGATATCAAAAAACTCCATCAAGCCTATTCAGACGGCCGCTTTGAAGAACTCATCCCACTTTTGGAAGAAACCGAACAGCGCACCCTCAAACTTGTTGATACCAAATACGCCAAAGCCATGTCCGATTGGCTGAAAAACGATCTCCTGATTCGGCGCAACTTGGCATGGCTGCCTGAAATCCGCAAGCAATCGGCCAAACAAAGCACCCTCTTTGCTGTCGGCATTGCCCATTTACCCAGCGAAAAAGGCCTAATCGAACTATTGCGTCAAGAAGGCTATCAAGTAACGCCCGAACCCAAAGTCCTGATTTGGCAATAAACCCAATCAAACAACAAGGCCGTCTGAAAGTCTTTCTTTCAGACGGCCTTTATTTAATCTCTATTAAATGAAGCGGTAAGCAGCGTTGAGCGCAAAACTCAATCGCCCAATGCCGCTACCATCACCGCTTTAATCGTGTGCATCCGGTTTTCTGCCTGATCAAACACAATGCTGGCTTCGCTTTCAAAGACTTCTTCCGTTACTTCCACGCCATTCAGGCCGAATGTCTCATAAATCCATTCGCCGACTTTGGTTTCGCGATTATGGAAAGCAGGCAGGCAATGCATAAACTTGACTTGCGGATTTTCAGCCGCAGCCATTAATTCGGGCGTAACGCGGTAACCTTTCAGTAAATCAATACGCTCCTGCCAAGCCTCTTTAGGCTCGCCCATGCTGACCCACACATCGGTATGGATAAAATCCACGCCTTTTACGGCTTCCTGCACATTCTCCGTCAACAGAATCCGTCCACCAGTCTCTTTGGCAACAGCCTGCACTGTCTCGATAATGTTTTCAGACGGCCACAAACTTTTCGGTGCACCGATACGCACGTCCATGCCCAGTTTCGCAGCCAACACCAGCAACGAATTGGCCATGTTGTACCGCGCATCGCCGACATAGGCAAACGCAATCTGGTTCAAAGGTTTGTTGCTATGCTCGCGCATCGTCATCGCATCAGCGAGCATTTGGGTCGGGTGGAACTCGTTGGTCAAACCATTGAACACAGGCACGCCTGCATACTTGGCCAGCTCTTCCACCACATCCTGTCCAAAACCGCGATATTCGATACCGTCAAACATCCGCCCTAAAACACGCGCCGTATCCTTAATGCTTTCCTTATGCCCGATTTGGCTGGCAGACGGCTCCAGATAAGTTACCTCTGCCCCTTGATCGCGCGCGGCCACTTCAAACGCGCAACGGGTGCGGGTTGATGTTTTCTCAAAAATCAGGGCAATGTTTTTTCCCTGCATCCGCTGCACCTCGCGCCCTGCTTTTTTAGCAGCTTTCAATTCGGCGGCAAGGTCAAGATAGGTAGTGATTTCTTCTGGCGTAAAATCCAAAAGTTTTAAAAAATGGCGGTTTTTCAGGCTCATGTCTTATTTCTCTTTTTCTAGCGTGGGCGTTGCCCAACATTTTTCTCCATGCAGATTTCGTCGTGCTTCCACCGACCTTCTGCTGCTCAATTTTTCAGTGTGCGAAGCCTGCCCATAGTGCGACCCCTTATGCTCTATCAAAACTCAAAACAAGGCCGTCTGAACCTCGCCTCGCTCCAAAGCAAGCAACGATTGTTTGCGATTCAAACCGCCTGCGTAGCCGGTCAGCTTACCGTCGCTGCCGATAACGCGGTGGCAGGGAATCAGGATAGACACCTTGTTCTGCCCGTTTGCAGCGGCAACGGCGCGGACGGCTTTAGGATTACCCAACTGTTGCGCCTGCTCCTTGTAGCTGCGTGTTTCGCCGTAAGGAATAGTCAGCAGCGCATTCCATACCTGCTGCTGAAAGGCTGTACCTATCGTTTCCAAAGGCGTCGCAAAAACTTTCAGACGGCCTTGAAAGTATAAATCCAATTCTTGGCGCAAAAGTTGCGTTTGCTCATTTTCTTGGAAAATAAACTGCCCGCGCAAAGCTTTTTGGACAGCCATGATTTCCTGTTCCATATGTTTTTGCCCGACAAATTCCAGCAGACACAAACCCTTGCTGCCGAACACCGCCAACATCTCGCCCAACGGCGTGGCAACCGCGGCCGCAGTCAGTTCGTTCGGACTATCAGGATAACGCGCTTCCAACAGACGGATGGCTCGGCGGATACGGACATATTCTTCGGGCGTGCAGCCGATACGGTCGATAAAATCCTGCTCGAACTGCTTGGCTTCGTGTTCCGTAAGACGCTCGTGCAGCAAAGCTTCGAGAGTAACGGGAAAGTCAGTTTCCAACTGCTCTCGGATTTCATTCCACCTTGATGGAAGGTCGTTTAAAGAAGGCAGAGTAATCATATTTTGCCTTGTCCAATTATCGATAACTTAAACGAAAACAAAAAGAGCAAAAGAATCGTATCGCCCTATCGTTTTTCAAAGCCTACGGTACAGCCTTTTCACTTCAACAAACGTTTCAACATACCTTCATACACTGCCGACAGTTTCGGAATATCTTCCAAACGTACGTTTTCGTTGATTTGGTGGATGGTCGCGTTAGACGGGCCTAACTCGATGAGTTCTTTGGCAATGGCTTTGATGAAGCGTCCGTCCGAAGTGCCGCCGGTGGTGGACAATTCGGCCTCAACACCACAAATCTCGGCAATGGCTTCGCGTGCCACGTCGGTCAGTTTTCCTGCCTGAGTTAAAAACGGCTGACCTGAGCAAGACCACTGCAAATCGTATTGCACGCCGTGTTTGTCTAAAATGGCGTGGACGCGTTGTCTCAGACCTTCTTCGGTGGACTCGGTAGAGAAACGGAAATTGAATTTGACGTTCAGCTCGCCCGGAATGACGTTAGTCGCGCCTGTGCCGCCGTTGATATTGGAAATTTGGAAACTGGTCGGCGGAAAGTATTCGTTGCCCTCGTCCCAGACTTCTTGTGTCAGCTCCAGCAATGCCGGGGCAAAAGTATGCACGGGATTGATTGCCAAATGCGGATAGGCAATATGGCCTTGCTTGCCTTTGACGGTCAGGTTGCCCGACAACGAGCCGCGGCGGCCGTTTTTCAACATATCGCCCAATTTATCCACGGCAGTCGGTTCGCCGACGATACAGTAATCAATCAACTCGCCGCGCGCTTTCAACACATCAACGACTTTGGTCGTACCGTCCAGCGCATCGCCCTCTTCGTCGGAAGTAATCAGGAGCGCAATGCTGCCTTGATGATCGGGATGTTCGGCAACGAAACGCTCGCAAGCGGTAACGAAACAGGCAATGCTGGTTTTCATATCTGCCGCGCCGCGGCCATATAGACGGCCTTCTCGCTCGGTCGGTTCAAACGGAGGCGAATCCCATTTTTCAACAGGGCCTGTCGGCACAACGTCGGTATGCCCAGCAAAGCAGAACACCGGAGCCTGAGTACCGCGGCGCAACCAAACGTTTTTGGTGTCTCCAAAATGAAGCTCCTCTACGGCAAAACCGATTTTTTGCAGACGTTCGGCCAGCAGTTGTTGGCAGTTTTGGTCATCCGGCGTAACGGACGGGCGGGAAATCAGCGCTTTGGCAAGCTCTAGGGATTGAGTTTCGGTCATATTTGTTCACTTTGAGAAACAGGCCGTCTGAAATGTTCTGAATATAATTTTCAGACGGCCTTGATTTATTTGAAGATACTGAATAGGCAGTCTGCCTTTCGGTATTCTGAGTTATTTTCCATGGCAAGCTTCATACAGCGGCAGTAAGTCTTCCACTGTTTCCACTATCCATTTCACTACATCCTGCTTGCCCAAATCATCGCGTTCGATGTGTTTCCCGATACAGAAGAAATCTTTGTCGTCTCGAATCTTTCTATCGCCGTTGCTTTGTTGGGCAACGGTACGATAATCGTCATATTCGCTTTCCGCACCGTGCCACATATCGAAGGAAGCGTATTTTTCAGTGTCAAAATTATCCAGCCAGCGGTTGTAATCAGGCAGTGCAATGGGGGAAACATCGGCTTTATAGCAATGCCAGTCCAAGCTGACGCTCAGACGGCGGCGATTCAGCAAAATCGACAAAATCGCTGCGGAATTTTTATATTGTTCGTATTTGAAATAGGCAAAGAAATGAGCGCGAACCTGCCAGCCGTTACACCAGCGTTCGATATGCGGCGGCGCGAACGGCGCACCCAATTCAGCGGCAACCTGCTGGATCAGCTGCTGCCATACCTGCCAGTTTTCTTTATAGTCTGCCTTGATTTGCGGAATGCTTTCAGGCTGGTATTTTTTAAGCTGGGAAAACTGGAAAAAAGGGATATTGAACAAATCGCAACTTTTTGGGGTCAGCATAGTGTATTCCTTGAGACGATTGTTTCAGACGGCCTTATTTACGGCGGCGTGCGGCCATAATTTCGCCGATTTCGGTCAGTTTTTCTTTAGGGATAAAGGTTTTGCCCATATCAAACAGCGGCTCTTCAATCGCCAGATGAACATCATATCCCGCGACAAAACGTTTGAATGCCTCGGCATCAGGAATATAGGCGTTATCCGCTTCAAGCTTGGCAAATTCAGCGGATACCGCCGCCCAATTGCTATGCAGGCTGACATGTTGGCGCAACAGCTCGTCAACGCTTTCTTGAGCTTGCGGCGCATATTGCAATAAAAGCGGAAAGAAGTTTTCTTCTTCATCTTCATGGTGTAACGGCGCGGCAACGTTGAAATACTGGGCAATTTGGCGGATGGTTTGCAAAACGATTTGATTGCAGCCGTTTTCGGCAATATAGTCCGACAACATGGCAACCTGGCTGCAGAAACGGCGTACTTTGCCATGACAGGCGTACAACATTTCAATGGGTTCGGCAAAAGTAACGCTTTTGGTTTCAAACGGATTCATGGTTTTGAGGTTTTATTCTTAAATTAATGTTTCCAGATTATAACAAAACAGCCTGCGCAAGGCAGGCTGTCTGTTTTCGAGCTTGAGGCGGATTAGTCAACCAAAGTAACTTTACCGTTCATCAAAGCACCGTGACCTGGGAAGGTACAAGCGAATTTGTATTCGCCGTCAGCCAATTTAGCAGGATCCAGAGTCAAGGAAGCTTCTTCGCCGCCGCCAACCAGTTTGGTGTGGGCAACAACGCGTGCGTCGTCAGGTTTAACGTAGTCAGTTGCAGCAGCACCGGCACCGTCTTTGAAAATACCGTCCATGTCTTCGGCTTTACCGATGACGATGTTGTGACCCATGCTTTCTTTAGGTTGGGTACCAGTGTGTTTCAAAGTGATGGTGAATTCTTTACAAGCTTTGCTTACTTGGATTTCTTTAGTGTTGAACTGCATAGCGTCGTTGGCTTCAACAGTAGTTGCGCAGTTGCCGGCAGCAGGAGCGGCGGCAGCATCGGCTGGAGCAGCTTCAGAGGCAGGAGCGGCATCGGCAGGTGCAGTAGTTTCTGCAGGAGCAGCTTCAGAAGCAGCGGAAGCAGCAGGTGCTTCAGCAGGTTTTGCAGCTTCTTGAGAGCATGCAGCCAAGCCGATAACGGCAGCGGAAATCAGAGCCAGATAAGCTTTCATTGATGTATCTCCTAATGATGAGAGTCTTGTTAAGTTCTATTAATAGAACCCGCGCGAATATATTAACAAAGACAAATGCCAAACTTAAACTTATTCACGCAGAGTGATAAGAAATTCAGGCGTTATTTTGCTACAAACTTCACACGAAATCAAAATTTCAGGCCAAGTTTACATCAGTTTACCTAAAAGAAAACAGTTACTGTTTAGGTCGTATTTCTTTAGTATTAGATGCTATCGGTCAAATGAAATAAGCTTTAACATTTATTAACCATAATCTCATTCGGCATGATTTTAGCGGCTGTGCTTGCGTACCAATTCTGCCAATGCCGCTGCCAATTCGGGATGCTTGCCTTCCAATTTGGCCGCAGCCGCATCGAAGCTGTCCAAAGCAGCCTCGCTCAATCGCAAGCTGTTGGTTTTCGGCTGAGGAGGAGGGTTGGGGACCACCCTGACCACCACTTCCCGTATCCCGTCATGCAATGCTTGCAACTTGGGCAATATGGCGGGCAGGATCATTTTCAAACGCGAAGCAGTCATATTGTTGGCGGCCAGCAAAACCAGTCTTCCGTCTTCAATACAGGCCGTCTGAAAATGCGGATGCAGGTTGATCGGCAAAACCGTTTTGATTTTTGCATCCAATTTCCGCCATTGTTGCGATTGTTGCAACAAGCCCGCCAATAAGCGGTCGCGTTTACCCAATTGTGCTAAATCCATATATTTCAGACGGCCTTTCAGTAAATTAACCAAACAATTACAATTGAAATACAGCAAAACCACCTTTATTTCAAACAGCATTACCGCGTTATACAAGCGCTTGTGTTAAAATCCCAATTTCGCCCACTATTATATCAAGGCGCAGGAATTATTCATGCTGACAAACATTGCTAAGAAAATCTTCGGCAGCCGCAACGACCGCCTGCTGAAACAATATCGTAAATCCGTTGCTAAAATCAATGCACTCGAAGAACAGATGAAAGCGTTGAGCGACGCAGATTTACAGGCCAAAACCGCCGAATTCAAACAACGCCTCGCTGACGGACAAACGCTAGATGATATTTTGGTTGAAGCCTTTGCCGTCTGCCGCGAGGCATCCCGCCGCGTATTGGGCATGCGCCACTTCGATGTACAGCTGATCGGCGGCATGGTGCTGCACAACGGCAAAATCGCCGAAATGCGTACCGGTGAAGGTAAGACATTGGTGGCCACCCTTGCCGTTTACCTGAATGCATTGTCAGGAAAAGGTGTACACGTCGTTACCGTCAACGACTACCTCGCCTCCCGTGACGCAGGCATTATGGAGCCGTTGTACAATTTCTTAGGCTTGAGCGTCGGCGTGATCGTAGCCGATTTGCAACCTTTCGAACGCCAAACCGCTTACGGTGCCGACATTACTTACGGCACCAACAACGAATTCGGCTTCGACTACCTGCGCGACAATATGGTTACCGACCAATACGACAAAGTTCAGCGCGAATTGAACTTTGCCGTAGTCGACGAGGTGGACTCCATTCTGATCGACGAAGCGCGTACGCCGCTGATTATTTCCGGCCAGGCAGATGACAACATCCAGCTCTACCGCGTAATGGATGCCGTTCCGGCCCACCTTATCCGCCAAGAAACCGAAGAAGGCGAAGGCGATTACTGGGTGGACGAAAAAGCACACCAAGTTATTCTGAGCGAAGCCGGTCACGAACACGCCGAGCAAATCCTGACACAAATGGGCTTATTACAGGAAAACGACTCGCTCTACTCTGCCGCCAATATTTCCCTGATGCACCACCTCATGGCAGCATTACGTGCGCACACCCTGTTCCACAAAGACCAACACTACGTTATCCAAGACGGCGAAATCGTGATTGTGGACGAATTCACAGGCCGTCTGATGGCCGGTCGCCGCTGGTCCGAAGGCTTGCACCAAGCCGTTGAAGCCAAAGAAGGCGTAGAAATCAAACGCGAAAACCAAACGCTTGCATCTATTACCTTCCAAAACTACTTCCGCCTGTACAGCAAACTGTCTGGCATGACCGGTACGGCCGACACCGAAGCCTTCGAGTTCCAAAGCATTTACAACCTCGAAACCGTCATCATCCCGACCAACCGTCCTGTACAACGTAAAGACTTCAACGACCAAATCTTCCGCTCAGCCGAAGAAAAATTTGAAGCCGTCGTCAAAGACATCGCCGAATGCCACAAAAACGGCCAACCGGTTTTGGTCGGTACAACCAGCATCGAAAACTCCGAACTGGTTTCTGACTTGTTACACAAAGCCGGTCTGCCACATAACGTTCTGAACGCCAAAGAACACGAGCGCGAGGCATTGATTGTAGCTCAAGCCGGTAAAGTCGGCGCAATTACCGTTGCCACCAACATGGCCGGCCGCGGTACCGATATTGTCTTGGGTGGCAACCTCAAACATCAAATCGAAGCCATCCACGCCGATGAAACCCTGAGCGAACAGCAAAAACAAGCGCAAATTTCCGCCCTTGAAAGCGGTTGGCAAGCCGAACACGACCAAGTTGTGGCCGCAGGCGGTTTGCACATTATCGGTACGGAACGCCATGAAAGCCGCCGTATCGACAACCAGTTGCGTGGTCGCGCCGGCCGTCAGGGCGACCCCGGCTCCAGCCGTTTCTATCTGTCGTTTGAAGACCCATTGCTGCGCCTCTTCGCACTCGACCGTGCCGCCGCCATCCTCAACCGCTTGGCACCTGAACGCGGCGTTGCCATCGAACACGGCCTGCTGACCCGTCAAATCGAAGGCGCGCAACGTAAAGTCGAAGGCCGCAACTTCGATATGCGTAAACAGGTTTTGGAATACGATGACGTTGCCAATGACCAACGTAAAGTGATTTACCATCAACGCAACGAAATTCTGACGACTAAAGACGTCAGCGATTTGACCCGCGAAATCCGCGCCGACGTTATCAGCGACTTGGTTGATTACCACATCCCTCCTGACAGCATGGAAGAGCAATGGGACATTCCGGCACTGGAGCACCAACTTGCCGCCGATTTCCGCCTGCATGTCGATATTAAAGGCTGGCTGAAAGAAGACAGCACTTTGGACAACCAAGACATTAAAGAACGCCTCATCAAGCGCATCGAAGAAGAATACGCCGAAAAAGTCGAATTGGTCGGCAAACAGGCTATGTCTGACTTCGAACGCAATGTTATGCTGCAAGTTATCGACAACCAATGGCGCGAACACCTCGCCGCTATGGACTACTTGCGCCAAGGCATCCACCTGCGCAGCTATGCTCAGAAAAATCCAAAACAGGAATACAAACGCGAAGCTTTCGCCATGTTTGAAAACCTGTGGCGTGGTATCAAACAAAACATTGCCGCTTTGCTGACCGCCGTTCAAATCGAGCGCAACAGCGAATACGACCACACTGCTGCACAAAGCGTCAGCGATGTTCAAACTGTCCACTCCGATGCTCCTGATATGGAAGAATTGCTCGGTCAATCGCAAACCAATTTGGTTACCGAAGCATTCGATCCTGACGGCACAGACTTCAGCCCTGAAGCGCTTGCACAAAATGGCCTGATTGTTCACCGCAACGATCCTTGCCCTTGCGGCAGCGGCCTGAAATACAAACAGTGCCACGGTAAATTGAACTAAGCAGTCATCTCAAAAGGCCGTCTGAACAGATGTGACAACGAAGTCAAAGATTCTCGTTTCACCGTTCAGACGGCCTGAGAATTATCCAAACAAGTAAAAAATTTCCAAACCCAATTTCAAAAGAGTATCCCTATGGCAGGCAATACCTTCGGACAAATCTTTACCGTTACCACTTTCGGCGAAAGCCACGGCGCAGGCTTGGGCTGCATCATTGACGGCTGCCCGCCCGGATTAGAATTGAGCGAAGCGGATATCCAATTTGACCTTGACCGCCGCAAACCCGGCACCAGCCGCCACGTTACCCAACGCCGCGAAGCCGACCAAGTCGAAATCCTCTCCGGCGTATTCGAAGGCAAAACCACCGGTACACCCATCGCCCTCCTGATCCGCAATACCGACCAACGCAGCAAAGACTATGGCAATATCGCCATCAGCTTCCGCCCCGGTCACGCCGATTACACCTACTGGCACAAATACGGTACACGCGACTATCGCGGCGGCGGTAGAAGCTCCGCCCGCGAAACCGCTGCCCGCGTTGCCGCCGGAGCAGTCGCTAAAAAATGGCTGAAAGAAAAATTCGGTACTGAAATTACCGCCTATGTTACCCAAGTCGGCGAAAAAGAAATCCAGTTTGAAGGCTACGAATATATTTCCCAAAATCCTTTTTTTGCCGCAAACCAAAGCCAAATTGAGGACTTGGAAAACTATATGGACAGCGTGCGCAAATCATTGGATTCTGTCGGCGCAAAACTTCATATCGAAGCAGCCAACGTCCCTGTCGGCTTAGGCGAACCAGTTTTTGACCGCCTCGATGCAGAAATTGCCTATGCCATGATGGGCATCAATGCCGTCAAAGGCGTGGAAATCGGTGCAGGTTTTAATAGCGTAACGCAACGCGGCAGCGAACATGGCGGCGAACTCACGCCTCAAGGCTTTCTATCCAACCACTCAGGCGGCATCTTGGGCGGCATCAGCACCGGACAAGACATTCATGTGAATATTGCCATTAAACCGACCAGTTCCATCGCCACACCGCGCCGCAGCATCGATATAGAAGGCAATCCTGTCGAGCTTGCCACACACGGCCGCCACGACCCCTGCGTCGGATTACGCGCCGCCCCGATTGCCGAAGCCATGCTGGCATTGGTCTTGATCGATCACGCCTTACGCCATCGTGCGCAAAATGCTGATGTACAGGTCAATACGCCGGACATCGCCAAACTGGGACAATAACCATTTATTTCTGAATATTCTCAGAAAAATTTAGCCAAATCACAGTCTTTATACTACAATAGCACCTTATTGCCGTATGACGAAAATACGGATTTATATTAGAGGAATACAACCGCAATGGCACAAGAAACCGCTTTGGGCGCTGCGCTGAAATCTGCCGTCCAAACCATGAGTAAGAAAAAACAGACAGACATGATTGCCGACCACATCTACGGCAAATATGATGTATTCAAACGATTCAAACCGTTGGCCGTCGGTATCGACCAAGACTTGGTTGCCGCCCTGCCCCAATACGACCCTGCACTGATTGCACGCGTACTGGCCAACCACTGCCGCCGTCCGCGCTATCTGAAAGCCCTGGCTCGCGGCGGCAAACGTTTTGACTTGAACAACCGCTTCAAAGGCGAAGTCAGCGCAGAAGAACAAACCATCGCCCAACAGCACCCAGCCGTTCAACAGGCATTGGCTGCACAAGCCGAACGCCAAGCCGCTAAGGCTACCGCTGAAGCAGAAACAGCTCCTGCACAAGCTGAGACCAACGAAGCTGCTGAATAATCTTCAGACGGCCTGCTAAGGCTTGCACTAAATGAATAGAGATCCCCAATTCAATACGACATCTTTAACGTCGATGAATTGGGGCTTTTTTATTACCTTAACCTTATAGTGGGCTGATTAAAATAGCTTTATTTGCCCTCACTACGCCAAGTTTTGAAACCAAAATCTTTTCTAAGCTATTCCCAATAAGGTATTTCTCTATTACCTTGATTATTCTTGTATCAGTTCAAACATTGAACAACATTATTTGTTCGACATTAAAGCAAACTAAAATCCCCTCTTATGAACATAAGTAAAGGCCGTCTGAAATCTATCTTTCAGACGGCCTTTTTAAATCAAATAGTCAGTTAAAACACGGCTTGCAAAACCAAATAGCTGACCACAGACAAAACGGCAGCAGCAGGCAAGGTAATAACCCAAGCAAGGCCGATCGGTTTCATCAATTTCCAGTTGGCATTGCGGTTAACCAAGCCAATACCCAAAACTGCACCCACCAAGATATGGGTACTGGAAACAGGCAAGCCCATAAATGATGCAGCCATCACGACGGCGGCAGCAGAAAGCTCTGCAGAAAAACCTGATGCGGGGTGCATTTCTGCCAAGCTGGTGCCTACGGTTTTAATCACTTCTTTACCGACAAACCACAAGCCGACGATCAAAGCGATACCGAAAGTCAACATGGCAATTGGCGGCACGGCGTTTTGAGCAGTAATGCTGTTGGTACGCAACACATCCATAATCGCGGCAAACGGACCAATCGCATTGGCAATATCGTTTGCACCATGGCTGAATGCAAAACCGCAAGCGGTAAATACCTGCATCCATGAGAACATTTGGAAAGTCGATTTATCCAAATCTTTGCGTTTCAAACTTTTGGCAAATACAAACGTACCCATCCAAATAGCCGCGCCGATCATGAAAATGGTCAGGAAGCTGTTGACGTTGCTCATACCTAAATGCAGATTTTTCAGACCTTTGAAAATCAGCATGGCCGCAATCATCATGCCGCCGACAGAAGCAATAAACGGCACCCAGGAATGCAGGGCTTTGTAAGAATCTACTTCGCCCTTACGGCTGTCAAAGCGGTGCAGACCGCGATAATACTCAGACTGCAATTCTTCAGGATCAAAGTCCGGCTCATCATAAATTTGGGCATCGTGCGCCATTTTGGTGGCGTATTCGACTTTTTCAGATTCACTCAAGGCTTCAAAAAACAGGCGGTGCTCTTCTTTATAGGCTTTCTTCTCCAGCTTGATGCCTTTGAGCGTATTATCGGCCCAAGAGTTGTAGTCCAAAACGTTTTTCTTAATTCGTGAAAACAACAGATAGGAAACGATGCCGCCCAATACCGGAGACAAAATCCAAGACAAGGCAATTTCGCCCAACTTGTCCCATTGAATCAGCGCAACGGAATCCACACCGTTCAATGCCGCCATACACAAGGCACTACCGACGATACCGCCGATAATGGCATGTGTCGTGGAAACCGGCAGGCCTTTGCGTGATGCGAAAAGCAGCCACAATGCCGCAGCCAAAAGCGCAGACATCATAATAAAGACAAACTGCATCGGATCCAGATGCATGCCATTCAAATCGACAATACCCTTACGGATGGTATCTGTTACCTCGCCACCGGCAATCACTGCGCCGCTGACTTCAAATACTGCCGCAATCAGCAAGGCTTGCGGAATGGTCAATGTGCCGGAGCCGACACTTGTACCGAAAGAGTTGGCAATATCGTTACCACCCACATTAAACGCCATGAAGACGCCGAAAAAGGTAGCAAGGATAAACAGGCCGGAGTGGTTGTAGTGGGTATAACCCAAACCCCAATAAATAAAATAGCCGACCATGCTCACAAGCATAGCGGCAAAAGCCGTATTAATCAGCTTCAAGTTCGCACTCGACTGAGTTTGAGCCATGGAAAGTTTCCTTTTGGAAAACATGTTGAGTCGCGTTATTTTAACCTTTTTGTAATCTTTCTTGCACCAACTATTTACATTAAATGCCGAAATTCCCGTAAAAACGTCAAAAGGCGTTAAAATGTCGTTTTACCTTCTCTTTCTGTAACCGAAATGCAACCCCAATACTATATCGGCATCATGTCAGGAACCAGCATGGACGGTGCCGATGCCGTACTGATTCAAATGCAGGGCAAGCAATGGCAACGCGCCGTTGCCCACAGCTTTCTACCCTATTCAGACGGCCTGCGCCAAGAATTGTTGGCACTGCAAGACATAGGCGAAAATGAATTGCACAGAAGCAATATCCTGGCGCAAACACTCAGCCGCCTATACGCCCAAACCGTCCAACAACTATTGGCAGAACAAAACCTGTCGGCCAAAGACATTGCCGCAATCGGCTGCCACGGACAAACCATCCGCCATGCGCCTGAACACGGTTACAGCATTCAACTGGTCAACCTCCCCCTATTAGCCGAACTAACCGGCATTTTCACGGTCGGCGACTTCCGCAGCCGCGATCTTGCCTGCAACGGTCAAGGTGCGCCCCTCGTCCCCGCTTTTCACGAAGCGTTGTTTCAAGATGCGAATGAAACCCGCGCCGTACTCAACATTGGCGGCATTTCCAATATCAGCATTCTTCCACCCGACAGCCCTTCTTTCGGCTTCGATACCGGCCCCGGCAATATGCTGATGGATGCATGGATGCAACATATCTGGCAGCAGCCTTACGACAAAAACGGGAAAAAAGCCGCACAAGGCAAAATCCTCCCCGACCTGCTCGCTAACCTGCTCGACCATCCTTACTTCAGCCGCCCTTATCCCAAAAGTACAGGCCGAGAGTTGTTTTCCCTAAGCTGGCTTCAAGGCCGTCTGAAAGGTAATGAAAAGCCGGAAGATGTGATACGCACATTGGTCTTTTATACCGCACAAACCATTTTTGATGCGACCAAACAAGCTGCTCCGGAGATTCATCATCTTTATATCTGCGGCGGTGGCATTCGCAATCCGGTTTTAATGCAAGACTTGGGAACCCTGTTTTCTCCCGACACCAAATTACACAGCACAGCCAAGCTCCATCTTGACCCGCAATGGGTCGAAGCCGCTGCTTTTGCCTGGCTTGCAGCCTGTTGGTGCCATCAAGTCCCGAGCAATCCCCACCATGCAACCGGCGCACATTCACACCGAATCTTAGGCTCGGGACATTACGGCAACTAAAGTTAAATCAATAAAAAGGCCGTCTGAACATTTTCAGACGGCCTTTACTATATTAGCCTTTCCTTATTCTTCTTCCGGCAAACGATTGATTTTCACACGGGCAATCCGTTGTCCGTCCTTCTCAACCACTTCAAAACGCCAGCCATGATAATCGATGAAGTCGCCCACATCAGGAATACTTTGCAATTCTTCCATAATCAAACCGGCAACGGTATGAAAGTCCGCGTCTTCCTCTTGAGCAGGCAGATTTAACTGTGAAGCCAATTCCACATACTCCAATGCACCATCCACAGACAGTGTTTCATCCTGACTGGCTGGAGCAGCTTCTTCTTCCTCACGCTCAAACTCTTCGGGGAATTCACCGGCAATGGTTTCCAACAAATCTTTCATGGTTACCATACCTAACACCGCACCAAACTCATCCACCACCAAGGCATAATCCGCGCTGCTTTGACGGAACAATTCAATCGCATTTAACGCCGTCGTACTGTCCGGCAAAATCAATGGTTGGCGCAAGGCCGTCTGAATATTGATTTCCCCTGATTCAAGCAGCTGGTTCAGCAAATCTTTTTTACTGATATAGCCCAAAGGCTCATCTACACCTGCCTTGCCGACAACCAACAAACGGCTATACGGCGTATTTTTCAACTGCGCATTTTGTTCTTCCCGACTTTGGGAAATATCCAATTTCTCGATTTCCCGACGCGGAATCATCACCCCCATAATCGGGCGTTCCGCCAAAGTCAGCACGCTGCGAATCATGGATTTTTCGTTTTCTTCAAAATGCTCGTCATCGCCGCCGTTATCGCCTGCTTTTGCCAAAATACTTTCGCGGATACCCATCATACCCAACACATTTTCAGCAGTGCGCTTACGCCAAGAAGTGCTGATGTAGTCATTTTTGCGGGCATTCTTTTGCGAAACCTGATTAAACAGTTCGATCAAAATCGAGAAGCCGATCGCCGCATACAAATAGCCTTTCGGAATATGGAAATGGAAGGCTTCCGCAATCAGGCTGAAACCAATCATCAACAAGAAACCCAAACACAACATCACAACGGTCGGATGCTTGTCCACAAAGGCAGTCAACGGTTTGCTGGCAGAAATCATCACAGTCATCGCCACAACAACCGCCCCCATTGCCACCACAATATGATCCACCATCGCCACTGCCGTAATAACAGAATCGATAGAGAAAACCGCATCCAAAATCAAAATTTGCGCCACAACACCCCAAAAGGAAGAATGCTTCTTCTGCCCTTCAGCAACAGCAAATTGATTGTGGCCTTCAAGGCGTTCGTGCAGCTCGGTAGTCGCTTTATAAAGCAGGAAAATACCGCCGGCAAACATAATCATGTCTTTGCCGGAAATCTCCAAGCCGCCCAACTCAAACAAAGGTCGAGTCAGCGTCATGATGTGCGCCATGAAGCCCAACATGAAAATCCGAATAACGACAGCCAAACCCAAGCCCGTTATCCGCGCCCTATCCCGTTGCGACGGTTTGACCTTGTTTGCCAAAATTGCTACGAAAACAAGGTTATCAATACCTAAAACAACTTCCAAAACCAGAAGCGTGGCAAAGCCTATCCAAGTATGCGGCTCGGCCAACCAACTGAAATCCATAATGATTGCGTTCCTTTAAAATACAAAAAGGCAGCCGTTCCGCTTAAAACGGACAGACTGCCAAAGTTCGGGCATAAATAAAGAGAAAGAAGCGGTATAACAACTACTCTGCTCTGCGTCTTTCATGAAAAATTTATACCCCGGTCAAAAATAGTGGCAAACAGTTTATCAGTTTGACGAAAGAAAGGCAAAGTCTGACAGCATATTTTCTTTTAAAAACAGCCCATACCATCACTTACCAGCTTTTAGACGGCCTTTTCTTACTTGATAAAACCATCAATCGGCGCATAACCCAAAAAATCTGCCTGATCATTCAATATCACAACCCATTCTTTACTTCGCGCACTGGTAAACGGCAAGAAATACAACTCTTTCCCATTGTTTTCCAATGAAGCCTGTTTAAAAATTGATTCCTCACTCATGCCACGGGCTTTTACCAAGACAGACAACGGTTTCATTACCTTACGAATTTTCTCACGTTCCTGTTGCGAATCTGGCAACCACCAAGAAGGCCTCATACTCGGTTCAATACCTTTCAAAGACAAATCAAGACTTTGGTTAGCCTCATCTGGACTCATTGCTTCACGTAACCCAACACGACGCACGCCAAACCAAGATAAACCCTGCAAATCCTTCGGAGCATGGCTCAAGTCATTGACATCAATTTCTGCAGCAGTTACCACATTTATCCTATCGGTTTCGAATGCAGCAACCACTGGACGCGCCAAAGATACGCTGTACAAACCATAAATTAAAGCAGCCAGCTGAATCATGCCGATTAAGGAAAAATCAATAATCCTCTCTTTAAGTTTCTTGCTCGGACTGGCAAGAATCAAAGTCAGCAACGGGCCGCAAACAATATCTACTGAAATAACCAGTTTATATAAAGCCAATCCACCTGTCAGCTCGGCATACGGATAAGGATACCAAACTCCAAATACCAACAAAGCGGCCAATCCTGCCAAAATCAGACTAATCAACAAATGCCATGCCGCATTTTTTAATGCAAACCGAAAGCGTGATGAAGAATGTAATTTATGTGCGTTTTCCATAGATAACAATAAGATATTATTTTTCTATAAATATTATGTATAGCTTAAAATATAAATGAGATATTTAAATATGCTGGTAGACCGTCTGAAAATTGAAGCATTAAGCACAACCATCTCACCACGCATTATCAATATGTTAAAGATACTAATAAATAGATAAAATAAAAACCACCATATACCATGGTGGTTTTAAAATTTGGCTCCCCGACCTGGGCTCGAACCAGGGACCTGCGGATTAACAGTCCGTCGCTCTACCGACTGAGCTATCGGGGAATTAAAGATGGAATTATATAGAAAATATCAGAAACTTGTCAAGCAACAACCTATATAAAAACAAAATATTTTTATATCTTTTTAATTTATAAAACTTTTATAAGATTTCAGCAATTTGTTTGGCTGCACGTTTCGCATCCAACAAAATCAAGCCCAATTTACCGCTTTCTTTTGCCATCAATACCAACACTGCATTTTCACCTGCTTGACTCAACAGAATATAGCCATTTTTACCTTTAACCATTACCTGATCCAACTCACCGCAAGCCAACTCATGTACGGAACGATTGCCCAATGCCAAAAGCGTTGCCGACATCGCACCTACACGGTCTGCATTCAAGTGGGAAGGCAGCATGGTTGCGATCGGCAGGCCGTCTGTAGAAATAACTGCAGAGGCAGTGATATCCGCAGAAGTATTGTTCAAATCGCTTAATACAGAGATTAATAGTTGTTGCATAGTCGCTCCATTCTAAAATAAATATCGGTCAGGCAAAAATCAACGGCTGCCGTATCGGTGGTACAGCACTTTAACCAAAGTAACAAAAGCCTCTTTATTTAAGTCAGGCATTCCACCAATTACCAAAATCAGCTTGGTCATGCCAATATACAGGGGGAAAAAGGTCAATTCACTTTGGCCTGAAGGATCACAAATACCCCATGCGCTATTATTGATATGTAGGTTATTGCGAATCAAAAGACGGTGTTTGTCTTCCATTTTGGCTACTTCACTCGCCAAAAGGCCCAACTCTTCCGCAGCCTCGTGATGGAAATTGGCATTGGCAAAATACAAACCGTTTTCATCAGCCAATAAAGCCTTGCCAGAATTGGACAACTGTTCCAACAATGTAGGCAATTGCTCGTCAGTCAAATGGATATCGTCTGTACTGATTTCTTCATCACCATACAAAAATTCCAAGCGTTGGAGGCGATACAGCAGGTTCAAAGCGGTATTGATGTCGCTGGTATCCGCCCATGCCAAGATTTTTTCGCTGCTGATGGTTTCAGACGGCTCTGCACGCAACAGGCCATACAATAAAGTTCTGCTGGCACTGGGCGTATCATTTGAAACAGCATAATACGCACCCGCCGGTGTAATCTTAGGATATAAATTTGCTTGTAAAGAAAGTGTCGCTTCCATCTTATACCTCTAATCCGGGGTCAATTGAGAACAACATGGCAGTAACCAATTGTTTTACATCGTCTTCTCGACGCGCATCAATCTCAAAAACCGGGACATTAAAATTATTCTGTGCTAAATATTTTTGATAAACATCCACGCTTGGTAAGGATCGGATATCCATCTTTGTTACCCCTACAACCAGAGGCGCTTTTTTCAGCAACTCCCGAAATGCATCCAAGAAGAATTGCAGGTCTTTCAATGGATTGCTTCTTGTATTATCCAAAAGAAGCACCAAGCCCATACTGCCTTGGCTCAGAATTTCCCACATGAAATTAAAACGCTCCTGACCAGGCGTACCATACAGATGAACCTTGGTTTCCTCATCCAAATGAATGACACCGTAATCCATCGCCACAGTCGTGTACCCCTTGCGGACAAGTGTCATATCGGATGCGGATGCATCGGTTTGAACCGGTGGTTCATCAGATAAAGCTGAAATTGCAGTGGTTTTACCTACGCCAACAGGACCGGTAAAGATAATTTTATTTTCTTTCATGACGTGTCCTTTACGATTTACCCAGCAACTTACGCATCAGGCGTTGCAACAGGCCGCGAGGTTGTTCTTTCGACGGACCGGCAATTTTTTGAGCCTCTTTGCTCATTGCTGTTTCAGGTACGTCTTTGCTATTCACATCAATCTGTTCGTTCAATGAAGGCGTATTGTTCGCATCAGTTGCAAACTCTGTATCTGTCGCCAAAAAGCCGGTCATATATGTTGCCGATAAATAGTTCAAAATATCAGGCATTTCTAAAGGCATAACTTTATAGAGGATGTTCAGATTAACAGACGTTTTTGTCAGAAATGCCGACAGACGCATAGATTCCGGAACATGTGCCAAACGGGTTAAGTTTGGCCACCGCTTGAGTGTAAAAACAGTTTGCGGCGTCATCGGATAAATCAGACGGCCTGATGCAGTCCAAATAGCCATTTGCCACAAGCATGACATAATGGTGACTTTGGCTTTTTCTTTCCATTGAGGATTATCAGGAACAGCCTTACACACGACAGCCAAGTTATCGTTCTTACACAATTTCTCCAACTCATTGGCACTGACTGTCAACAGTACACGCTGAATACTAGGAAACACGATTAATATCGGCTTGCCTTCATGCAAGACAGCAACATCTTGATGTCCTTGACTGGCAAATTTCAGCGCGCCCAACAAGCCTTTATTTGGATTAAATCGGCGAATGGTTACCTTTCTAGTGCCATCGGAATTTGATTGTCTTTTATTCTCTTCAGCCGCTTGTTGCTCAGACGGCTCAAAAACATTGCCACCTTGAGCCAGGCTGCGCAAAACAGGAAACAAAGTATCAAATTTGACCGGCTTAGCCAAATAAGGAGTCGTTACTGTCGGCAACTCGGAAGAAAACATAGCCACAGGTACTTCCGGATAAGTTTTCTTCGACTCTTTCCAAGCTTCTACACCTGCCGGAGTATCGGTATCAACCAATACCAAATCCGGTTTTTCATCAGAATCAGGGGAAACGATGACGTAATTCGTCGTATTGTGCATTTTAAATGCCATACGGAATACCGCCTGCTGTTGCTCACCCATCTCCTGTAACATAACCCGTATGGTTTTAATTTTTGGTAAATGATTATTCATCACTCGTACTTTCTACGATTATCTTATTTTTTTGAATATTGGTTCATTCGTTGCAAGAGACGGCTCATTGCCAAGACAACCTCTTCAGGCAGGCTGACAACACGCTCACGCAACAAGCGCAGAAATTGTTCCAAACGTCCCCAATCTTCAACGCGTTCGTACAAATCAAACAAGATAATGTACAACTGCGATTCTTGAGGATACTGCAAAACAGCCTGTTCCAAAGTACCGATGGCCAAATCCAACTGACCATAGGCCAACAAAGATTCGACTTCTTTCACGGCTTCATCTGCAGGTGAAGAGCTCGCGCTGATGACTGAAGAGTCTTTTTGAACCAACTCACGATATTTGGCTTTCATCTGCAAAGAACTTGGCTGGATATAACCGCGTTTCAAGCCAATCTCTTTAATTTGCTGTTCAGACGGCCCTTTTTCCAAATCATCAAAAATTTCGTGATAACCAAGGCTATAACCCCAACCAAGCATACGTTCTTTTACTTGACGGCCATATTGACCCAGAGAGTGGTAAAGCTTCCACAGATGCTTGGCAAACTGCCCTACTTCTTCATTCTGATAATCCAGACGCAAGGCATCGATAATGAGACCAGCAGGCTTCGCAGAAGTTTGGATTGCTTTATTGTATTGATGCAAAGCAGTCTCGTAGCTGATCTTGTCTTTCAGGATTTTTGCACTGCGCTCCGGTTTGGCAAAACCAATAACCGCACCCATCTCTTCAGGGCTAATTTCGCCAAAATCTTTCTTACCTAATACGATAGGCGCATGTTTGCCCATACCAGGAACGACAATACGTTCAACCGAATCGTTCTCAAAGGCAATATGTCCGTCGGAAGCAACTTCCAAACCGCTTTGCTCGCCAATTTGACGATCGACTTCCTGCATATTCCAACCGAGATAACGCTCGGCAAAAACACGCAGGCGCAGGTTAGTAGAGTCCAAAGCCAGACCGGCTTTCAGGTATTCGGCTACGCTGTCTTCTGAAAGTGAGGCACTATGACGCTCAAGTGTATCCGCCAGCATGTCGATATTACCGACCCGCAGATTCAAACCGATTAATTCATGAACCAGCTTTTCCGGAGCGCCGTCTTCCAAAGTATTGAGATAACCGGCCAAAGACTCTGCTGCTTTGCTCTCATAGCCAAACTGTTTATAAACCTGATATTCGGTCAGCGGATCCACTTCTTGTGCGGAAACAGAAGCTGTTGCATCGTTTGAGCCGCTTCCGCCCCATTCCCAGTCTTGATTATCCGCATTGGAAACTGTCTGGTTGACTTTCTCAATCCAGTCGTTTCCGTCCTCATAGGAGGCTGTATGAGCAGCAGATGTACGGCTGCTTTTTGATACATGTGCGCTTTGTTTGTCTGAATTGTTACTTTGTTTATGACGAACAAAAAACAACACCAGCAAAAAAAGCACCAGCAAAAGAATAGTTAAAAGTTGATAGTTCAAGAACACCTCCCGGTCTTGTGCTGCAAACTGCATTTATTAATATCTGTTGCTTTACACGCAACTTCAACGTTATTAATTCGCCAAACGAATGATGATAACATGAACGCACACATTTTTACATTAGAAACCCTACCCCCATAAAGGACTTGATACCAATTTACAACTCAAACACACCAATGGATTCAACATGCGAGGTTTGTGCAAACATATTCATGATTCCCGCCGCCTTAAACTTATAGCCCCTATCAACCAAGACACCGGCATCTCGTGCAAATGTTGATGGATTGCACGAAACATACACTATCTTCTGAGGCAAAAACGGCTTGTGTAGCGATTTGACAACAGCATAAGCCCCGTTTCTCGGAGGATCCAGCAACATCTTGTCAAATTGCCCCCACGACTCAACAGTTTTTTCATCGGTATCGAACAAGTCCGCAACAGAAAACGTCATATTCTCGGCACAACGATTCAGGCGTGCATTTTCCCTTGCCCTATCGACCAAATAATCGGCACCTTCAATACCGACAACCGATGCACCACTTTTTGCCAGCGGCAAACTAAAATTGCCCAAACCGCAAAACAGATCGGCAATCCGCTCCCCTTTTTGAGGGTTTAAAAGCCTGACAGCCCTTGCCACCATCACTTCGTTCAGCTGCGCATTAATCTGCGTAAAATCACCGGGTTTGTAAGGCATTTCCACATCGAATTGAGCAAGAGTATAGTTCAGGGCAGGCACGTTCTCAGGGTAAAACGGCAAGGACTCGGCATGATCTTGCAACCATATTTGCCATGCCTTTTCAGCACCCGACAATATCTTATCAAACCAATTACGCAATTCGCTTAATATTTGTCCAAACGGTTGATTTACGAAACGAATGTTGAGCACCGTCACATTTTTTCCGCAATAAAACTCAACAAATTTCACTTTTACACCATCATCATGCAGCTTTTGCAGCAAATTACGGACATCAGGCAATCTATCGGACACATGTTTAGGCAAAATCTGGCAATGGCGGATATTGATAACATCATGGCTTTTTTTGGCCTGAAAACCGAGTTTCAGACGGCCTTGCTTATCCACCGAAACACTTAAACGCGCTCTATCGCGATAATACCAGGAGTAACCATATAAAGGAGGTAAAATTATTTCCGGCTTGACCTTACCTATCCGTTCCAACTGTTCTTCCAAAATCCGTTGCTTTAACGCAACTTGCGCTCCGAAAGAAACATGTTGAAGCGAACAGCCGCCACATGTATCAAAATAGCAACAGGCTGGTTCGACACGTTCGGAAGAAGCCTTCAAAACCTTTTCAACTTGAGCCTCTGCAAACTGTTTTTTCTCTTTATGTATGACAAACGTTACACGCTCCCCAGGCAGTGCACCACCAATAAATACGGTCTTCCCACCAACTCTGGCAACACCCCTGCCCTCATAATCCAAAGAAAAAACTTCCGTCTCTTGATACCGTTCTTTCACACTCATACCGTTTCCGTCAGACAGCCGCTTACCGGCCGTCTGACTGTCTTCCAATACCGAAAGCGCATATTTTCTCACAAAAACACAGAGTTTCAGGTATCATGCGCCAAAAACTTTCATTTCAAACCCTACAAAAAAAGACGACATGAAAAAAATACTGTTCGGCCTGACAGCCGCCCTTTTAACTTCAGCCGCTGCTGCAAACACACTTATTCCAGACGTCTCCCCATCCTCTTCCGGACAACACGTCGTTATCAATATTACGCAACAGCGTTTGTTCCTCTACGACAACGGTAAACTGAACAAAATTTATCCTGTTGCCGTCGGCAAAGCCATGACCCAAACCAATCTGGGCGAACATAAAATCGGCGCAAAAGCCTACAACCCGGTTTGGCACATCCCTAAATCCATCCAAAAAGAACGCAATGACGGCGTAAAAAGCGTACCGGCCGGCCCAAACAATCCGCTGGGCCCGGTATTTGTCCGTCTTGGCGACCCTAAATTGAGCCTTGGCATTCACGGCACCAATGCCCCTGCCAGCGTACCCGGTGTCCGCAGCCATGGTTGCGTGCGCATGAAATCGCCTGACGCATTGGAATTCGCCAAAACCATCGCAACAGGTTCTCCTGCCTCCGTTATCTACCAAATGGCGAGCCTGAACGAAGATGCCAACCAAAACTTGTGGCTGGCTGCCTATCGTGACCCATACGACAAGAAAAACCTTGATACGGCTGCCCTGAAAAAAAGCATTGCAGCTTGGGCAAAAGCGCACGGCAAAACCATTCCTGCCGCGCGTGTGGATGCAATCCTGAAAGGACGCACCGGCGCGGCAAACTGTCTGACTTGCGCCAAAGGTGTAAAACTCAAATCTCCTTTGAAGTCTTTAGCATGGACCAGCGGCACGGATGCTTACAGCAAACCTAAAGTCATGCCGAAACCGGCTCCTGCTAAAGATGTGGTATTGCCTCAAGGCACTGAAATCGAAGTCGATGCTACCGACGATACCAACAAGGCAGCATCCGAACCGAAACAAAGCGTTCGTCCAACTCCGGTGAAACCGGCAACCACTCCGGCCGATGCTCCTGCTTCTGCACCTAAAGCCGCTTCTGAACCGGCTACTGCCCCAGCCTCTGCTCCTGTGAAAGGTGCTCCGGCAAGCAGCGAACCGGCAGATTTGCTGTTCTAAGCAGAACAAAATACATAGCCAAAGGCCGTCTGAAATGAATTTTTCAGACGGCCTTTTCGTACAACTGGATATTGGAAATATATGCCTCTCTTAATTCAGACGGCCTTTTTACTTTCCAAATATTCCGACAAACTGCGCTCGCGCAAAATACAGCTTGGGCATTCATGGCAACCACCGACCACGCCGTTATAACAGGTATGCGTCTGCTCGCGAATGTAATCCAACACACCCATTTCATCCGCCAATGCCCATGTTTGCGCTTTGGTTAAATACATCAAGGGCGTATGGATTTGAAAAGCGTAATCCATGGCCAGATTCAGCGTGACATTCATCGACTTGACGAACACATCGCGGCAGTCGGGATAACCGGAAAAGTCGGTTTCGCACACGCCGGCAATGATATGGCGTATCCCCTGCCCTTTAGCGTAAATAGCGGCGTAAAGCAAAAACAAAGCATTGCGTCCATCTACAAATGTATTGGGCAGGCCGTCTGAAGCTGTTTCAATGGACGCTGTATCATCCATCAAGGCGTTATGCGTAATCTGTTGCATCAGGCTCAAATCGAGTACGGTCTGCTTCACGCCCAAATCTTTGGCAATCCAACGCGCGCGCTCCAATTCGATGGCGTGGCGTTGCCCATATTGAAAAGTGATGGCCTGCACATTTTCACGGCCATATGTTTGAATTGCCTGAATCAGGCAGGTTGTTGAATCCTGCCCGCCTGAAAAAATAACGAGTGCCTGCTGTTTTTCCATAGTAAATTCCTAGTTTTGTTAACGCGGGAGGTTTGCGAACCGCGTGATTCGAAGATTGACGGATTATAACGGATTTCGTCTATAATCACGGCACTTCATTTTCTTTTATATAGCATAATTATGAGCATCTACGCCCTGAAACCAAAATTCCAAAACCTGTTGCGTCCCATTGTTAAGCGACTGTATCAAAAAGGTATTACTGCCAATCAGGTCACTCTGTTTGCCTGCGCCGTTTCCATTTTGATCGGTTTGCTTTTAGCACTGTTTGCAGGTGTATCCACATTATTCTGGCTTTTGCCGATCTGGTTGTTTGTCCGTATGGCACTGAATGCAATGGACGGTATGCTGGCACGGGAGTTCGGCCAGCAATCGGCATTAGGCGGTTATTTGAATGAAATCACCGATATTACCGCCGATGCTGCTTTGTATCTGCCTTTTGCCTTCATCGCGCCCTTCGGCGGCATGCAAATTGCCCTGTTTATTTGGCTGGCGGCAATGACTGAATTTTGCGGCGTTTTGGGACAAGTTCATGGCAACGGCCGTCGTTATGACGGGCCATTCGGCAAAAGCGATCGCGCATTCTTTATCGGCGCATTGGCAGTATGGTATGCAATCGCCGGCAGCTTCCATCCGACTTTCTATATCCTTATGTGGCTGGCCTGCGCGGCATTGGTTTATACCTGCTGCAAACGTGTCATTAATGGCTTGAAGGCCGTCTGAAACTTGTCCACGTTCTTGGGTTAATCATCGTTGATTAGAATATTCAAACCCATCACTCCGTTTTACTGAAAACAAAAAAGGCCGTCTGAAACCATAAACTATCGGTTTCAGACGGCCTTTTATTCAGTAGCCAAGATAACTTACTGTTTGCCCAACTGACTGTAATCTACCAACATATACTTGGCAGTAATTTTCTGCGAAGCATTGCCTTCATCGCCCATCAAAATCATCTGCGGCTTGCCGTTAACGGTAATCGAATCAACGGCTTCAACGTTGGTGATGTGTTGCAGATTAGGCAGAGAGATTTTTTGCGGCTCATCGATCGGATTACCGCTCCAAGTCCACAGTTGTGAGAATTTCTGTCCATTCTCATCCTTCACTTCATTGGCGATCACGTAGGTTTTCAAAACAGGATCATAGTTGAGGGAACGGATACCGCCGCCATCAATATCAATCACCGCCACTTCATCAAACTCAGGCTTGGCATTGCGCTCAAATACATCTTTCGGATTGCTGATAAACGCGACCAAAGCCATGTTGTTGAACTCAGGATCACGGAAGCCCAAAACAAGACGTTTTTTCACTGGATCAAACGCCATGCCCTCAATATTGATTTCTTCAAAAGAAACCTCTGCCTTGGTTCGCTCGCGAATCAAATCATGCAGCTTATGATCGGTTTCCAAAACTTGCGTCAGATTGTCGTAGCTGGTCAGCCCCAACACATTGCCGTCTTGGATTTTAAAACGCATCAGGTGTTCGCGGTCAGGCGAGCGGTTGCCTTTACGGGTACGCGAATGTGAAGTCAGCGCGTAGATAAAACCTTCATCGTCGCGTGCCAAAGCCTCCAAGTCGCTGAGACGGCGTTTGAAACCGGTAATCACGCGCGTATCCAATGCCTCGTCTTCCACAAACCTGCCGGTTTTATCAATACTGATGATACTGAACGCATGGTTGGGTTCGTCTTCCGCGATCAGCAACTTACCATCCGGAAGCTGTTGTACAGCAGAAGGCTCAAATACGCCGTTAAACATATTGATACCCAGCGAACGCAGCTCTGCCGCGTTGTTGGTCGGAGGCATCAGCAATGACGGCAGTGTTTTCACACCGATAAATGCCGCCAACGAAGCCAGCAAACCCCAGCGGAATACTGCATAAGATAAGTTAATGTATTTAAACTGTTTATCCGCCAACAAACCAAGCCAGTAAAGATGGTCGCTCATCTTTTCATAGATTTGTTTACGGTCGCCCATAATCTCCTGCATCATTTCCCAATATTGATCTTTTTGCAGTTTCACACGGTCTTCATAAATCAAAATATTGGGTTGGCTGCCGCCAAAAAAGCGCGTTTCGGTACTGCTGAGGCGGGTTTTCAAATCCCGCAGTTTCGAACGGCCACGAACAAAATCCTTCAACCATGTACGCGCCGCCTGCATTTTGCCGATACGTTCCGGCGAAGCAGAAAGCAATGCAAACACGATAGACGCGGCGGCAGTAATCATAAACGTACTGGCCGGAATCAAAAATTCGGGCGACGATGAAAAAATAAACGCGCCTGAGATCATCAGAGCAGAAACAATAAAACCATTCAGCGAAATCATAATGTTCGCTTTGGTCGCCGCCAACGCCAACAATTCCATCTCCGAGCGTACGGCGTTGCGGAACATGGTTTCCACGCCCTTATTCGTACCCAACAAATCAGGCGTACTCAAATCCTCGGCTTTATTTTTTTTCTTTTTCGCCTTGTCTTTTTTACGTTTGGCTTTCTTCTCGTTTTTTTCAGACGGCATCTCAGGATGTTCAACCACTTCCTGAATTTCTACCGCTTCAGCCACAACCTCAACTTCGTTTTCAACAACGCCGTTTGGCTTGTGATCCCACAAATCAACATCCTGTTGGGATTCTGCAGATGTGCCGTCGTTTAAAGGTTTTTCTTGGTCGCCCATCTGCTTCGGCTGACCATCTTCCTTCCAATCATTCAAACTCATATCATGACTCCCGACATCAAACACTTTGAACTACATGGAAAATAAAAAACATATTTAGTTCATTTGTTTTAGGTAATTTACATGCTGTTTACATTCTTTAAATTCCCAAATAACAAACTGTCGCAGAACTAAAAGCCCTGCGACAATCCACTTTATATCGAAATATTAATAATCGATGCGCTCTTTGATAATTTGCAAATCAGGATACGACAAAACAATGTCGTACTCACGGCCATTTTTAAAAGCCTCAACCTCCAACACAGGCTGACCTCGACGGCTATCGGCATCAACATCGTGAACTTGATAGCCGCGTTGTTCCAACATTCTTACGGCTTTAGCACGGTTTTGCTCGAAGTTTTTGTCGCTGTAGATTTTGTGTTCGATGTAATCGCTGGCACCGGCAGTAGCAGCAGACAAAGCAACGATGGTGGTCAATAAGAATTTTTTCATGTTTGATTTCCTTTTAAAATGTGTATTCGGGTTTCGATGGTTGTATTAAAACATGACAAAATTAGCAGTTAATTAGTACTTGGTTAAACGCAGTAAAGGCCGTCTGAAAACTGTCCAGACGGCCTTTGACCTTAATCATCGAATTTCAAACGTATTGCCCAAGTGTAAATCCGGAGGGTTAGAAACGATGAAAAGCCTACATCGAATATTCACCCAACAAATGGACAAATCATGAACAAATTTTGCGAAATCACCTTTTGCCACCATATATGGCGGCGTTTCTTCTTATCTAGCAGCAGATTATTCCGAATTCCAAGACAAAATGTGCCATATCGAACTTACGCTTAAAGCAGGAGAAAACCTGCTGCTTTGTTCAGACGGCCTAAGTGACGCCCTTTCAAAAGAAATAAGAGAAAAAATTTGGCAACAATATGATAACGATAAGTCCCATCTGACTGTATTTCGTAAATTAATTGCGAAAAAACGAGTTTATGATGATATGTCGGTAGTAATTTGTAAGGTTATCCAAACACCCTCTACCTAACCTTTTAACAATCACTGTCATCGGTTTTAAGTAAAATTTGGAATCATCTTTTACCATTTCTCTCCATCATTGCATTTGTCCGTCTATCGGATAGTCATTGCTTTTATTTGATATGCCATGATACTGTTTAAAAACATGACTATTAGGAGTTTCTCATGTCCGAACAGCAAAAATACTTTTCTACCCAAGACGGTACTTCGCTTTTCTACCGCTATCGCCCTGCTGCCGATGGTTTTTCCGACAAAGCCATTGTGCTGTTCCATCGCGGGCATGAGCATTCCGGCCGAATGATGTTTGTGGCGGACGAGTTGGGTTTTAACGATTTTGCCTATTTCGCTTGGGACGCACGCGGTCATGGACACAGCCCCGGTGAACGCGGCGATAGTCCGAGTATCGGCACTTCGGTTGCAGATGTAGATGATTTTATCCGACACATTCAAAGCGAATACGGCATCAAACCTGAAAACATCTGCGTGATTGCGCAAAGTGTCGGTGCGGTATTGGTTTCTACTTGGTTGCACGATTACGCGCCGAAAATCCGTTGCGCCATATTGGCTTCGCCTGCGTTCAAAGTCAAACTCTATGTGCCGTTTGCCCGTACCGGTTTAAAAATCATGCAAAAATGGCGCGGCAATTTCTTTGTCAACAGCTACGTCAAAGCCCACTATCTGACCCACAACGTCGAACGTCAAAAAAGCTACGACAATGATCCGCTTATTGCCCGCGCTATTTCCGTTCGTATCCTGCTGGGTTTATATGAAGCGGCTGAACGTGTGGTTGCCGATGCACAAGCGATTACTACGCCTGTACAACTGTTGATCTCAGGCAGCGATTGGGTTGTTCATCACAAACCGCAACACGATTTCTACAACCGCTTAGGCAGCCATATTAAAGAGCGCCATATCCTGCCCGGTTTCTACCACGATACGTTAGGCGAGCAAGACCGTGAAATCGCGTTTGTCGAAATGCGCCGTTTTATCCGCGAGCGTTTCAATCAACCTTTGCAACAAGTCGACCTGACTCAAGCGCACTTATTTGGAGACAGCCGTCGAGAAGCTGACGAACTGGCTACACCTTTGCCTGTTTGTACGCCTCGTGGCGCATTTTGGGCAACATATCGCGCCTCGCTCAAACTGGGTTCGCGCTGGAGTGAAGGCTTGAGAATCGGTCAAGAAACAGGTTTTGATTCAGGTAGTACACTGGATTACGTTTACCGCAATCAACCGCAAGGCAGCAATGCTTTCGGTGTATGGGTGGACAAATACTATCTCAACGCCATCGGCTGGCGCGGCATTCGCCAACGCAAAGTCAATATCGGCAAAGCCATTCAGACGGCCTCAGCCAAACTGCGTGAAGCAGGCAAACCTGTACACGTTTTGGATATCGCGTCCGGTCATGGCCGCTATGTATTGGACGCACTGACTGCCGACACATTGCCTGATTCCGTACGCTTGCGCGATTACAGTCCGATTAATGTCGAAGCCGGCCGCAAGCTGATTACCGAGCGCGGCTTGCAAGAGACGGTAACCTTCAATGAAGTCAATGCCTACGACCGCGCCAACTATCACGATTTACAGCCACGTCCAACGCTGGGCATCGTCTCCGGCCTGCACGAATTGTTTGCCGACAACGATTTGATTTTGAACTCGCTCTACGGCTTCGGCGAAGCCATTGAAACCGGCGGCTACTTGATCTACACCGGCCAGCCGTGGCATCCGCAACTGGAAATGATTGCCCGCGCCCTGACCAGCCACAAAGCAGGCAGCCCAAACTGGGTAATGCGCCGTCGCAGCCAGCAGGAAATGGATCAGTTGGTTGAAAAAGCCGGTTTTGAGAAAATCTATCAATGGATAGACGAAGACGGTATTTTCACCGTGAGCTTGGCAGTGAAGAAATAAAAATAAAGGCCGTCTGAACATTTTTTTAACTTTCAGACGGCCTTATTTAAACCATGTACCTATCCATGAAATCCTCCCTCAAAGCCTCCCTGCTCAAGCTGATTTTAGTCGGTATCCTGTTCTACACCAGCTACGGCATCTCCAATCATTACGCGGCATCGCTGGACTATGTGCCTGAAATCGCTTTTGCATGGGAGAGCAATATTCCGTTTTGGGCATGGACGATTGTGCCTTATTGGTCGCTGAACCTGATGTATGCCGCGGCATTTTTTCTTTGTCGTGATATACATGAACAAAACCGATATGTAGCGCACCTTGTAGCCGCCCAACTGATTGCGACTGCTTGCTTTGTGCTGTTTCCGCTGCGTTTCGGGTGGCCTAAACCGCCTGCCAATGGACTGTCAGGCTGGCTGTTTGATTCATTGGCTGCATTTGATTTGCCGTACAACCAAGCACCATCTTTACATATCGCACTGGCGATTATCGTGGGTGCATTTTATTGGACGCGCTTTCCAAAAATCCGCCTGCCGCTTTTCTTATGGCAAAACCTGATTGCCTTGTCGGTACTGACGACTTATCAACATCATTTTATCGACGTGCCGACCGGAGCATTGCTCGGCTGGCTAGTGTTGTGGGCTTTTCCGCGTCAGATGACTTCACCGTTAAAACTGGGCTTGAGTAATGTACACTCAAAAAAGATTGCGTTGTTATATTTGCTTGGTGCGTGTTTGACGGCGTTACCCGCATTGCTGGGTGGAGCGTGGCTGTGGTTGATATGGATTAGCGTGTCTTTGCTGATGGTGGCTTTTGCCTATTTAACTGGAAATGTAGCCTTCTTCCAAAAACAGGCTAACGGTAAATTATCGGCAGCAGCGACGGTTTTGCTATTGCCTTATCTGGTGGGTGTACGGCTAAACATGGCGTATTGGTTACGCGGTAAGGCGAAAATGGCACCAGTCCGCAATGATGTATGGATTGGCAGCGTTTTGGGTATTTCAAACCATCTACCTGCTGTATTGGATGTATGCGCCGAATATCCCTGCTGTAGCTATCAGGGAGCATATCGCGCTCTGCCTTTACTGGATATGGTAACGCCGTTTGAAAACGATTTGGTTCAGACGGCCTTGATATTGGAAACCTTGCGCCAAAAACACGGCAAAGTGCTGGTATGTTGCGCTTTAGGTTATGGAAGAAGTGCCGCAGTGGTACTGACGTGGCTACTGGTTTATGGTGGCTGCCAAGACTTGGCGCAAGCAAAGGCAGAACTCAAACAGGCTCGGCCGCAAATGGTATTATCGCCGACCACCGCCCAAGCAGTCCAAGCTGCGGCCAACCGTTTAAAACAAGGATAATGATGGACAACGCAACCGATAGCCGTATTACTGCCCACCTGCTCTCTACCGCACATTATGTTGCCGCCTGCAACGCCTTGCTGCTCGCCTTGTCGGTAAAATATGGCGGCGCATGGTTTGCGGTACAACTTGTCTTGGCAACGGTTTTGTTGTACTGCCATATCCGCGTTCACTTCGATCGCCGCATATTCCAAGACTTTGCCGACAACTGCTACTCTCCTAAAGACTTCGACCACGCCTTACAGCAAAACGGTTTGCGTCAAATTTCAGGCAGCCGTACTTTGACCCAACGGATAAACGGCGCACTTTCCTTATGGCGCAAAAGCTTATACCTGACCGCCGCACAATTTTTAATTTTGCTTATCCAAAGCATTTGATTATTTTTGCTAATTTACCCAAACCAGATCTAGAGCGGTATCTCACTTCAAAAGGCAGAAACAATGAAAAACTTCCTCAAAAAACAACTTGCCTGGCTGACCGACCAAGCCTTATGTCTGTCGGTCTCTTTTCTTACGGGCGTACGCCCCAAAAGTCCGCGCGAGCTGGCATTCAATCAGCACCAAAAGGTCTATTACGCCAATCACGGCAGCCATGGTGATTTTGTATTGGTGTGGATTTCCCTGCCCCGCCGCTGGCGCTTGTCCACGCGCCCTGTCGCCGGTTCGGATTATTGGCTGACGAGCAAACTCAAACGCTTCATCATTCAAAATGTTTTCAACGCCTTGCTGATTCCGCGCCATAGCGATAATCCGCAAGCGATTACCGAACAGATGAAAGATGCGCTGAACGCAGGCGACTCTTTGATTATTTTCCCTGAAGGCACGCGTAACACTGACGACAACACCATCCTGCTGCCGTTTAAGTCCGGCATTTATCATCTGGCAAAAAGCAAACCCAATACCGAATTTGTGCCGATTTGGATCGACAACATCAGCCGCGTACTGCCAAAAGGCAAAATCCTGCCTATCCCGCTTTTGTGTGAAGTCCATATCGGACAACCGCTTACCTTGCAGGAAAACGAAGACAAAGACAGCTTTTTGACACGCAGCCGTGAAGCGCTGCTGGCACTCAGGCCGTCTGAAAACGACCGCAGCGAGCTTCGCCAAAATGAATCTGAAGTTCATCAAAACAAAGGAGGACAAGCATGAGCCTTTCTACGACTTCCCAACAAATCATTGTCGAACAAGCCGCCGCTCATCTGACTCCTCAAGCCAGCTATATTTTTGTCGGCGTATTTGCCGTATTGTGTTTTGCCAGCATCATCGGACAATGGCTCAAGCGTAAAAACGGCGCAGATAATGCCACCATCGCCAACCTCAATGCCCGCATTTACGCATGGTGGCTGATGACGCTGGTGTTGCTGGGCGCATTTTGGTTCGGCAAAATCGGGACGGTTGTACTGTTTTTCCTGATTTCATTTGCCGCACTGCGCGAATTTATGACCCTCGTCTATCGCCGACGCAGCGACTATTACAGCATGGTGGTCTGCTTTTACCTGCTTCTGCCGGTGCAATACTATTTCGTCTATGACGGCTGGTACGGCATGTTCAGCATTTTTATTCCGGTTTACGGCTTTTTGATACTGCCGATTATTGCCAGCCTCAGCGGCCAAACGGCATACTTTTTGGAACGCGCCGCCAAAACACAATGGATGGCGATGATTTGCATCTTCTGTCTGTCCCATGTTCCGGCGCTGATGTTTCTAGACTTGGACGGCTTCGATAATAGCAACAATATCCTGTTGCTGATCTTCCTGATTGGCGTGGTGCAAGTATCGGATGTGTTGCAATACGTTTGGGGCAAACTGATTGGCGGTGCAAAAATCATGCCTTCGCTTTCGCCATCAAAAACCATTTCCGGCACTGTCGGCGGTATTTTATCGGCCACGGCCATTGCCGCGCTGATGGCGCCGATTACGCCATTCTCCCACGGCCAAGCAGCCGTTATCGGCTTCATCGTCTGCCTGATGGGCTTCTTTGGCGGCCTGGTTATGTCTGCCATCAAACGCGATTACGGTGTCAAAGACTGGGGCAATATGATACGCGGACATGGTGGTATGCTTGACCGTGTGGATTCGATTTGTTTTGCCGCACCCGTGTTTTTCCACATCACCCGTTATTTCTGGAACGGCTAAACTTCAGGCCGTCTGAAAGATGTTTTCAGACGGCCTTGAATGTATGAAACTGCCAGCCCTGCCAATTCGTTATACAATACGTAACCATTGTTATTACACACACAACATGAATAAACCCTCTCCAATCTTTCCCATTTTTCTTGCTACGATTATCTTCGCCCTTATTGTTTGGTCAGGCATCAATCCCCATGACCGCGCGGTCTGGTACGCTGAAATCATCCCCGTAGCATCCGTATTCTTCCTTCTGGTTGCCACCTACCGCATTTTCCGCTTCAGCAACTTAGCCTACTTATTCATGAGTTTTTGGCTGATTATGCATTCCATCGGTGCATACTATACTTTTGCCGATGTGCCGTTTGAATCCATCAACCGCTTTGTCGAACCGATTTTGGGCGAAAACCGCAATCATTACGACCGTATTGCCCACTACATCATCGGCTTTTATGCCTACCCAATGGCTGAATGGCTGCTGCGTCGCAAGCTGTGCAACCTGCCGTTGGCCTTATTTTTCTCCCTATTCTTCATTATGAGCGTGGCTGCCGCCTATGAAATCATCGAATGGCAATATGCCGTCATCGACGGCGGAGAGGCCGGACTGGAATTCTTGGGTTCTCAAGGCGATATTTGGGACGCGCAAAAAGACATGCTTGCCGATACTTTGGGCGCGTTAACTTCTCTGTTTATTTTCGTGTTTACCCGACCCGATAAACGCTTGGGTTTCTCTTAAATCTACCCCTTTAAAGCAGAAGGCCGTCTGAAACCAGATTTTCAGACGGCCTTTTTTCATTTTTCTATCGCCATTATTGTAAAAATTAATAAATGCGATAGTTAAAAACATAAGCCGATTTTAAAACAAAATCCGTCATCAAAATTTTTAAGCACATGAAATATATAAAAAACAACGTCTGTTAAGATTTTGTAAACAATATGCCTACGTCAACCTGAATTTTTCGATTTGATTTAAGTCAGCATATCTTGTGTCATTAATCCATAAAATATTCGGAATTCTACAAAATATTGATTAACCCGATAGAGGTTATCATCAAGACGAGGAACACAAAATGCAGAAAATTCCAGAATTGGTCTGCCCCGCCGGCAACCTGCCTGCACTGAAAACCGCTGTGGACAACGGTGCGGACACGGTTTACATGGGTTTGAAAGATGCGACCAATGCACGAAACTTTCCAGGACTGAATTTCGATATGAAATCTGCGCGGGAAGGCGTAGCTTACGCCCATGCGCGCGGGCGCAATGTACTGATGGCCATCAATACATTCGCACAAGCCGGCCAAGTAGAGCGTTGGCACGCCGCTGTGGATACGGCGGCGGATTTGGGTGCCGATGCGATTATTGTTGCCGACCCCGCTATCATGGCGTATGCGACAGACAAACATCCGAATTTACGCCTGCATATGTCGGTACAAGGTTCGGCCACCAATTACGAAGCCATCAATATGATGAAAGAGCTATTCGGCATCCGTCGTGCCGTTTTGCCGCGCGTGCTGACCATCGATCAGGTCAAACATGTAATTGACAATACTGATGTGGAAATTGAAGTCTTTGGCTTCGGCAGTTTGTGTGTGATGGTGGAAGGCCGTTGCATCTTGTCGAGCTATGCAACAGGCGAATCGCCCAATATGCAAGGTGTCTGCTCTCCGGCAAAATCCGTCCGCTGGGAACAACTGCCCGACCGCATGAACGTACGTCTAAACCAGGTATTGATAGACCAATACAAACCCAATGAACCGGCAGGTTATCCAACCTTGTGCAAAGGCCGCTTTGAAGTCAATGATGAAACCTACTATGCTTTGGAAGAACCAACCAGCCTGAATGTTTTGGAAATGTTGCCCGAACTCATCAAAATCGGTGTATCCGCCATCAAAATCGAGGGACGCCAACGCAGTCCGATGTATACGGCGCAAGTAACCAAATCCCTGCGCCAAGCACTGGATGCAGCCGCAGCCGACCCGTCGCATTTCAAAGTCAATCCGTCCTGGAACAATGCCTTGAGCAAAGTTTCGGAAGGTCATCAGACAACTTTGGGCGCATACAACCGCCCATGGAAATAAGGGGAAGAAAATGAATTCATTGAAATTATCGCTGGGCCCTATTTTATTTTTCTGGCAAAAAGAAGCCCTACTGGAATTTTACGTTTCCATGCTGGATACGCCGTTGGATACGGTCTATTTGGGCGAGGTAGTCTGCTCACGCCGTCAGAAAATGCGCTTTGCCGACTGGTTCGGACTGGCTGAAGACTTGGCGGAAAGCGGTAAGGAGATTATTCTTTCTTCACAAGTCCTGCTCGAAAGCGAATCCGATCTGAAACGCCTGCGCAAAATCACGGAGCAGGGAAAGTTTAAAGTTGAAGCCAACGACATGGGTGCGGTCAAATTGGCACGCGAACACGGCATCCCGTTTGTTGCCGGCGCAAGCCTGAATATCTACAACGAAACCACTTTGGACGTATTCCGAAAATTAGGGGCATTCCGCTGGATTACACCGTCCGAGCTGAGCCGCGATAAGGTTGCCGAAATCATCAAGGCTTCAGACGGCATTGAAACCGAACTCTTCGCTTGGGGCAAAATGCCGCTTGCCTATTCATCACGTTGCTTTACCGCCCGCCATTACAATTTGAATAAAGACAGTTGCGAGTTCCGCTGCCTCGACCACGAGCACGGTATGGCCATGAATACGCGCGAAGGCCAGCCGTTTCTCACCATCAACGGCATCCAAACCATGTCTTACGGCTGCCAAAACCTACTGCCCCACCATGAAAACTTGAATAAAATCGGCGTGAATATGCTCAGACTGTCGCCACAAATGCACGGCATGGCTGAAATTATCCAAATTCACCGCGATGTATTGGACGGAAAAGCCACATGGGAAGATATCCGCCCCGAGTTGGAACGACTGACTACCGGAACACTGGTTGACGGCTATTGGCGCGGTCAGCCCGGTATTGAAACCGTGAAGGAGGCATATTATGGCGCTGCCTGAAATCATATTACCCAAATGGATGGCAAAAATCGGTACCAAACTTCCCGGCAAACCTCCACGCTTTGTTTTGGTCTCCGTATTGAATACCATGCTGAAAAAAGGTTTACTGCCTGCCGATATGGAACTTTTTGCCGGAAGAAAATTCGAAATCGAAGTTTTGGATGCCGGTATCAAAGTGCGGTTTAGTGCCGATACGGAAAAATTCCTGGACGACAACTTCAGCGGCGCCCCCGATCTGAGGTTGGCGGCCAATGGTATAGACTTCATGCGCATGATGATGCGCGAGGAAGATCCCGATACCTTATTTTTCAACCGTAAATTGCAAATCGAAGGCGATACGGAACTGGGGCTAATTACCAAAAACTTACTCGACAGCGTCGAGTGGCCTTTCAGCGAATGGTTCCTGAAACGCAGTACGTCCACTTTGGATTGATTAATTTTGGTTGAACCAAGAACAAAGGCCGTCTGAATGTTTCAGACAGCCTTATATATTTCACCTCTTTGATATGTCTGGTTTTATCAAATATAAAAAAGCGTACCTTATTAGGTACGCTTTTTTCAATCCGACTCAAAATTAGAATTTTGCGCCAGACTCATTTGCCATAAAGTCAACAGCTGCTTTAACTTCATCATCGCTCAGGCTACCATTGCCACCTTTAGCCGGCATAGAATTAAAGCCTTCGATAGCATGTTTGTGCAGAGTGTCTTTACCTTGTTTAATGCGAGGAGCCCAGTCTTCTTTTTTACCTACGACAGGAGCGCCTGGAATCAAACCGCCATGACATGTTTTACAGTTAGCTTCAAAAACAGCTTTGCCGTCTACCTTAACCGGAGCTGCTTCTGCTTTTTCAGCAGGTTTGGCTTCAGCAGCAGGAGCAGCTTTAGCATCTGAAGCAGCTTTATCGGCAGCAGGAACTGAAGCAGCCGCTGGAGCAGAAGCATCGGCAGGTTGAGCTGCCGGAGCAGGCTCGGCTTTTTTAGCAGGAGCTTTTTTACCGTCTTTGTTGGACAAACCCCAAACATAAGCGGTCATGATGTGCAGCTTGTCTTTGTCGAGGAAGTGACCCCAAGCAGGCATTTGGCTGCTGCGGCCGTTGGTAATGGTTTCGGTAATCGCTTTTTGAGTACCGCCCCACAACCATACATCGTCGGTCAGATTCGGGCCGAGGCCTTGGATACCTTGACCTTTGTCGCCGTGACAAGTGAAACAGTTGGCAGGTGGGCCGCTAAACAGGGCTTTACCGCGTTCTGCACGTTCTTCGTCGTATTGACCTTTAGGTTTAGAAAGAGACATAACATACTGTGTTACGTTTTTCACTCCTTCTTCACCCAAAGCAGGACCCCATGCTGGCATAGAGGCAGTACGGCCTTTTTCAATGGTTTCCTGAATTTTTTCAGGTTCGCCACCCCACAACCAATCGTCGTCGGTCAAATTCGGGAAGCCTTTGGAGCCTTTGGCATCTGAGCCGTGACATTGGATACAGTAGGTATTGAAAAGGTTTTGTGCAATAGCACGGGCTTCAGGGTCTTTAGCCACTTTCTCAATCGGCATATTGGAAAATTTAGCATACACTTTACCGTATTGCTGATTGGCTTTGGCAACTTCTTCTTCATATTGACCATGGCTGCTCCAGCCCCACAGGCCTTTGTAATCGCCGATACCTGGATACATAATCAGGTAGCCGACGCCAAACAACCATGTGCAGACATAAAGCCAAAACCACCAACGTGGCAGAGGGTTATTGTACTCCGAAATGCCGTCCCACTCATGACCTGTGGTTTTTACTTCTTCGCCTTTTTTAGGGCGTTTCACAACGTTTTGCGAAAGCAGAAGCCAAGCCAGGCCGATGAAGCTGAGCACGACGATAACGGCAATATATATACTCCAGAAACTACTGGTAAATTGGGATGTTGTGTTCATTATTTTGCTCCGTGATCACGGACTGACTGAGCTTGATCGTCCTTTTCAGACGGCCTTTGTTCGTCATTATCGAAAATACTGCTGGCAGCATCGTCATAGTTTTTCTTATTGCGTCTATTGAACACAATATAGAGGACTAAAATAAAGCTGATGAATACCCAAACAGTAAAGAGCGAGCGAGCCCAGTTAGCGTCCATGATGTTACCTTACGTTTTTCAATGCCAAGCCCAAGCCTTGCAGGTAGGCGATAACAGCGTCCAGCTCTGATTTGTTGGCCAGCATTTCAGGTGCTTTGGCAATTTCTTCATCGCTGTAAGGTGTACCCACTTTACGCAGGGCTTTCATATGCGCCACAGTTGCCTCGGCATCGACTTTATTGCGTGCGAGCCATGGGAATGCAGGCATATTGGACTCCGGCACAACGTCGCGCGGGTTCAGCAGGTGGATGCGGTGCCATTCATCGGAATAACGGCCGCCGACACGAGCCAAATCCGGACCGGTACGTTTAGAACCCCATTGGAACGGATGGTCATAAACAGACTCACCGGCAACAGAGTAATGACCGTAACGTTCAGTTTCTGCACGGAATGGACGAATCATTTGAGAGTGGCAGTTGTAGCAGCCTTCGCGCACATAAATATCGCGACCTGCCACTTGCAGGGCGTTATATGGTTTCACGCCGGGTGCAGGTTCAGTAACTGCCTTGGAGAAGAACAGCGGGACAGCCTCGATCAGAAGGCCGACGCTGACTACAAGCAGGGTGAATACAATCAGTACACCAACTTTTTCTTCAGCTAATTGTTGCAATTTCATTTTGGTAGCCTATCTTTCTTATTATTAGTGGTGTTGGGTTTGAGAAACCGCAGGAATCTCAGCATCAACCGCTTTACCACTGATAGCAGTACGGTAAACGTTATATGCCATGATGCACATACCGCTCAGGTACAGAAGACCGCCGGTGAAACGAATCATGTAGTAAGGCATGGTACGTTTTACGGATTCAACGAAGGAATAAGTCAGTGTGCCGTCGTCATTCAAAGAACCCCACATCAGGCCTTGCATCACACCGGCAATCCACATTGCAGCGATATACAGAACCACGCCGATGGTCGCAATCCAGAAATGCGCCTCAACCAATTTGGTGCTGTACATTTCATTTTTGCCGAACAAGCGGGGAATCATGTAGTAAACGGAACCGATGGTTACAAAGCCCACCCAGCCCAATGCACCGGCGTGAACGTGTGCAACAGTCCAGTCAGTATAGTGGCTCAGAGCGTTAACTGTTTTGATAGACATCATCGGGCCTTCGAAGGTAGACATACCGTAGAAGGACAGAGATACGATCAAGAATTTCAAAATCGGGTCGGTACGCAGTTTGTCCCATGCACCAGACAGAGTCATAATACCGTTGATCATACCGCCCCAAGAAGGTGCGAACAGGATCAAAGACAATACCATACCCAAAGATTGAGTCCAGTCAGGCAATGCGGTGTAGTGCAAGTGGTGAGAACCTGCCCACATATAAGTGAAAATCAAAGCCCAAAAGTGAACAACGGACAAGCGGTAAGAGTAAATAGGACGACCTGCTTGTTTTGGTACGAAGTAGTACATCATACCCAAGAAACCGGCTGTCAGGAAAAAGCCCACCGCATTGTGGCCGTACCACCATTGAACCATCGCATCAATCGCACCAGAGTAAACTGGGTAAGATTTCATCAAACCAGCAGGGATGCTGATATTATTGACGATGTGCAACAGCGCAACAGCCAAGATAAAGCCGCCGTAGAACCAGTTGGCAACGTAAATATGTTTGATTTTACGTTTGGCAATCGTACCGAAGAATACGATAGCGTAGGCAACCCACACCAGCGTAATCAAAATGTCGATAGGCCATTCCAACTCGGCGTATTCTTTACCTTGGGTATAACCCATAGGCAAGCTGATAGCCGCAGCCACGATGACAGCCTGCCAACCCCAGAAGGTAAATGCAGGCAACCAACCGCCAAACAGACGGGTATTACATGTACGTTGAACAACGTAGTATGATGTACCGATCAAACCGCAACCACCGAATGCAAAAATAACCGCATTGGTATGCAGCGGACGCAGGCGACCAAAGTGGAACCAAGGTCCAATTTCAGATAAATCAAGGGATGGAGCAAATAATTGGGCGGCTACAATTACACCGACCAACATGCCCACAATACCCCAAACTACAGTCATGATGGCGAACTGGCGCACCACTTTGTAGTTATAAGTTTGTGTGTCCATGGAAGTCTCCATAAATTATGGGTATAAAAAATTTTTATCTCACCCCAACCCTTACGTTTATGAAAAGCGCAATACGGCTAAGGCTCAAATTTTTCTAAATTTAACATAGACACCACAACATGCCAAGCAAAATTACATTCCATATTGCATAAAACCTTTAGTGAGAGATAATCTCATTTCTTTTATAATCAATAAATTATTTAAACATATCCAATAAATCGGACACAGCATTTTTTCAAGCCCCCTTTTTCGTACAAATTTATTGATATAGATTAAACCTAACCTTTAAAAACACTTATCCTTAATAAACTTTAGCAAACTATACAATAGCTATGATTAATTACAAAATCACCCCCAACTTTCTGTCTCATGAATGGCACATCACCTTATCATTCACTCAAACCAATGATTCTGAAACAGAAATCAGCCTGCCGAACTGGGTTCCCGGCAGCTACCTCATCCGTGACTTTGCCCGCCACATCACACACATCAGTGCGCGCTGCAACGGCAAAGCCCAGCTGCTGACACAAACCAGCAAAAACCATTGGCAAACCCCTGCCCTCAGTGGAGCGTGGGAAATTTACTACACCGTCTACGCATTCGACTTGTCTGTTCGCGGCTCGTTCCTCAGTACCGAGCGCGGCTTTTTCGACGGCGCATGCCTCTTCTTAAAAGTACATGGACAAGAGGAACAACCGCACCAAGTCGAATTTCCTACCCTGCCACACACATGGCAGATAGCCACAACCCTGCCCAAAATTTCGGCGACCACTTTTCAGACGGCCTCATATGCCGAGCTTATTGATCACCCCATTGAAACAGGCATCATCGAATTCCTCGACTTTAAAGCACAAGGCATTCCCCACCGTATTGCATTAAGCGGTATCTACCCCGATTTCGACCGCACCCGCTTCCTCGCCGATATTCAAAAAATATGCGAAACCGAGTTGGCGATGTTCCCCTCCCCTGCCCCGTTTACCGAATACCTTTTCCTATTGCATCTAGGTGACAACCTCTACGGCGGACTAGAACACATCAGCAGCACCGCCCTTCTTGCCGACCGCCACAGTCTGCCATCTTACGATATGGGCGAAGCCGATAAAGCCTATACCGAACTGCTCGGCCTCTTCTCCCATGAATACTTCCATGCATGGAATGTTAAATCCATCAAACCGGCCGTCTTCGCACCTTACAATCTCGACCAAGAAAACTACACCGAGCAACTTTGGGCATTTGAAGGCATTACGTCCTACTACGATGACCTCTTTCTAGCCCGAAGCAAAACCATCAGCTCCGAAGCCTACCTTACCCTGCTTGCACAAGGCATTACACGCGTACAGCAAACCCAAGGCCGTCTGAAACAAACACTTGCCCAATCCAGTTTCAGCGCATGGGACAAGTTCTACAAACAAGACGAAAACAGCCCCAACGCCATCGTCAGCTACTATCAAAAAGGCGCACTAGCCGCACTTTGCCTCGACCTTATCATCCGTGAAAAAAGCCAAGGCAAATACACCCTCGACAGCGTGATGCAGCAACACTATCGCGACTGGCGCAATACTCATCAAGGCATACCCGAAAAACACTGGCAATCCCGTTGTCAAGAAATAACCGGTTTAGATTTAGAAACCTTCTTTCAGACGGCCTTATACAGCACCGAAGACCTTCCGCTCGCAGAATGCCTGCAAAGCGTAGGTGTCAAACTTGACTTCATCCCCCTGCCACGCCAGCACGGCGGAGCATTTGCCAGCGAACCCCAATTGGTTGCCCCCGCCAACGATCTGGGCGCACGTTTCAAACAAAGCAGCGATCATGCCGTCCTGACTCATGTATTTAATGGCGGTAGCGCAGAAAATGCCGGACTCTGCCCACAAGACAAAATCATCGCCTTAGGTGGCTATGCCTGCAACGACCTTGCAACACAGTGGAGCAAACTGCCTATCGGCACGCACACCACCATCCATTTCTTCCGCCAAGGCCTGCTTCGCGAAACCAGCATCACAGTTCAAGCAGCAGAAGCCAATACTGCCCTGCTGCACATTACCGATCGCCAAAAACTCGAAAACTGGTTGTACAATCATTAAATAAAACTTCAAACGGCCTGCCACTTCCTAGGCCGTCTGAAATCTACATATCCATTTAATATAAAGAAAGGAAAAACTATGCCCATCCGTAAACTGACCGACTCCCTCTATATCGCCCCCCAACTGACCGAAGCAGATGCCCAAGAAGCCGTACGTCTCGGCATCCAAACCGTCATCTGCAACCGCCCGGACGGCGAAGAAGAAAACCAACTGGCTTTTGCCGAAGTACAAAACTGGTTTAAAGAGGCCGGCATCAACCAATTTTCCCACCTGCCCGTCGTTGCGCCTCAAATCAACGCAGCCGATGTTGCAGCCTTCCAAAATCTGTTGCAACAATCTCCGGCTCCCATTCTTGCCTTCTGCCGCACCGGTACTCGCTGCTCCCTGCTTTGGGGTTATCATCAAGTGCAACACGGCGCATCCGTAGCCGAAGTAGTTGCCGCAGCCGAACAGGCAGGCGTCAATCTCAGCAACTTTGAGACCCGCCTGCAAGAAGCCAAAGATAAAGGTCTGGCTTAATACTTAATTTATATAAGTAGCAGCCTTTAAACCAAGGCCGTCTGAAACCCATCTTTCAGACGGCCTAATGACTTTTATTCACAATCAAACCTTATTTTTAATTTATTTCCACTATCCTAAAAATATATTTTCTAAATCAAACCCGAATTGACCTGTATCAATACCCTGACCCTATTTTCATTTATAATGCCTTTCAATGCTTCAGGGCCATGCCCGAATCTTCCAGTTTCCTCGATAAGAGCCAGCTCTCTTATTAAATGATTTTTCTTTCCTCTTGATGTGTGTGTGTTTGGGTGTGGCCGAAAGCCACCCCCTTTTTTTTATACCTACCCTCTTGAAGGCCGTCTGAAAACTTTCAGACGGCCTTTCCTTTCCCCTCACAAAAATAGTATAAAATCTCCTTATCGTTCAAACCACAAACTCAAAATACCATGGTCAACAAACTCACTCCCCCTCCAAGCCTGCCCGATCCGCAAGACCTCCGTGCCGTTATCGCTTACAACATGCGCCTCTACCGCGTTAATCACGGCTGGTCGCAAGAAGAACTGGCACGCCAATGCGGACTTGACCGCACCTACGTCTCCGCCGTCGAGCGCAAACGCTGGAACATCGCCCTTTCCAACATCGAAAAAATCGCATCCGCGCTTAAAATCGCCCCTTACAAACTCCTCCTTCCGCCGCAAGAGATGCTCCGCCAAATGACCGAGCCTGCCAATACCCAAGCCTAATTCACAGCCAGACACCATCATGACCGCCGCCCAACAAGCCATCCAAACCTACCAGCAGCAAAAAGCCGCAGCAGAAACTGCCTACCGCCAAAACAACCGTCCTACCGTTTACTTCCGCGACCATATCGCCGCTGCCGAAACCCTGCTGCAAACCCTCTGGCAAATCCATTTTCCCAACAGCAATGACATCAGTCTGATTGCCATCGGTGGCTTCGGACGTTGTGAACTCTACCCCCATTCTGACTGGGACTTAGCGATTATTTCCTCCACTCCTTTTTCAGACGGCCTGCAACAACAAACCACCCAATTTATCCAAACCCTTTGGGACGCACGCCTCAATCCGGCCATCAAAAGCGGCAGCATAGAAGAAATCCTCCAAAGCACCCAAAACGACATTACCGGCGAAACCGCCTTTCTTGAAGCACGCCATCTCCAAGGCAATGCTAGCCTTACCGCCCAACTTCTAAACAAACTCAACACACGTCGCAACACAGCCGCCTTTATCGAAGCCAAACTCCTCGAAATGGAGCAACGCCATACCAAATCCCAAGGCACAGGCGCACAACTCGAACCCAACATCAAAACCTGCCCCGGCGGCCTGCGCGACATCCACACACTTATCTGGACAGCCAAAGCACAAGGCATAGACAGCAACCCCACCGCCCTCGTTACCGCCGGTGTCCTTACACGCACCGAAGCCGGCATGCTGGCCCATGGCTACCGCCGTCTCGCCAATATCCGCATCCACCTCCACCTTACCGCCGACCGCCCCGAAGACAGGCTGCTTTTCGACTACCAGTCCCAAGTTGCCGAAAGCTTAGGCTATACCCAACCCGACATCCGCGGCCGAAGCGAAGCCCTGATGCACACCTTCTACCGCGCCACCAAAGCCATCAAACAACTCAACGGCATCCTCATACCGGTTCTCAAAAACCATCAAACCTCCAGCCGTCCCCAACATATCCACCCCATCGACAGCCACTACAAACGCATCGGCCACCAAATCGCCGCCAACGACCTTGCCCTGTTTGAACAAAATCCCGAACACATCTTCACCATCATCCAAACCATGCAGGAGCAAAACATCACCACCATCGAGCCGCAAACCCTGCGCGCATGGTGGGCGGCCACACGAAAAATCAACACCCGTTTCACCCAAAATCCAGAAAACCGCCGCCGCTTTATCCAATTCTTCAAGCACGGCACCGGCCTTACCCAAACCCTCCGTTTTCTCAACCTCTACGGCGTACTTGGCCGCTATCTTTCCGCATGGGAAAAAATCACCGGCCTGCTCCAACACGACCTCTTCCATATTTACCCCGTAGACGACCACATCCTGACCGTCGTCCGCAATATGCGCCGTCTCGCCATCGAAACCCACAGCCACGAAATGCCCGAAGCTAGCGCCATCATGCAGGCCTACCCACGACCGCATGTCCTCTACACCGCCGCCCTGTTGCACGACATTGCCAAAGGCCGTGGCGGTGATCACGCCAAAGAAGGCATCAAAGACGCACAACAATTCGCCGCCAACCACTACTACACCGAAGAAGAAAGCCACCTCCTCGCATGGCTGGTTGAAAACCACCTACTCATGTCCACCGTTGCCCAAAAAGAAGACATCCAAGACCCGCACGTCCTCCAAGCTTTCTGCCGCCGCATTCCCACACGCGAATACCTCGACGCACTCTACCTGCTTACCATTGCCGACATCCGCGGCACCAACCCCAAACTTTGGAACACATGGCGCGCCAGTCTGCTCCAAACCCTCTACCACAGCACCGCCGCCGTTTTAAACAGCAAACACCACGATCCCGAACGCCTCCCAAACCGACGCGAACAAGCCTCGACCGATCAGCTCACGCGCGCGGCCGTTCCCCTCAAAAACCAACAAAAACTCCGCCGCATCCTCGGCAGCGCATACTACGTCCGCCATCAAACGCGAGAAATCCTCTGGCACACCGCAAACCTCGCCTACGACACCCAAAGTCCGGCCGTCCGCAGCCGTATCCTCCCCCAAAGCAACAGCCTTCAAGTCATGGTGTTCATGCCCAATGGCGACCGCCTCTTCGCACGCCTCTGCCGCATTTTCAGCAGCCACCGCTTCGACATCCAAGCCGCCCGCGCCTTCATCACCGAGCACGACTACATCCTTGACACCTTTATCCTGCAACTCCCCGACAATCTCCCGCCCGAAGAATATCCCGACCGCCAAAGCGCACTTGAAGCCGAACTCAACAGCTTCATCCACGGCAATACCACCGTCCAAAAACAAAGCGGCCGCCCGCACATCAGCCGCCGCATCCGCCACATCCCCATTCCGCCTACCGTAATCATCACCCCCGAAGAAGATTATCCCGGCTGGCACACCATAGACATCACCGCCGTCAACCGCCCCCACCTCCTCGCCGACATCGCCGAGACCTTCTTCGCCCACAACATCAGCCTGCGCTACGCCAAAATTACCACCTTGGATCAGCGCATTGAGGACAGCTTCATTACCTACAGCCCATCCCTGCAAGACCCGCAAATCCAAAACACCCTAAAGCAGGCATTGGTCGAAGTCTTAACCCCATAAAGGCCGTCTGAACATCTTAAAAACATAGGGTGAGCATTTTTTGCTCACCCTAATCGCACCCAAAAATATAAACATCCTGAATATACCCTTCTCAAACACTCAAGAAATCCAAAGCCTTAAAATTCGAAACCAAAACTTCCTTCTGACATAAAACTACATTCTAAAATCATAACCCATATGGATATAATTTCAGTAACAAATTTTCATTCACCTATTATGCCAAATCCCCTTCAAAAATCCTTCCTTCCAAATTTTTTCCTTATCCGTATTCAAACAAAATACGCATAAAAAATAAAACTCATAAAAAACAAAAAAATAAAATCAAAAAATATTAAACTCACCGATTAATCCATAAAATCACCACCCATCCAAATCAATTAACATATTATTGAAACAAGATTAATTTCTGATAAAAAACGTCACATGACCAAACTCGCACACACTCCCTGTCACAAAAAACACAAAACTGACAAAAAACGTCAACCCCCTAATTTCTCTAAAATCCTGAAACTTTCAAACAAAACATCACAAAATTTAAAATTTTAAAAATAATCCCAATAAAAACAATAAATAAAAAATAAAAAATAAATTTTTTAATCAATTTTGCGCACTTGGCACACCGACTGCTTGAAACAACACGTCCGATAAGGCCCAAGCCTCAAAGCAGCAAGCCCGACGGAAGCTGTATATTCCTTCTTACTTATGGTTTACTCATAATACATAGTGCCAAGCACATTACGGACTTTTTACTTAAACACAATTATTCACACTTTCAAACTGGAGTTTTAAACAATGAAAGCAATCCAAAAAGGTTTTACCCTGATCGAATTGATGATCGTCATCGCGATTATCGGCATCTTGGCAGTTATCGCCCTGCCTGCATACCAAGACTACACTGCACGTGCTCAAGTTTCTGAAGCCATCTCTTTGATGGAAGGTCAAAAGTCTGCTGTTGTTGAATACTATGCAGATAAAGGTAAATGGCCTAAAAATAATACAGAGGCTGGTATCGCAGCACCTACCGATATTAAAGGTAAATACGTTGCTCAAGTTGCTGTAGGCACAAATGGTGTTCTGACTGCAACAATGAAAAATACTGATGTCAATAATGATATTAAAGGTAAAACAGTTATGTTATCACCTGATGTAACTGGTAATGCTACCTCTTCTAAAGGTTCTTTCACTTGGACCTGTAAGAAAGGTACTGTTGATAGCAAATTCTTGCCTTCTTCTTGCCGTTAATAATTTGTTACCAACAAATTTAAAAGCTTAAAGAGCAAATCCCATAATGTGATTATGGGATTTGCTTTATAAAAATAAAAAAAACTTAAAAACGATACGCTCAAATGAATACCCCATTTCAAGCCCAAAAAGGTTTTACCCTAATTGAGCTGATGATAGTTATCGCCATCCTCGGTATTCTGGTTGTTGTCGCCATACCCACTTATCAAAACTATATCGGTAGGGCGCAAGCCTCCGAAGCACTATACCTTGCCGACGACCTGAAAACCGAAATCAGCATTGCCTCAGCGGTAAATAATCGCCTGCCCAATGCAGAGGATGTCAGTAAACAAGGCTCAATCGGCGTTACCGCTCAACGCATCGGCGGCACATACATCCAAAACGGTGGCGTAACTGTAGAAGCAGATACAGGCAAAATCAGCATTCCTTTCGATAAAGGGCAAAACAAAGGCAAAGTCCTGACCCTGACCCCTTATCGAAATCATAACGATTCGACTTGGTTGCTCAACTGGCAATGCGGCGGAACGCTGGATCCGATAATGGTTCCCGCCATGTGCCGTGACAACTCACACGGATAAGAAGCAAGCATATACCCTAAGAAAAACACACAAATACATTGCAAAGAAAACACCCCAAACAAAGCCAAATACAAACGCGGAAAGCGAACAAACCAAAAGAACAAAACTCTCCAAAACAAGGTCCTTAAGAGCCTGAATGATCACATTACGAAAATAAATGCCGTCTGAAATCATTTTCAGACGGCCTCTTTATATCCAATCCTAATATGACATAAAACTTTGGTCTTGATTAGTTTCAGACGGCCTTCATCTTTTCACCACTACATAAAACAAATTCGCAACACCCCTGATAAGACAATTTGTCGCACATCTGAACTCAATATATAATTTAACCATGCAAGTCTTTATTTTTAAGCATTTTTCATTTTCAAAACATATATTATCGACACTGGGAGAACCATCATGCCTCATCTAAACTTGGACAAAACGGATTTAAAAATTCTGCAGGTTTTGCAGGAAAATGGGCGGTTGAGCAATGTTGAGCTTTCTGAAAAGGTGGCGCTCTCCCCTTCTCCCTGCCTGCGCCGTCTCAAACAGCTTGAAGATGCTGGCATCATTCAAAAATATGCCGCCCAGCTTTCCCCTGTCTCTTTGGGCTTGGGTTTGCAGGCTTTTATCCGTGTATCGATTAGCAAGGCAAAAGATGCGCGCGAGGATTTTTCCGAATCTGTCCGCGCTTGGCCGGAAGTATTGAGCTGCTTTGCTTTAACGGGCGAAACCGATTATCTGCTCCATGCCTTTTTTACCGATATGAACGCGTTTTCCCATTTTGTTTTGGACACGCTGCTTTCGCACCACGGCGTGCAAGATGCGCAATCAAGTTTTGTGTTGAAAGAAATTAAAAACACGACTGCTCTGCCTTTGGTTCATTTGGTTCAGGATTGATGATTTGAAACCGATAAAGGCCGTCTGTTTTTCAGACGGCCTTTTAAATTCCAATGGTTTGCTTTCATGTCCATACACTTGTATACTTTTTAAGAATAATTCACATAAGCTTTTACTATGACTGACACCACCCATCTCGATAGCAATACTGTTTCAGAACATACCAAACAATGGCTGGAAAAAGCCGTTATCGGGCTGAATCTCTGCCCGTTTGCCAAAGCGCCGCACGTTAAAAACCTGGTTCGCATCGTTGTCAGCGAAGCCCGTCATTTGGATGGTTTCCTTGAAGACTTGGATCGTGAATTGCAGCTTCTGGGCAATACGCCCGCTTCGGAATTGGAAACCACTTTACTGGTTCATCCAACGCTGTTCCCTGATTTTGAAACCTTCAACCAAATGTTGGAAATCGCCGATGATGCCGTTGTAGAAAACGAATTGGAAGGCATTGTCCAAATTGCGCCGTTCCATCCTGACTTCCAATTTGAAGGCACTGAAGCCGACAACATCAGCAACTACACCAATCGCTCACCCTACCCGACTTTGCACTTGATTCGTGAAGACAGTATTGCCAAAGCGGCTGAAGCATTTCCCGATGCCTCGGCAATTTTTGACCGCAATATCGCGCTGCTGGAAAAAATGGGGCATGAGGGCTGGGATAAATTAGACATTCCGCGTTGTCCATTTCCACATCACAAGCCGTCTGAAAACAAATAATTGGTGACGGGAATATGGTTCGCTATTTATTGATTTTTTGCGGCGCATTGTCGCTCGTCTTGGGCATTATTGGCATTTTCCTGCCATTACTGCCGACTACGCCTTTCATTTTATTGACCGCCGCCTTCTGGGCAAAAGCTTCGCCGCGCTTTCACAATTGGCTGTATCATCACCGCCATTTCGGCCCGATCATACAAAACTGGGAAAATAACGGCGCCGTGCCACGCAAGGCAAAATTCTTCGCTATCGGCATGATGGCCCTTTCTTGCCTGTTTATGTTTTGGCAATTTCCAGAACGCTGGTGGATGGGTGCCGTTTCATCAGTCTTCTGTAGCTGCGTGGCAGTGTGGATGTGGTTACGGCCGGAGGCATAAAATAAAACAGGTGGGCATTTTCGCTTACCTGTTTTTTATTTTCACACCTAATTTATCCATTAAAACAATCAGTAAGGACTAAAACACCCTATTTCATCCTCATTTTTCAGACGGCCTCCATTTATTCAATCAAATGTAAATTTTAGCTAAAATTAATTCAAAGTATTTTTTCGATAGCATTATTTTCAATATTTCAAACTCCTGTTTCAAAAACATTTTTTTACTACTTTCGACTACTTCCCTCCCTTTTATTTCTTTATTTGTATCAACATTTCTTTTGATTCCAACACTCTAAACCGTCCCTTAACACTTGCTTTGCGTTATACTTTCCCCTGACACCACCGCGCAGTTCGTCTGGATATTTTCAGACGGCCTGAATATTTCACCGCCGTGCTTTCTCAACGAAGTTCCTCACGGCGCAACAGAATAAAAAGGAAATACTATGCGCTATCTCTCATTTTTACTGCTTCTTGCCGCCTTTCCTGCTGCGGCATCCGATTTTGACGGCTCATCCGCAAGCCTGCTTTGGGGTCTGCCGTTTGCACTGATTCTCTTGTCTATTGCACTCGGACCTCTGTTTTTCTCCCATACTTGGCACCACCACTTCGGCAAAATTACGGCGTTTTGGACGCTGCTGTTTTTAACTCCATTCATCGTAACCTTTGGTTTCGGAGCCGGCGTACATACCGTTGCCCATGCATTGGTTGAAGAATATATCCCCTTTATCCTGCTGCTTTTGGCGCTCTATACCATTTCAGGCGGTATTTTTGTCAGCGGCGATTTGCATGGTTCGCCTAAATTGAACACAATCCTGTTGGCAGTCGGTACGGCTTTGTCTTCCATCATGGGGACAACAGGCGCGGCGATGCTGATGATTCGTCCGCTTTTGAAAGCCAACCATAAACGCCACTACCGCGTTCACATTGTGATTTTCTTCATTTTCTTGGTGGCAAATATCGGCGGTGGTCTGACTCCTTTAGGCGATCCTCCGCTGTTCTTAGGATTCCTGAAAGGCGTAGATTTCATGTGGACGGTCAAACACATGCTGATGCCTGTATTGATCAGTTCTGTGGTTTTACTGGCCGTTTTCTACATCATCGACAGCCGACACTTCAACCGTGAACAAAGCGAACACCTTGCTCCTGCTCCTTCCGATAAAGAAGAAAAAGTCAAAATTTACGGCAAATGGAATTTCCTGTTGCTGGCCGGTGTAGTCGGCGCGGTTTTATTGTCCGGCTTGTGGAAACCAAATCATCCGGGCTTTGAAATCTTGGGCAGCCATTACGCCTTGCAAAACCTGATGCGCGATGGCATTTTGCTGGCTTTGACCGCCGTATCTTGGATTATTACGCCCAAACAGGTACGCGCAGGCAATGAGTTCAACTTCGAGCCGATTGCCGAAGTGGGCAAACTGTTTTTGGGTATTTTCATTACCATTTCCCCCGTCTTGGCAATTTTGAAAGCCGGTGAAACAGGCGCATTGGCTTCTGTTGTTTCTTTGGTTCACGACGCGGCAGGCAATCCGATTAATGTGATGTATTTCTGGATGAGCGGCATTTTGTCGGCATTCTTAGATAATGCGCCGACTTATTTGGTGTTCTTCAATATGGCCGGTGGCGATGCCCAAGCCTTGATGACAGGCCATCTGTTCCATTCGCTACTGGCAGTATCCATGGGTTCCGTATTTATGGGCGCGCTCACTTATATCGGTAATGCGCCAAACTTCATGGTCAAAGCCATTGCCGAACAACGCGGCGTACCGATGCCTTCCTTCTTCGGCTACATGGCATGGTCGGTAATTGTATTGGTACCGCTGTTTGCCCTGCATACGATGATTTTCTTCGTTTGGCAGCTCTTTTAAACTTAGAGGCCGTCTGAAATTCAGACGGCCTTTTATTTTCAGCTATATCATCAAACATAGCGTTTAAATATCAATCAGTTAAAAATTATTTCTCTTAACACTCGATTACATACTCCTACTTTTTTCCCACTTTTCCCGTAAAAATAAGCGTAAAACTGACATAAAGCAGCCTATACCTGATAAAATCTAAAGCTTTGTTGTTTGCGTTTATTCGTTGTTTTTATAGCAAACCTCTGCTTTTTCCAGACGGCCCATCCTTTATTTCAAAGCATTACATGCCGTCTGAAAAAACAATCCGACATCCGAATCTCAACCCACCAAAAAGTAACGCATCCTTATGATTAAGATAAAAAAAGGCTTAGACCTGCCTATCGCGGGCAGACCGGAGCAAGTCATTTATGACGGCCCGGCCATTACCGAAGTCGCGTTGCTTGGCGAAGAATATGTCGGCATGCGCCCCTCGATGAAAATCAAGGAAGGCGAAGCCGTCAAAAAAGGCCAAGTGCTGTTTGAAGACAAAAAGAATCCGGGCGTAGTATTTACTGCTCCGGCTTCAGGCAAAATCGCCGCTATTCACCGTGGCGAAAAGCGCGTACTTCAGTCAGTCGTGATTGCCGTTGAAGGCAACGACGAAATCGAGTTCGATCGCTACGCACCTGAAGCGCTGGCAAAATTGAGCAGCGAAGAAGTGCGCCGCAACCTGATCCAATCCGGTTTGTGGACTGCGCTGCGCACCCGTCCGTTCAGCAAAATTCCTGCCGTTGATGCCGAACCGTTCGCCATCTTCGTCAATGCGATGGACACCAATCCGCTGGCTGCCGATCCTACGGTCATCATCAAAGAAGCTGCCGAAGACTTCAAACGCGGCCTGTTGGTATTGAGCCGCCTGACCGAGCGTAAAATCCATGTGTGTAAAGCAGCCGGCGCAGACGTGCCGTCTGAAAACGCTGCCAACATCGAAACACATGAATTTGGCGGCCCGCATCCTGCCGGTTTGAGCGGCACGCACATTCATTTCATCGAGCCAGTCGGTGCGAACAAAACTGTTTGGACAATCAATTATCAAGATGTGATTGCCATTGGCCGTTTGTTTACAACAGGCCGTCTGAACACCGAGCGCGTAATTGCCTTGGGAGGTTCTCAAGTCAACAAACCGCGCCTCTTGCGTACCGTTTTGGGTGCGAAAGTATCGCAAATTACTGCGGGCGAATTGGTTGACGCAGACAACCGCGTGATTTCCGGCTCGGTATTGAACGGCGCGATTGCACAAGGCGCGCACGATTACCTCGGCCGCTACCACAATCAGATTTCCGTTATCGAAGAAGGCCGCAGCAAAGAGCTGTTCGGCTGGGTTGCGCCACAACCGGATAAATACTCCATCACGCGCACAACCCTCGGCCATTTCCTGAAAAACAAACTCTTCAAGTTCAACACAGCCGTCAACGGCGGCGACCGCGCCATGGTACCGATCGGCACTTACGAGCGCGTAATGCCCTTGGATATCCTGCCTACCCTGCTCCTGCGCGATTTAATCGTCGGCGATACCGACAGCGCTCAGGCATTGGGTTGCTTGGAATTGGACGAAGAAGACCTCGCTTTGTGCAGCTTCGTCTGCCCGGGCAAATACGAATACGGCCCGCTGTTGCGCAAGGTGCTGGAAACCATTGAGAAGGAAGGCTGATTATGGGCTTGAAACATTTTCTTGAAAAAATCGAACCGCACTTCCTGCCGGGCGGCAAACATGAAAAATGGTATGCCCTCTATGAAGCTGCGGCGACGATTTTCTACACATCCGGCGCGGTAACGCGCAAAGCGGCACACGTCCGCGACGCGCTCGACTCCAAACGCATGATGATTTTGGTGTGGCTGGCTTTGTTCCCTGCCATGTTCTACGGTATGTACAACGTCGGCGTACAGGCATTCGGTGCGTTAACGCCTGATTTGCTGCAACAAAATATCGCCAACGACTGGCATTACGCCCTTGCCAACGCTTTGGGCATCAATATGTCGTCTGAAGCGGGCGTGTTGGGCAAAATGCTGTTCGGCGCGATTTTCTTCCTGCCGATTTACGCGACTGTATTTGTTGTGGGCGGCTTCTGGGAAGTCTTGTTCGCCACTGTACGCAAACATGAAATCAACGAAGGTTTCTTCGTGACTTCGATTCTGTTTGCTTTGATCGTTCCCCCTACTCTGCCTTTGTGGCAAGCGGCTTTGGGTATTTCTTTCGGCGTTGTGGTTGCGAAAGAAGTATTCGGCGGTACAGGTAAAAACTTCATGAACCCTGCTCTTGCAGGCCGTGCGTTCCTGTTCTTTGCCTACCCTGCCAATATTACCGGCGATACCATTTGGACTGCGGTTGACGGCTATTCCGGTGCCACTGCTTTGGCGCAATGGGCGGCACACGGTGCAGACGGCCTGAAAAACGCTGTAACCGGTCAAGCCATTTCTTGGATGGATGCATTTATTGGTAACGTGCCCGGCTCAATCGGCGAAGTATCCACTTTGGCGCTCTTAATCGGCGGCGCGTTTATCGTGTTCACCCGTATTGCCTCTTGGCGCATTATCGCTGGCGTGATGATCGGTATGATTGCCATGTCTTCACTGTTTAACTTCATCGGTTCGGACACCAACGCCATGTTCTCCATGCCTTGGTACTGGCACTTGGTAGTCGGCGGCTTCGCCATCGGTATGCTGTTTATGGCGACCGACCCTGTTTCCGCTTCCTTTACCAATGTCGGCAAATGGTGGTACGGAGCGCTCATCGGTGTAATGTGCGTGTTGATCCGCGTGGTCAACCCTGCTTACCCCGAAGGCATGATGTTGGCGATTCTGTTTGCCAACCTGTTTGCCCCGATTTTCGACTATTTCGTCGCACAAGCGAACATCAAACGCAGAAAGGCGCGCAGCAATGGCTAAGAAATTCGATAAAGACAGCTTCAGCGGCACGCTGATTGTGGTATTGGTTGTCAGCCTGATTTGTTCCATCATCGTTGCTGGTGCGGTCGTCGGCTTGAAACCAATCCAAGAGAAACAAAAACTCCAAGATAAACAAGGCTATATCTTGAGCGTAGCCGGTTTGATGGATAAAAACACCGACATCAGCAAAACCTTTGCCGAGCGTATCGAGCAACGTGTCGTGGACTTGGCTACCGGCGAATACGTCGCCGATGCGCCTAAAGACTTCAGCGCACGCGTTGCCGGCAAAGACCCTGCCCAAAGCATCCAAATCAAACCTGAAGACGATTTGGCAGGCATCAAAAGCCGTGCCAAATACACTGAGGTTTACTTGGTAAAAGGCGAAGACGGCAAAGTCAGCCAAATCATCCTGCCTATGCACGGTAACGGTTTGTGGTCTGTCATGTACGGTTTTGTCGCCATTCAACCTGACGGCAACACCATCAACGGCATCACCTACTACGACCAAGGTGAAACCCCGGGTTTGGGCGGCGAAATCGGCAATCCTCTGTGGCAACAAAAATTCGTCGGCAAAAAACTGTTTAACGAACAAGGCAAATTTGCCCTGCACGTCGGCAAAGGCGCAAGTTCGGACAAAGAACACGGCGTAGATGCCCTCTCCGGCGCGTCGCTGACGTCTAAAGGTGTGCAAGGTTCGTTCGACTACTGGTTCGGCGAAAACGGCTATATCCCCTACCTGAACAAATTAAAATCAGCAGGAGCACAATAATGGCTGACATGAAACGCTTGAAACATTTGATGTTTTCACCCTTTATCGACAACAACCCGATTGCCTTGCAGGTTTTGGGTATTTGTTCGGCTTTGGCGGTTACCACCAAACTTCAGACGGCCATCGTAATGGGTATTTCCGTAGCTTTGGTAACCGGTTTTTCCAGCTTCTTCATCTCATTGGTACGCAACTACATCCCCAACAGCATCCGTATTATTGTGCAAATGGCGATTGTTGCTTCCTTGGTAACGCTGGTTGACCAACTGCTTCAAGCCTTTGCTTATGAGCTGTCCAAACAGCTGTCCGTATTCGTCGGCCTGATTATTACCAACTGTATCGTGATGGGCCGTGCCGAAGCATTCGCCATGAAAGAGCCTCCTTTGGAGAGCTTGGTTGACGGTATCGGTAACGGCGCAGGTTACGGCATGATGTTGATCATCATCGCAACCATCCGCGAACTGATCGGCTCAGGCAAGCTCTTTGGCTACACCATTTTCCAAACCGTACAAGACGGCGGCTGGTATCAAACCAACGGCTTGTTCCTGCTCGCCCCTAGCGCGTTCTTCATCATCGGCTTCTTGGTATGGGGTCTGCGCACTTGGAAACCTGAACAGGCGGAGAAATAACACATGGAACATTACTTAAGCCTCTTTGTAAAATCCGTCTTTCTGGAAAACATGGCACTTTCCTTCTTCTTGGGGATGTGTACATTTTTGGCGGTCTCTAAAAAAGTATCCACTGCATTCGGTTTGGGCGTGGCTGTAACTTTCGTACTCGGCCTGTCCGTCCCAGCCAACCAACTGGTTTACTCGCTGTTGAAAGACGGCGCGCTGGTTGAAGGTGTGGACCTGACCTTCCTGAAATTCATCACCTTCATCGGCGTGATTGCCGCTTTGGTGCAGATTTTGGAAATGTTCTTGGATAAATTCGTCCCTGCCCTCTACAACGCATTGGGTATCTACCTGCCCCTGATTACCGTAAACTGCGCGATTTTCGGTGCCGTATCGTTTATGGCGCAACGCGAATACAACTTCGGCGAGTCTGTTGTATATGGTTTCGGTGCAGGTTTGGGCTGGCTTTTGGCTATTGTCGCTTTGGCGGGCATTACCGAAAAAATGAAATATTCGGACGTCCCTAAAGGCCTCAAAGGCTTGGGCATTACCTTTATCGCCGCTGGCCTGATGGCAATGGCGTTTATGTCGTTCTCCGGCATCCAGTTATAAGAAAGGAATCGGCATGGAGATTATTTTAGGTATCGTGATGTTTACCCTCATCGTCTTGGTTTTGGCACTGATGATTCTGTTTGCCAAATCCAAATTGGTGAGCGAAGGCGACATCACCATCAAAGTCAATAACGAAAAAGAGCTGACGATGCCTGCCGGCGGCAAACTGCTGGGTGCGCTTGCCAGCCAAGGCATCTTCGTTCCTTCCGCCTGCGGTGGCGGCGGCTCATGCGGTCAGTGTCGTGTTGTCGTGAAAAGCGGCGGCGGCGACATTCTGCCAACCGAGTTATCCCACATCAGCAAACGCGAAGCGCGCGAAGGCTGCCGTCTGTCTTGTCAGGTCAACGTTAAAACCGACATGGACATCGAAGTACCGGAAGAAGTGTTCGGTGTGAAAAAATGGGAATGCACCGTCATCTCCAATGACAATAAAGCAACGTTCATTAAAGAACTCAAGCTTGCTATTCCAGAAGGCGAAGAAGTTCCTTTCCGCGCCGGCGGCTATATCCAAATTGAAGCCCCTCCTCACACTGTTGCCTACAAAGACTTCGACATTCCTAAGGAATACCACGAAGACTGGGACAAATACAATCTGTGGCAATACGTTTCCAAAGTGGACGAGCCGATTTTGCGTGCCTACTCTATGGCTTCATATCCTGAAGAAAAAGGCATCATTATGCTGAACGTGCGTATCGCTACGCCTCCTCCACGCGTACCTGATGCGCCTCCTGGACAAATGTCTTCTTACATCTGGTCGCTTAAACCCGGTGATAAAGTAACGATTTCCGGTCCGTTCGGCGAATTCTTTGCCAAAGATACCGATGCCGAAATGGTATTTATCGGTGGTGGTGCGGGTATGGCTCCTATGCGTTCCCACATTTTCGACCAGCTGAAACGTTTGAACTCCAAACGTAAGATTACCTTCTGGTATGGTGCACGTTCTAAACGCGAGATGTTCTATGTCGAAGACTTCGACCAACTCGCAGCAGAATTCCCGAACTTCACATGGCATGTTGCCCTGTCCGACCCATTGCCTGAAGACAACTGGGACGGTTACACAGGCTTCATTCACAACGTGGTTTACGAAAACCACCTGAAAAACCATGAAGCTCCGGAAGACTGCGAATTCTATATGTGCGGCCCTCCGATCATGAACCAGTCCGTCATCAAAATGCTCAAAGACTTGGGCGTGGAAGACGAAAACATCCTCTTGGACGATTTCGGCGGCTAACAAACAAAAAGGAAGAAACTTCGGTTTCTTCCTTTTTTATTGGCAGGCCGTCTGAAAACCATACTTTCAGACGGCCTGAACCTTTCTTTTACGATACAATAAAGGCTTCAAAAAATAATCCGCAAATCCCTTATGCCGTTTCTTTCAAATTCATTTTACCGTCCGATAATCGGTTGTACCGTTGCCATCGTTTCCGCACTCACGCTCTCTGCCTGCCAACCTGAAAAACAACAAACCATTACCCTGCAAGGCGAGACCATGGGCACGACCTATACCGTCAAATATCTTTCAGACGGCCAAGACAAACTCCCCTCCCCTGCCGAAATACAAAAACGCATTGATGATGCACTTAAAGAAGTCAATCGGCAAATGTCTACCTACCAGACCGATTCCGAAATCAGCCAATTCAACCAGCTGAGCACCGTCAATCAGGCCATGCCCATTTCCCAAGACTTTGCCTATGTAACCGGCGAAGCCTTGCGTTTAAACAAACTGACGCACGGCGCACTAGACGTAACCGTCGGCCCTTTGGTCAACCTTTGGGGATTCGGTCCGCAAAAAGAAATCACACACGAACCGACTGCACAAGAAATTCAACATGCTTCAGAAATGGTCGGTACGAACAAACTCAAACTTTCCCAAGATGGTCAGCAGCCTACACTCACCAAAACCCATCCCGAAGTCTATTTAGACCTATCCTCCATCGCCAAAGGTTTTGGCGTGGATAAAACCGCCGCCGAACTTGAAAAACTCAATATCGGCAATTATTTGGTAGAAATCGGAGGCGAGTTGCATGGCAAAGGCCACAATGCGCAAAGCAACCCTTGGCGTATCGGCATCGAGCAGCCTAATATCGTTCAAGGCGGCGCCACTCAAATCACCATTCCATTAGACAATAAATCACTGGCCACATCCGGCGACTACCGTATTTTCCATGTCGATAAGTCAGGCCGCCGCCTTTCCCATATCATCAACCCTAAAACCAAACAACCCATCAGCCACAACCTTGCTTCCATCAGCGTAGTAGCAGAAAACGCCACACTTGCAGACGGCCTTTCCACCGGATTGTTCGTTCTCGGAGAAACTGAAGCACTTAAACTTGCCGAGCAAGAAAATCTCGCCGTTTTCCTTATCATCCGGACCCCGCAAGGCGGCTACCATACTAAAATGTCCAACGCATTCAAGAAATTATTAAACTAATCTTCAGGAATACACACATGAAAACCCTTCTTCTGACTTTCGGCATCTTTATCATTGTCATCCTCGGCATGGCAGTCGGCTATATTTTCTCTAAACGCACCATCAAAGGCAGCTGCGGCGGCATTTCCTCGCTCGGCATGAAGAAAATGTGCGATTGCGACACGCCATGCGATACCTTGCAAAAAGAGCTGGATAAAAAACAACATTCCGACAACCAAGGCATCAAGATCGATCATTAAGTCGTTGTTGAATATTTATTAGTGATGTAAGGATGCTTATCCCCTATCAGGCCGTCTGAAAAATAAAAGAGCGTAATCCCAATGGATACACGCTCTTTTATTTTGCCTCTTACAAAGCAATCCAAAAATATCTTGCATACACATTTGAAACAAGCCTCCCAAACCAATCGAGAAAAAAGAAAAGCTCCTGAAAAACAGGAGCTTTTTCTTGGAAGAAACCAGATTATTTCAATTTAGTTTCTTTGTAAATAACGTGTTTACGGGCTACTGGGTCAAATTTTTTGATTTCCAGTTTGCCAGGCATAGTACGTTTGTTTTTAGTAGTTGTGTAGAAGTGGCCAGTACCAGCACTGGACTCCAGTTTGATTTTATCGCGCATTGCAGTAATCCTTAATTAATGGTGTTTAAATTAAGCTTCGCCGCGAGCACGCAAATCAGCCAATACGACATCAATGCCTACTTTATCGATGGTGCGCAATGCAGCGTTAGAAACGCGCAGGCGAACCCAGCGGTTTTCACTTTCTACCCAGAAACGACGTGATTGCAAGTTAGGCAAAAAACGACGTTTGGTTTTGTTGTTGGCGTGTGATACGTTATTGCCAGACATCGGGCGCTTACCGGTCACTTTGCAAACTCGTGCCATGGTTAGTCTCCAAACTTCTAAAATAGTAAAACGCGATTTATACCACGAAATCCGCCTTCAGTTCAAGTCGTTTGCTGAAAAAACGGGATTTGTGGAAATAAATCTTCTCAATATGTTGCATCTGCGAAACGGTATTCCGCAAAGCCTTAACTTTTCAATTATAACGGATTTCTTTAAAAAAATCATCTGTCGTTTGCGTGGTCGGCGAAATAAACAGGCCGTCTGAACATTTCAGACGGCCTGTTTATCGTCATGCCTTTTTCTTCAATGCCGCATTCAAAATGCAGCCGAGTATAAAGCAGGCTAAAGAGGGAACAACCCACCCTAAACCGATATTGTAAAACGGCAATGCGCGCTCGATGGCAGCAGCGGTGTCGGCATTAAATCCAAACGCGGCCTTATAGGCATCGAGCAAACCGACCACAAGGGCAGCCATCATGGTGCAGAAATAGACAATACGGCCACCGCCAAACAGTTTATCTGTCAAAGCCAGCAGAATAATAACGATGGTCAGCGGATACAACAGCATCAACATAGGGATGGAAAACTGCAAAATCGCTGACAGGCCTTTGTTGGCCAACAGGATAGACACCACCGTATTCAGTATCACAAAGATTTTATAAGAAATACCCGGGCAAAGACGGTTGAAATATTCGGCGCATGAAGTAATCAAGCCAACCGCCGTACTCAGACAGGCAAGCAGCACCATGACGCCAAGCAACACAATACCGGCCGTACCGAAATAGTGCTGTGCGGTTTTAGACAAAACCGACGCGCCGTTTTCCTGCAAGCCGATACCGGCTACGCCTGTCGCGCCCATATAGCCGATAAACAGGTAAACCACTGCCAAACAAGAAGCCGCCAACACACCGGAAATCGTCGTGGTCTTCAGCAAGTCCGCGCGGTTGTCCACGCCCATGGCGCGAACGGCATCAATGACGATAATGGCAAACACCAGCGAAGCCAGCGCGTCCATGGTGCCGTAGCCTTCCAAAATGCCTTTAACCAACGGATGAGTAGCAAAATCGCCTTGCGCCGCCTGCGGCACGCCCATCGGGTTAATGGCGGCATAGCCGACCAATATCGCAATTGACAACAACAAAACAGGCGTGAGGATTTTACCGATACGGTCAACCAGCTTACCCGGAGAAATCGACAGCCAATAAGTAATGCCGAAAAACACCAGGCTGAATACGGCCAATGCGATATTTTTCCAAGATTCATCAATGAAAGGAGAAATTGCAGTTTCAAAAGATACCGTTGCCGTACGCGGCATGGCAAACAGAGGGCCGATTGCCAAATAAAGCGCCGTGGCAAAAGTCACGCCGTACCAAGGCGCAACACGGGAAGCCAGTGCCTCCACATCACGCGAGCCGGAATAACCGACGGCAATCACGCCCAACAATGGCAAACCTGCGCCCGTCAGCAAAAAGCCAAACATCGCCGAAAGCCAGTTATCACCGGCCTGCTGTCCCAAAAAAGCAGGAAAAATCAGGTTCCCCGCCCCAAAAAACAGGGCAAACAGCATTAAGCCTACCGCCCATAAAGAAGCTTTGTTATGACTTGTCGTCGAATTCATTTTAGTTCTCTTTTTTCAAATTTTCGTTATCGGTTTCATCGGCTTCAAGGCCGTCTGAAAACATTTCGGCTTCGTTTGTTTCCAAACCGTCTTTCAGGCTGATTTCGATTTCACCATAATTTTCAGGCTGCACGATACGCACCAAGCCTTCTTTAGCCAATTCCAGCAATGCAATAAAATTGACCACCACATATGTCGCGCCCTGCTCCGGCTTAAACAAATCGCTGAACTTACTGATACCGCTTTCGTTCAAACGACGCAAAATCGCCGTCATCTGCGCACGCACGGAAATGGTTTCCCGCACCACTTCATGACTGCGCGTATGCTTGGCACGCGACAAAATACCCAACCAAGCCTGCGTCAAATCGGCAACGTACACTTCCGGCAACTTCGCTTCGACCGCAATTTCCAGCGGCAAATACGCCCAAGCAAAATCACGTCCGGCACGCGGCAACGCATCCAAACCCTGAGCCGCCAGTTTCATCTGTTCGTAAGCCAACAGACGGCGCACCAGCTCGGCACGCGGATCCGCCTCTTCATCCTCAACTTCTTCAGGACGCGGCAACAGCAGGCGCGATTTAATTTCAATCAACATCGCCGCCATCAGCAGGTATTCCGCCGCTAAATCAAACTGATACGCTTCCATTTGGGCAATATAGTGCAGATACTGCTCGGTAATCTTCACCATCGGAATATCGAGGACATCGATATTTTGCTTGCGGATAAGGTACAGCAACAAATCCAACGGCCCTTGGAAGCTGCTCAATACCACCTTCAACGCATCAGGCGGAATAAACAAATCCTGAGGCACATCGGTGACAGGCTGACCGAACACCCACGCAACGGTATGTTCAGACGGCGTTGCGGCAGTGGAAGAAATAAGGTGTTCTGAAGGCATGGTTAAAGGGTCTTTTTCTTTTTAAGTTTAGTAAGAAGTTTCATCAACAAAAGGCCGTCTGAAACAAGGACAACCCGTTTTTAATATAAAAATCAGCGGTTTTTACGATTGATTTGCAAAGAAACAATGGCGACGGCAAAGGTCTGGGCCAAGGCCATACCCAACAGCGGCAGGCTGGCGAAAACCGTACCCGTCAGTACCGAGCCAATATCGCGAGAAAACACAAAACCATCCCTCGCAAGCATCGCCACCATCAAAGCCAACAACAGCAAACTTTCGCAGCCGACCAAAAGCCAAATCATTTTAACCGAACGGCGTTTGCGCCATTTCATGATACCGGCGTGTAAAAGGCTGAATATCACGACGGACAGAAACGGATAAAGAAAAGTGGTGAACGGGCGGTTATAACCGCTTTGCACACACAAATAATCGCCCGGCAGCGTATTGCATTCCATCACATCGAGAAACATCGGATCGACAGCATACATCAATACGCCGAACCATACCGCATAAATCAGGCTGGCGATAAAGTAGGCTTTAAAAAATCGGTTCTTAACCATCTTCCCCTACCCCTCACTTCCGCCCCGCGATATGCTCCACCGCAGCCTGTGCACAATACAATCCAAACGAAGCCGTTACCAGCATACTCGCCCCATAGCCCGCGCAGGACAAACCTTGCGGTGCGGCATCGGTCGAACACGCTTCGCCGGATTGCGGCGGCGTAATATTCTCGGTTGAATAGACGCAAGGCACGCGCATTTTTTCTTTGGTATCGCGGCTGAAGCCGTAGCGTTTGCGCAAGGTATAGCGCAAATTGGAAAGCAGAGGGTCGTGGGTAACGCGGCTCAAATCGGCGGTTTGGATTAAAGCCGGATTTTTCTGTCCGCCCGCGCCGCCGCTGATAATAAACGGTTGTTTATGTTGCACGAAATACGCCGCCATCGCCGCTTTGACACGGATTTGGTCGATGGCGTCGATGACAAAGTCAAAAGGCCGTCTGAAAAGTTCGTCCAGATTGTCTTCGGTCACAAAATCTTCGATTTCCGTCACTTCGCATTGCGGATTGATTTGGGCGATGCGTTCGCGCAAAGCAGTAACTTTTGCCTTACCGAAATCATCGGTCAAAGCGTGCAACTGGCGGTTGACATTAGACTCGGCAACGTTGTCCAAATCAATCAGCGTTAAACGACCGATACCGCTCCTCGCCAAAGCCTCCACCGCCCACGAACCGACGCCGCCGACGCCGACCACGCACACATGCGCACGCGAAAAGCGTGCCAGTGCTTCGTCTCCGTAAAGTCTGGCAATGCCGCCAAAGCGGCGCGAAGAAAGAAAAGCGGCGTCTTGCATAAGTAACCTTGTGATATATCAATAAATTAATGAAAAACGCCACAGGCGAATCGGACCGATATTATACTTGAAAGCAGATGGGCTGTTGTACCCGCCCGAAAGAGTTTATAATCGTTTCACATTCAGACAAGTTCTGATTTCATATTAAACGAAAGTGCCGCTACTCGGCGCAAAAGGAGAATAAATATGTACAAACATCTGGTTGTAGCCGTTGACGGTAGCGAGACTTCCCTCAATGCATTGAAACACGCCGCCGAACTGGCAAGCCTCAACAAAGCCCAACTGACTTTGGTTCACGTTGCCAACCCTGCCGAATACATGGCTTTGGCTCCTGAATTCCTGCAACACGAAAGCTACGAAGCCGCCGCAGTGGCTCAAGGTAACGAAGTTTTGGATTTCGCAGAAAAAACAGCGCGTGAAAGCGGCGTTGAGAACATCGTGAAACACCTGTTGGTTGCCAACAAAGGCGCGCGCGAAATGGCGCAAGACTTGGTTGACTATGCCGACAACAACGGCGCAGACCTGCTGGTACTCGGCACACACGGCCGCACCGGCCTGATGCACCTGCTGATGGGCAGCTTCGCCGAGACCGTAATGCGTCAAAGCCACCTGCCTCTGCTGATTATCCGCAGCAAAGCTGAAGAAGCATAATCAAGCATTGATTTAAAATAGCGAAAGGCCGTCTGAATATTTTTCAGACGGCCTTTTTTCACATGACAGCTTAAGCTTTTATTTTGCCATTTCTTTGAACACTTCGTGTGCCACAGCAATGGTTTCGTCAATCAGCTCAGGCGTATGCGCGGCGGAAACAAAACCGGCTTCGTAAGCAGACGGGCCGAATGCGACATTGCGGTCGAGCATACCGTGGAAGAAATGTTTGAAACCGTCGATATTGGAACGCGCCATGTCGGCATAGTTTTGCGGCGTATGGCTGGCAAAATACAAACCAAACATGCCGCCCACGCTGTCCGCCGTAAATTCAACGCCATGTGCTTTAGCCGCGTCGGCAATACCGTTGGCGAGGCGTTGGGTCAAGGCAGTCAGGTTTTCATAGAAGCCTTCGCGCTGAATGATTTCCAGCGTTTTCAAACCGGCTGCAACCGCAATCGGATTGCCGGACAATGTACCTGCCTGATACACGCCGCCCAACGGGGAAATACATTCCATAATGTCTTTACGGCCGCCAAACGCCGCCAAAGGCATACCGCCGCCGATCACTTTGCCCATGGTGGTCAAATCAGGCTTGATGCCGTGCAAAGATTGCGCACCGCCCAGCGCCACGCGGAAACCGGTCATCACTTCGTCGTAAATCAACACGGCACCGTGTTTTTCAGTCAATTCGCGCAAGGCTTTGACAAAGGCTTCAGACGGCCTAACCAGATTCATATTGCCGACAAAAGGCTCCAAAATCACACAGGCAATGTCATTGCCGCTTTGGGCAAAGGCTTCTTCCAGTTGGGCGATATTGTTGTATTCGAGTACCAAAGTATGTTTGGTAAAGTCGGCAGGCACGCCGGCAGAAGAAGGATTGCCAAACGTCAACAGGCCGCTACCTGCTTTCACCAACAGGCTGTCGGAATGGCCGTGGTAGCAGCCTTCAAACTTGATGATTTTGTCGCGGCCGGTAAAACCGCGTGCCAGACGGATGGCGGTCATCGTTGCTTCCGTACCGGAGCTGACAAGGCGCAGCTGCTCGACTGACGGCATGATTTTGGCGATTTCTTCGGCAATGACAATTTCGCCTTCAGTCGGCGCACCAAACGACAAACCGCCCAATGCTGCTTCGCGCACGGCTTCAGTGACTTCAGGATGGGCGTGGCCGACAATCGCAGGGCCCCAAGAGCCGACATAGTCGGTATAACGCGTGCCGTTTTCGTCCCAAACATACGCGCCTTCTGCCTTTTTGATAAAGCGCGGTACGCCGCCGACGCTGCCGAATGCGCGCACAGGAGAGTTTACGCCGCCGGGAATAATGGCTTTGGCGCGGTTGAACAAGCTTTCATTACGGTTCATGGTCAATTCTTTCGTAAGAGGTCGTCTGAAAATCAAATCGGAGCCATTTTAACACCAAATCCTTTTCAGACGGCCCAAGCTTCAAAATAAGAATCGGGCGCAAAATCAAAATTATTCTTTAAAAACAAACACTCTATCCACATTTTTCCTGCTTGTGCTATAATCCGCGACCTATTGAAACAATAAAAGAAAAGCATCATGTTACGCGGATTCATACTCAGCCTCGCCCTTTTGGCGTCCTCCCTCGTCCATGCACAACGCAGCCTGCCTGACGATATGGACGTGGCCGTCTTAAAGACTGTCGATTTGCCTTATCTGAAAGTCAGCAAAGGCGGTTTTTCTTGGACGCGCCTGCTGACCTTGGGCATTGTTGACGGCAACGCAGCCAAACTGCAAATCACCCGCTTCACCAAAATCCACGATGAAAACGACCGTTTCATCCCCATGGGCCGCCTGCTGAATCAAACCGGCAAAGCCGTCGCGTTCAAATACAACGAAGAAAGCCACCTCGTCCGCGAAATCTGGATTTTGACCGACGCCGAAGCCGACAGGTTCATCGAACACGCCCAAAAGCAGAAAAAGGCGGAAGAATAACTTTCAGACGGCCCTGGTATTCAAAGGCCGTCTGAACCCTTTTACAACAAGCAAATCAATCAAAACAAACCATGAAAAAAGTATTTATCCGCACCTTCGGGTGCCAAATGAACGAGTACGACAGCGAAAAAATGCTGTCCGTCCTCGCCGAAGAACACGGCGGTATCGAACAAGTTACCCAACCTGACGACGCCGACATCATCTTGTTCAACACCTGCTCCGTGCGTGAAAAAGCGCAAGAGAAAGTCTTCTCCGACTTAGGCCGCGTACGTCCGCTCAAAGAAAAAAATCCCGACCTCATCATCGGCGTTGCCGGCTGCGTTGCCTCTCAAGAAGGCGAAAACATCGTCAAACGCGCTCCGTATGTGGACGTGGTTTTCGGTCCGCAAACACTGCACCGCCTGCCCAAACTCATCGTCGATAAAGAAACCACCGGCCTGTCTCAAATCGACATTTCCTTCCCCGAAATCGAGAAATTCGACCACCTGCCGCCTGCGCGCGTAGAAGGCGGCTCGGCATTCATTTCCATTATGGAAGGCTGTTCCAAATACTGCTCTTACTGCGTCGTCCCTTACACCCGCGGCGAAGAATTCTCCCGCCCGCTCAACGACGTATTGACCGAGATTGCCGGTTTGGCACAACAAGGTGTTAAAGAAATCAACCTCTTAGGCCAGAACGTCAATGCCTATCGCGGCGAAATGGAAAATGGAGAAATCTGCGACTTTGCCACCTTGTTGCGCATCGTCCACGAAATCCCAGGCATCGAACGCCTGCGCTTTACCACCAGCCATCCGCGCGAATTTACCGACGCGATTATCGAGTGCTACCGCGACCTGCCCAAGCTGGTTTCCCACCTGCACCTGCCGATTCAAAGCGGTTCCGACCGCGTATTGAGCGCGATGAAACGCGGTTACACCGCCTTGGAATACAAATCCATCATCCGCAAGCTGCGTGCCATCCGTCCTGATTTGTGCCTCAGCTCTGACTTTATCGTCGGCTTCCCGGGCGAGACTGAGCGCGAGTTCGAGCAAACCTTGAAACTGGTCAAAGACATCGCCTTCGACTTGAGCTTCGTCTTTATTTACAGTCCGCGCCCCGGTACGCCTGCCGCCAACTTGCACGACGACACGCCGCACGAAGAAAAAGTGCGCCGCCTCGAAGCTTTGAACGAAGTCATCGAAGCCGAAACCGCACGCATCAACCAAACCATGGTCGGCACGGTTCAACGCTGCTTGGTCGAAGGCATCTCCAAAAAAGACCCTGACCAACTGCAAGCCCGTACCGCCAACAACCGCGTGGTCAACTTTACCGGCACACCCGACATGATCAACCAAATGATCGATTTGGAAATCACCGAAGCCTACACCTTCTCCTTGAAAGGCAAACCGGTATAAGCACACACAAACAAAGGCCGTCTGAAACTGTTCAGACGGCCTTTATCTTGGTTCGGCCCGACATTATCTGATTCATGTATTTTTATTACCCGAACAAAAGGCTTTTCAGTATAATACCGCCCGAAAATTCCCTTATCTGTTGAGAAGTTAAGGCCAAAAACCAAACTTTTTGCAGACCAATCCGACGATGCCGTCCCGCAGGCGGCTTTCCCCAAAGGAATATTTTTAAATGAGTTCTTCAAATCAAAGCGTTTTGGAACGATTGTTCAACCTGAGTGCCAATCAGACCAACGTCCGCACTGAAATCATGGCCGGTTTGACCACCTTCCTCGCCATGTGTTACATCATCATCGTCAACCCCCTGATTTTGGGCGAAACCGGCATGGATATGGGCGCAGTATTTGTGGCCACCTGTATCGCCTCCGCCATCGGCTGTTTCGTGATGGGCTTTGTCGGTAACTACCCGATCGCCCTCGCTCCGGGCATGGGTTTGAACGCCTACTTTACCTTTGCCGTCGTCAAAGGCATGGGCGTGGACTGGCGTGTGGCTTTGGGTGCCGTCTTCATCTCCGGCATTATTTTCATCCTTTTCAGCTTCTTTAAAGTGCGCGAAATGCTGGTCAACGCCCTGCCTATGGGCTTGAAAATGTCGATTGCCGCAGGTATCGGCCTCTTCTTGGCATTGATTGCACTCAAAGGCGCAGGCGTGATTGTGGCTAATCCTGCCACATTGGTCGGTTTGGGCGACATCCACCAGCCTACCGCCCTGCTGGCAATGGCAGGCTTCGTGATGGTGGTTGCACTTGGCCACTTCCGCGTCAAAGGCTCCATCATCATTACTATTCTGACGCTGACCGCCATCTCCACCATCTTGGGCTTGAGCGAGTTCAAAGGCGTGGTCGGCGAAGTTCCGAGCATTGCGCCAACCTTCATGCAGATGGACTTCAAAGGCTTGTTCACCGTCAGCATGGTCAGTGTGATTTTTGTATTCTTCCTGGTTGACCTGTTTGACTCTACCGGCACATTGGTCGGCGTTTCCCACCGCGCAGGCCTGTTGCAAGACGGCAAACTGCCGCGTTTGAAACGTGCCTTGCTTGCCGACTCTACCGCCATTATCGCAGGCGCCGCCTTGGGTACTTCTTCTACTACTCCTTACGTTGAAAGCGCGGCAGGCGTTTCTGCCGGCGGCCGTACCGGCCTGACTGCCGTTACCGTCGGCGTACTGATGTTGGCCTGTCTGATTTTCTCCCCACTGGTTCAAAGTATCCCTGCATTCGCTACCGCACCCGCCCTGCTCTATGTTGGCGCGCAAATGTTGCGTAGCGCGCGCGAAATCGATTGGGACGACATGTCCGAAGCCGCGCCGGCATTCCTGACCATCGTCTTCATGCCGTTTACCTACTCGATTGCCGACGGTATTGCATTCGGCTTTATCAGCTACGCACTCATCAAACTCTTGTGCAACCGCACTCAAGACGTACCGCCTATGGTATGGATCGTCGCCGTGTTGTGGGCACTGAAATTCTGGTTCTTGGGTTAAACCACTCAAAAGAACAGGCCGTCTGAAAACTTTTCAGACGGCCTGTTTTATTTTACCCAGCGTTTAAAGCTGTCGGTAAAAGATTATTTTTTCGCTTTTTTAGCAGCAGGTTTAACGGCAGCTTTCGCGCCTTTGTCCAATGCGCAGAAGCGGGTAACGATTTGATCAACCACTTCTTGTTTGCCGTTTACTTCGGTAGTACCGCGGATAGTCAGCATGTTGCCGTCAACTTTGTCTACGTTGGCTGCAGTGGCTGCTTCAGCAACCCAAGCGACATTACCGCCCCAGAATGCGTTTACATCTTTGCTGCTGTCAGTGATACGGAACAGGTTTTCAGTTAATTGGCCTTTGTATTTTACTTGGGCGGCAACAACTTCGTTGCCTTTGAAGCCGTACATTACGCTCAAAGGCTCTTTGCCGTCTTTACCGCATTTGTAGTGAACTTCTTTTTTACCGTCGATAGAGTCTACTTTCAAAGTATTAGGTACTGGAGCTTGAGCTTGTTGAGCCTGAGCTTGGGTTTGTTGTTGCGCAGTAGGCGCAGCTTTAGCTTCAGGTTTGGCTTTAGAACCGCTGCTACATGCAGTCAGGGCAACAGCCGCCAAAACGGCAGGAACGATTAATTTAACATTCATATTCATAATTGACTCCCAAATGGTTTCAATAAAAAACCAGCAAAGGCCGGCTGACATTTACACATTAACAGAGATATTCCGTCTTGTCTTTATCTCAGACGGCATTTTTTAAGAAAAGTTTAAATGTATATTTTTATCTTCTAAAATCAATAAATTATAAATATGAAATCATGTAAATTCAGGTTTGGGAATTTTTAAGATGAATACTGTTGTCAATAAATTGGGGGTTGACAATGGTAAAATGAGATTGAAAAGCGCATATAGATAACAAAAGCCTGGGCAATTTATTTTACACACTTCTGCCTCTGGATTTACTGAGCGTTTCAGACGGCCATAAAACATACACAGCAAATACAATAAAAAAACGCAATCTGAAACAGATTGCGTTTTTTTGAAAACTGGCACGCCCACGGGGAATCGAACCCCGGTTACCGCCGTGAAAGGGCGATGTCCTAACCGCTAGACGATGGGCGCGGATAAATCTTGTGGCGCACCCGGAGCGATTCGAACGCCCGACCCTCTGGTTCGTAGCCAGATACTCTATCCAACTGAGCTACGGGTGCATCCTCATCACTTCGCTAGTGCGTTGTGAATCAAGAAGACCGAATAATATAGGCTTTACTGAAACCTGTCTACTCTTTTCACAGATATTTTTTATATTTTTATTTAACTAATTGAAATTAAAAAAATATAAAATTAACGTAAAATCCCTACTCCTGACAAATCCTGCGCCATTTTGGCGGCGGAGTTATCGGTCATGCCACCGACAAAATCCAAAATTTTCATATAAGCCTGATACAGACTGTCTTCAGGAAGAATCGGATTGTGCTTTTTCAACAACTCCAACGCCAAAGACTGACGCATTGCCAACTGTTTTTCTGCAATCAGGGCATAGGCGGCAGGGACGAGCAAATCCAAAATGGAGCCTAAGCATGGGAACGTGGCAATCTCGGTCAAGAGCTTGGTGTGATGACGAAAAATCCGTGTTTGCGCCAATTCTTTCGCTTTTGCCAAAGTGTTTTGCACTTGCGGGCTACACAGAGCAAGCAAGTCTTTGCCTTTGAATGTTCCGTCCAACAAATCGGACTGATGCAGCATAAAGGTTTGCGCAACATCATCAATCGCCTTGCCGATCGCAATGCCGCGCAACATGGCGCAACGCTGACGGCTGGAACTGGCATGCCACGCGCTTTCGGCAAAGGTCAGTTCGGACAAAATACTTTCTACTTCCGTATCCGTGAGCAAATCCAATTCGACGGCATCTTCCAAGTCCAGCAAGGCATAGCAAATATCGTCGGCAGCCTCCATCAAATAAGACAAAGGATGGCGCGCCCAGCTGTCTACTCCTGCGGAAACCAGCCCCAATTCGTCGGCAACTTGACGGATAAACGGCAACTCGGTTTGATAAATATTGAATTTCTTTCTGCCGTTCGGATGTTGCGTTGTCCACGGATACTTCAGCAATGCGCCGATGGCTGCCGCAGTCAGGCGCATTCCGCCCGCCTCCGGATACATTTCAAGGCTGGCAACGATACGCAGGCTATGCGCATTGCCTTCATAGGTTTGAATATCGTTGCGTTCCGCTTCGTTTAATGTGTTCAGATAAATTTGATGCTCAGGCCGTCTGAACCAATCGCGCAAAGCATCTTCGCCGGTATGGCCAAACGGAGGATTGCCCAAATCATGCGCCAAACAGGCAACCTGCACCACAGCACCAATATCGCTGGGCGTATTGCCCTGCGGCAGAAAACCGCCGTTGTGCAACATCACGCCCACACGGTTGCCCAAGCTTCTGCCTACGCTGGCAACTTCAACGCTGTGCGTCAGGCGGTTGTGCGTCAAGTCATGTTGCGCCAACGGATGTACCTGCGTTTTACGGCCAAGGCGGCGGAAAGCTCCGGAAAAAACAACCCGGTCGTAGTCGATGTGAAAATCCGTACGTAAAGCATCGGCACCTTCTTGAGTCGAAGGGGTAACGGTCGGCACGATTTCGCCGTTTTTAGTGCGGAAGCGTTGGGTGGATAATAAGTTTTGCCAATTCATTCGGATGTTCATAAAGGTTCCTCAAGCAAAGTAAAGGCCGTCTGAAACATATTCAGACGGCCTTATGCTTATTTACCGCGCATCAATTCAAAGAAATCGTCATTGTTTTTAGAGTCTTTGAGTTTGCCCACCAAAAACTCGGTCGCTTCGATTTCGTCCATAGGATGCAGGAATTTGCGCAAGAGCCACATACGTTGCAACTGATCGTTCGGCACCAGCAATTCTTCGCGGCGCGTACCGGATTTATTGATGCTGATGGCCGGGAACAGGCGTTTTTCTGCCATGCGGCGGTCAAGGTGCAATTCCATATTGCCCGTGCCTTTGAACTCTTCGTAAATCACGTCGTCCATGCGGCTGCCGGTTTCAACAAGCGCTGTCGCAATAATGGTAAGCGAACCGCCCTCTTCCACATTACGCGCTGCGCCGAAAAAGCGTTTCGGACGGTGCAAAGCGTTGGCATCAACACCACCGGTCAGAATTTTACCCGAAGTCGGCACGACGGTATTGTAGGCGCGCGCCAAACGGGTAATCGAATCCAGCAGGATGACCACGTCTTTTTTGTGTTCAACCATGCGTTTGGCTTTTTCAATCACCATCTCGGCCACTTGTACATGGCGTTGCGCAGGTTCGTCAAACGTAGAGGAAACCACTTCGCCGCGTACAGAACGGCTCATTTCGGTCACTTCCTCCGGACGCTCGTCAATCAACAGGACAATCAGTTCGACATCGGGATAATTGGCGGTAATGGCATGGGCAATGTTTTGCAACATCACGGTTTTACCGGTCTTAGGCGGCGCCACCAACAATGCACGTTGGCCTTTACCGATTGGGGAAACCAAGTCGATGGCGCGGCCGGTCAGATTCTCTTCGGCTTTGATGTCGCGCTCGAGTTTGAATTGTTCGGTTGGGAATAAAGGCGTGAGGTTTTCAAAGAGGATTTTGTGTTTGCAGACTTCGGGCGGATCGCCGTTGATGGTATCGAGACGGACAAGCGCGAAATAACGCTCGTTGTCTTTAGGTACGCGCACGCTGCCTTCAATGGTGTCACCGGTGTGCAGATTGAAGCGGCGGATTTGCGTGGGCGAAACATAAATATCGTCAGGGCCGGCAAGGTAAGAAGTATCTGCGCTGCGCAGGAAACCGAAGCCGTCGGGCAGGATTTCGAGTGTGCCGGAACAGGTAAAGCTGACATTTTGCTTCATCATCTGGCGGACGATGGCAAAAACGAGGTCTTGTTTGCGGAAACGGTTGGCGTTTTCAATGCCATGTTCTTCTGCCATTTCCAAGAGTTTGGAAATGTGGAGGGTTTGGAGTTCTGAAACGTGCATAGTATTGATATATTTTGAATGGTATCAGAGAGATGGCACAAAGGCCGTCTGAAAGTATGAAATCGTGCCGCAGGATACGGTAGATTTTTGAGAAAGTTGAATTTTAGGCAGTTGGAGGCAGGGTGTCAAATTTTTAAATCGAACACTGAGCCGATACCATAATCTTACCATGCAATAAGATTACGGCTGGAAGTAAGGTGGCAACCGCAATCTTATCATCAAAAATCCGAGTATTTACCCAACTTCAGACGGCCTTTTGCCCGTATCGCATCAGCGTCATGCCGCCGACCGCCGCCGTACAACCCGCAACCAGCGAAATATGCAGCGGTTCGCCCAAAAACCACGCCGAAGACAGCACACCGAAAATCGGCACGAGCGTAATATACGCCGCCGCGCTGCCTGCACCCAAAGTCTTCACGCCTTCGAAATACCACGCGTAGGCCAATACCGTCGCGCCGATGACCAGCCACGCCAAGGCTGTCCAGCCTCGCCCATCCATTGCCGCTATCGCCTCAAACGGCATTCCGTCCGTCCACAACGCCACCACCGACAACATCAACGCACCAATGAACGATGTTGCCGCCGTTACCGTCAGCGCATCTATCCCACGCAAAACCGCGCGACCAATTAAAGTATAAGCCGCCCAACAAACCACGCAACCGAAAATCAGCCACTCTCCTGCCTTGATGCCGCCGGATAACACCGTCAACGGCTGCCCTTGCGTTACCACCATAATGGCACCGCCAACCGCCATGAGCATACCCGCCAAAATCTTCGCATTTAAACGCTCGCCGAAAAACCAAGTCGCCATCAGCAGCGTCAGCACGGGATTTACCGCCACGACCACCGCCGCCTTGCCTGCCGGCATAGTCTGCAAACCCAGCATAAAAAACACTGCATAGCCGCACACGCCGACGGAAGCGGCTGCAGTCAAGCCCAGCCATTGCCGCGCCGATAAAGCCGCCAAAGTCGCAAACCTGCTGCGCACAAACAACCAGCCCAACAACAAAACCGAAGCCAAGACAAACCGAACCGCCCCGCCCGTCAGCGGCGGCAGCGACTGCCCCAGCATCCGCCCCATCGGCCAGGACGCGCCCCACAACACCGCCATTCCCAGCAGTTTCAAATGTACAGAATAACGTTCCATCTCATCCCTTTATCGACAAAGGCCGTCTGAAAACCAGATTTCAAGTTTTCAGACGGCCTTCAATATAGCGACTGCAAACAGATTACTTAGGCTGCCAAGAATCTTTCAGCGTGACCGTGCGGTTGAACACGGGATGCTCGGAGCTGTGGTCTTTGCGGTCGGTGACGAAGTAGCCGATACGCTCGAACTGCCAACGGCTTTCTGCCGGCAAATCTTTTGCGACAGGCTCGGCGTAGGCGGTGATTTCCTTAATGGATTCAGGGTTGAGGAAATCGGTAAACGGCAGGTAGTTGCCGTCTTCGCCGCGCACGGCATCGGGACGCTCGACGGTAAAGAGGCGGTCGTAGAGGCGGACTTTGATTTCGGCGGCGTGTTCGGCAGAAACCCAGTGAATCACGCCTTTAACTTTGCGGCCTTCGGGATTTTTACCCAAGGTATCGTGGTCGATGCTGCATTTGAGTTCAACCACATTGCCTGCCTCGCCTTTGACTACTTCATCGCATTTGATGACATAGCCGTGGCGCAAACGCACTTCGCCGCCGGGAATCAGGCGTTTGAAGCCTTTAGGCGGATTTTCGGCAAAGTCGTCGGCTTCGATGTAGATGGTTTGGGACACGGGAATTTCGCGCTCGCCCATTTCTTCGTGATTGGGGTGGAACGCTGCGCGACGGCTTTGGGTTTTGCCGGCTTCAAAGTTGGTCAGGGTTACTTTGAGCGGGTTCAAAACCGCCATCAAACGCGGGGCGGAGTTTTCCAGCTCTTCGCGAATCGCGCCTTCCAACACGCTCATATCGACGATGTTTTCAGATTTGGAAATACCGGCGCGTTTGGCAAACAGGCGCAGGCCTTCGGGCGTGTAGCCGCGGCGGCGCATACCGGAAATCGTCGGCATACGCGGATCGTCCCAGCCGGCAACGTGGCCGTCTGAAACCAGTTGGTTCAGCTTGCGTTTGGACGTGATGGAATACAAAAGCTCCAAACGGGAAAACTCATATTGGCGCGGGCGGTTAGGAAATGGACTCAACAGACTCATAATTTCTTTTATTAAATTTGAATAATCTGAAATTAATTCAGCAATTCTTGTCCATTCTTCATCCCAAAATCCTCCCTCATAGCTACGCAAAGAAATATCAACTAATTTTTGCAATATATTTACATTTAACTTAGATTCTAACTTTAAGTTTTTAAGCTGAAAAGAAATTATCATTCTCATATTTGAAATTTCATTATAAATTTCATCATAAATTTCAATATGCTTATTAATATTATTTCCTAAATCTAGTTGTATATATTTACTTTGCAAATTTGAAAGAATATAACTTAACCTATTGATTGCTAATCTTGTTTTATCATTAGTAACAATAATATTATCCACAACCCAGTCATACAGAGGACGGTGTGCTTCAAATTCGAGCGTACACAAGGAATGCGTGATGCCTTCGATGGCATCGGAAATGCAATGCGTGTAGTCGTACATCGGGTAGATGCACCATTTATCGCCGGTGTTGTGGTGATGGGCGCGGCGGATGCGGTAGATGACCGGATCGCGCATATTGATGTTACCTGAAGCCATGTCAATTTTCAGGCGCAGGGTTTTACTGCCATCGGGAAATTCGCCGTTTTTCATGCGCGTGAACAGGTCGAGGTTTTCTTCGATACTGCGGTCGCGATAAGGGCTGTTTTTACCTGCTTCGGTCAGCGTGCCGCGGTATTCGCGCATTTCTTCAGGGGTCAAATCATCGACATACGCTTTGCCGTCTTTGATTAAACCGACGGCGTAGTCGTAAAGCTGGTCGAAATAGTTGGAAGCGAAACGCGGCTCGCCCGCCCAATGGAAGCCCAACCACTCGACATCCTCTTTGATGGCGTTGACGTATTCGTCGTTTTCTTTTTCAGGGTTGGTATCGTCAAAACGCAGGTTGCACAAGCCGTCGTAAATATACGCCAAACCGAAGTTCAAGCAGATGGATTTGGCGTGGCCGATGTGCAAATAGCCGTTCGGCTCGGGCGGGAAACGGGTTTGGATGGCTGTATGTTTACCGCTTTTGAGGTCTTCTTCGATGATGGTACGGATAAAGTGGTTGTCCGCGAATTGGTCTTTATTCAACATAATATTTCTTTGATGGGAAAATGATTTTCTGTTTTCAGACGGCCTGAGCATTCAATCAGGCCGTCTGAAAGGAATGGAATGATGGCTCAATTGTACCCGACTTGGCTACTTTGATACAGGGTCGGCAACCTGCCACGCTACACCGCGCTCGTTTAGGGTTTTCTGCATGGCGGCGGATGGTATACGGTCGGTAAACAGCTTATCGAATGCGCCGATATCACCCAGTCTGACCAAGGCATTGCTGTTGAACTTGCTGTGGTCGACGCCAAGATAGCGCACGCGGGCATTGTTCACCATCGCCTGCATGACGCTGACTTCCTTGTAATCGTCATCCAAAAGCGAGCCGTCGTTTTCTATGCCGTGGGTACTCATGATGGCATAGTCGACTTTAAATTGGTTGATGAAATCGACGGTCGCCACGCCGGTAATACCGCCGTCCAAGGGGCGGACCACGCCGGAAGCGATGATGACCGTGTAATCGGTACGCGCCGCAGTGATGGAGGCGGCGTAAATATTGTTGGTGATAATCCGCAGGTTTTTACGCTGTCTGACCAACTCGGCGGCAACGGCTTCCATGGTGGTGCCGATGCTGATAAACAGCGAGGCATTGTCGGGAATGGTGGAAGCAATCAGACGGGCAATGGCGTTTTTTTCCTGCTGCTGATGGTTGCGTCGTTCCTGCCCTGCCGTTACGACTGAAACATCGCCCAAAGATGCGCCGCCGTGATAGCGTTTGAGCTGTCCAGTCTCGCTTAACTCTTGAACATCGCGGCGTATGGTTTGCGGCGTAACATCCAAATTTGCCGCCAATTCTTCTACCGTCATAAAGTTATGTTCGCGGACAAGGCTGAGGATATGTTCGTGTCTTTGGATTTTGGGTTTCATGGCGTTTCGTTTTGTAGGGATAAACCAATGGCCGTCTGAATATTTCAGACGGCCTTTTTAATTGTCAAACCGATTACATCTCGAGTTTCTGTTCCAAGCGTTCCATGCACGCGCCCAAGTGGCGGCGCATGACTTTGGTCACACGGTTGCGCTTGCCTGCCAGCAACAAATCGAGGATTTCTCGGTGTTCATGGTGCGAATTGGAATCGATGTTGCGCTTTTCTTTGCGAAGCGGATCGGAAACAGCCACAATCAATGAAGAACGTGCGCACAAGGTATTCATGATTTCAAACAGGACATCGTTGTCCAGCAGCCGCGCCAATTCGACATGGAAGGCATTGGACAGGCGGTTCCAACCCACGCGGTCGCCGCTTTCGGAGGCTGCGCCCTCTTGCTCAATCATGGCGTAAAGCGGTTTCAGACGCGTTTCCAAATCAGGCATATCGATAAGGACGCTCAAAATCATGCTTTCCATTTCGATACGCGTATTGAACACGTCTTTCATTTCTTTCAAGTCCGGCACATGGACAAATGCGCCGCGGTTGGGCTGCAAATCGACGATTTTATCGTGCGCCAAAAGTGACAATGCGCCACGCACGGTATTGCGCGAGCAAACCATTTGCCGGCAAAGCTCGGACTCGGTCAGTTTTTTGCCCGGCAGCAGCAGATGGTCGGTAATGCCGTCCAAAATCAATGCGTACACGCGGAAGAGTTCCGAATCGTGACGCTCTTCCAAAATAAGCGATGAAGTTGCAGGCGCAATGTTGGTATTATTTTCGTAATCCATACTGTTTCCCCAGTATCCGTATTAAGGCGCAAGCGTTTACAAACCTGCAGCTTTCGGGGTTGTTTAAAATATAATTAAAAATTGTTGACAATGTTAAACGAAACTTGCACAATGAGATCAACAAGCCAAGTTATAAAGGCTGATAGAGAGAGAGAAAAAGGAATAAAAAGCAAGCAGATATATTCATGTTAATGCGTGAATATATCTGCTTTTTTTGTGGGTAGCCGGTTCACGCTCCGATACTCCCACCCTGAAACTGCCCTATTCTGTTTCGACGATCTCGAAGCTGTGGCTCATTTTTGCCGCTTTGCCCAGCATAATCGATGCGGAGCAATATTTTTCGGCAGACATCTGTACTGCGCGTTCAATCGCGCTTTCCTGCAAATCCCGACCATACACTTTGAAGTGGATATGGATTTCGGTAAACACGCGCGGCGCGGTGTCGGCGCGTTTGGCAGTCACTTCGGCACGGCAGTCGGTGATTTTTTGGCGTTGTTTCTCGGCAATCATCACGACATCGATGCTGGAACAGCCTGCTACACCCAACAACAGCATTTCCATCGGGCTGGGACCGCGTTTGACTTCGCCTTCAGCCGCCGCGCCTTCCATCACAACGCTGTGTCCGTTTGCCGTTGTACCGACGAAGCACATTCCATCTATCCATTTTGAAGTAACTTGCATGGTGTCTTTTTTATCCGTAAAAGCATTAATCCGATATTGTAAACAATTTCAAGTGATAAACCTAGTCAGGCCGTCTGAAAAATACAATCAATTACAATCGGCCTAAACGCATTATTCGTCCCGATACGCCCAATGGTTGACCGGCCCGTGTCCTGCCCCGATGCCCAAAGGATGGGAAATGGCGGCAGCAATATAGTTTTTTGCCGTTTGAACCGCCTCGGGCACGCTAAACCCTTTTGCCAACTCGGCAGTGATGCAGGCAGAAAACGTGCAGCCCGTGCCATGCGTATGCGGCGTCGGGAAACGTTTGCTGTTCAGCTCGATGGTTTCATATGGCGTAAACAGCCAGTCGGTGCAATATTCGCTTTGGCTGTCGGCAAGATGGCCGCCTTTAATCACCACATTTTTCACGCCCCAATCCTGAAGAATTTTGGCGGCGCGTTCCGCATCTTGGCGGTTTTCAATATTAATACCCGTCAATGCCTGCGCTTCGGGCAAGTTTGGAGTCAAGACGTCCGTATGCGGCAACAACAGGCGTTTCATGGCTTCGACGGCTGAATTTTCCAACAACGGTGCTCCGCCTTTGGCAATCATGACCGGATCCAACACGCGTTTGCCGAAGTCGCATTCGGCGGTTTGTTCCGCCACGCATTCGATGATTTCCGCCGTACCCAGCATACCGATTTTATAGGCGCGGATTTGAAAATCCTCCTGAATCGCAGCAATTTGCGCGGCAATCATGTCAGTCGGTATCGGATGCACTGCCGATACGCCCAAGGTATTTTGTGCGGTAACCGCGGTCAGTACGCTGGTGCCGAACACGCCGCGCATCTGAAATGTCTTCAAATCCGCCTGTATGCCCGCGCCGCCGCCGGAATCTGAGCCGGCAATCGTCAGCGTTTGAATAAAAAGTTCGTCCATCGTGTCCTCCTGTTTTTCAGACGGCCTTATGTTTATCGTTGTTGAGAGCAGTTTGGTTTTATCCGCAAACAAAGGCATTCGCCATCTATCTTTCCGAATGCCTTATCTGTTGTTTTACCCAAAACAAACGTACGTTCTCGGGCGGAATATCTTAACAAACAAAAGGCCATCTGAAAACTATTTTCATTTTCAGACGGCCTGTTCAATTTTAAACCTATTCAGGCTTATTCTTCGTATGCGTCAATCGGCAAGCAGGAGCAAACCAGATTGCGGTCACCATACACTTCATCTACCCGTTTGACGCTCGGCCAGAATTTGTGTTCGCGTACGAACGGCAATGGGAAGACAGCTTCTTCGCGGGAGTACGGATGCGCCCATTCACCGGTTACATCTGCTGCGGTATGCGGAGCATTCACCAGCGGATTATCCTCTTTCGGCCATTCGCCGCGCTCGACTTTCAGCACTTCCTGTTTGATTTGTTTCAGGGCAGCGATGAAGCGGTCGAGTTCGGCTTTGCTTTCGCTCTCAGTCGGCTCAATCATCAGCGTACCGGCAACAGGGAAGGAAACCGTCGGCGCGTGGAAGCCGTAATCCATCAGGCGTTTGGCGATGTCAGTTTCAGTGATGCCGCTTTCGGCTTTAAGCGGACGCAAATCGACGATACATTCGTGCGCGACGCGGCCGTTTTTGCCTGTATACAGGATCGGATAGTCTTCGCTCAGACGCTTGGCAACGTAGTTGGCGTTGAGCAATGCCCAGCGTGTCGCCTGTTCCATGCCTTGTTTGCCCATCATGGTCAGGTACATCCAAGTAATCGGCAGGATGGACGCAGAACCGAAGGCCGCAGCAGCAACGGCGGTTTGGTCGGCACTGGCGCTGTGGATGTCGGTCAAAGCATGTCCCGGTGCAAACGGGGCAAGGTGGGCTTTCAAACCGATAGGGCCGACGCCCGGACCACCGCCGCCGTGAGGGATACAGAAGGTTTTGTGCAGGTTCATGTGCAACACGTCCGCGCCGACTTCGGCAGGCTGCATGATGCCGATTTGGGCGTTGAGGTTGGCGCCGTCCATGTAAACCTGTCCGCCGTTTTCATGGATGATGCGGCAGATGTCGCGGATGCCTTCTTCATACACGCCGTGGGTGGACGGGTAAGTAATCATGATGGCGGACAAAGCGTCGCGGTGTTGCTCTGCTTTGGCTTTCAAATCATCGATGTTGACGTTGCCGTGTTCGTCGGTATCGACGACGACGACTTTCAAACCCAGCATAGCGGCAGTCGCAGGGTTGGTACCGTGGGCGGATTTGGGAATCAGGCAGATGTTGCGGTGTCCCTCGCCGTTGGCTTCTTGATAGCGGCGGATGGAGAGCATGCCGCTGTATTCGCCCTGCGCGCCGGAGTTGGGCTGGAAGGAAATCGCGTCAAAGCCGGTGATGGCTTTCAGGCTGTTTTCCATGTCGGTCAAAAGCGCGCGGTAGCCTGCGGCTTGGTCTTTGGGGGCGTAGGGGTGGATGTCGGTGAACTCTGCCCAAGTAATCGGCAACATTTCCGCAGTCGCGTTGAGTTTCATGGTGCAGCTGCCCAATGAAATCATGCTGCGATTCATCGCCAAATCGCGGTCTTCGAGTTTTTTCAGATAGCGCAGCATTTCGTGTTCGGTGTGGTAACTGTTGAACACAGGATGTTGCAGAATGTCGTCCTGACGCAGCAATTCGGCATTCAGACGGCCTTTGACATCATCGGCAAATGTAGCCGTATCTTTGCCGGTAAACGCACGGTACAAATCGACCAAATCTTCATATGCCGATGTTTCATGGAATGCAGCCGCAATTTGAGTATCGTTGACGCGGCGCAGGTTGTAACCCGACTTCAAAGCAGCGGCAAACACTTGGTCTGCTTTCTCTTTGCTGCCGAAATCGACGGTAACGGTATCGAAGAAGACCTTGTGAACCACATTCAGGCCGTCTGAAACCAGCACATTGGCAAAGGTAGAAGCCAGCGCATGGATACGTTTGGCAATGCGTTTCACGCCTTCAGGACCGTGGTAAACGGCATACATACCGGCCAAGTTCGCCAGCAATGCTTGTGCGGTACAAATATTGGATGTCGCTTTTTCGCGGCGGATGTGTTGCTCGCGGGTGGACAAAGCCATGCGCAAGGCAGGTTTGCCCGATGCGTCTTTGGATACGCCGATGATGCGGCCCGGAGCGGAACGTTTGAACTCGTCTTTAAACGCGAAATAAGCAGCGTGCGGACCACCGAAGCCCATCGGCACGCCGAAGCGTTGGGTGTTACCCAAAGCAATATCCGCGCCCAATTCAGCCGGAGACTTCAGCAAAACCAAGCTCATGATATCGGCGGCAACGGCCACGATTGTGCCTTTGGCTTTCAGACGGCCGATAACGTCCTGCAAGTCTTGCACGTCACCGTCTTTGCCGACGTATTGGAACAGCGCGCCGAAGTATTCGCCCTCGTCGGCTTGGGCAAAATCGCCGACCACCAGTTCAAAACCGAAATATTTAGCGCGGGTTTTCATCACGTCCAAAGTTTGCGGATACACGCGCGCATCCACAAAGAAACGCTCGGATTTCACTTTGCCCACGCGGTGCGCCATCGCCATCGCTTCGGCGGCGGCAGTTGCCTCGTCCAGCAAAGACGCGCCTGCCACAGGGAAACCGGTCAAATCGATACACACTTGTTGGAAGTTCAACAAAGCTTCCAAACGACCCTGTGCAATTTCCGCCTGATACGGGGTGTAGGCGGTGTACCAACCCGGATTTTCCAATACGTTGCGCAAAATCACATTCGGCACGCGGGTCGGGTAATAGCCCAAACCGATATAGGATTTGTTGATCACGTTTTTCGACGCGATGCCTTTCAATTTCGCCAACGCGTCCGCCTCGGTCAACGCTTCGGGCAAATCGAGTTCGGACGGCATACGGATGCTTTGCGGCACGGTATTGCCGACAAAATCATCCATGCTCTTCTCGCCGAGCGCTTCCAAAAGCGCAGCCTCGTCGCCAAAGCTCAAATGGCGCGCGGCAAATTCGTTCGGGTTGAACAATTCAGATAGTTTCATTTCTACTCCTTTGGTGTTATCGATATCAACACTGTTTTTTCTTGCAGATGTTGTTTCAGACGGCCTCCGCCCACTTCGGACGACATGCCAATATTTCCCTATAAACCGGACAGGTTTCCACATGCGCGCCGGGCAGGTAGCCGGTACTCATCAGAAATTCGCCGACGATTTCGCCACCGACAAATTTAAAATGTTTTTTAAACAGCTTCACCCATTCAGCCTTGTCGAGCGGATGGTTCGCATCCAGCCAGTTTTTGAATGAGCCGTATTCTTGCTGTATTTGTTTGATTTGTCGCGCATTGTAGATGGCTGCGTTGATTTTCAGGCGGTTGCGGACGATGCCTGCATCGGCAAGCAGTCGCTCAATATCGGCTTCGTCAAATGCGGCGACCGTATCGATGTCAAAACCTTTAAATGCCGTCTGAAATGCCTGCTGCTTCTTCAGCATCAGCGTCCAGCTCAATCCTGCCTGATTGATTTCCAACACCAGTCGCTCAAACAATTCATTGTCGTCCTCAATCGGAAAACCGTATTGCGCGTCGTGATAATGTTTGTTGGGATTGTCCGTATCGTCAGGAAGCGTGTCGACAAATTCGCAGTAATTCATGTTTGCTGAGGAAAAATTGAAACAAAGGCCGTCTGAAAGCATTTTTCAGACGACCTAAGACCTGCAATATCAAACAGATGAAAAACCTGTTTGGATGTTTGCAAAAATCAAGCTACTTCGCCTGCGTATTGTTCGGCAGTCAGCAGACCGTCGTAATCGGCAGGGTTGGCAGGTTTGATTTTGAAGAACCAGCCTGCGCCGTAAGGGTCGCTGTTGGCAGTTTCCGGAGCGCTTGGCAAATCTTCGTTGACGGCAACGACTTCGCCTGCAATCGGCGCGTACACGTCAGATGCGGCTTTTACAGACTCAACCACACCGGCTTGCTCTTCGGCAGCCAGGTTTGCGCCGACTTCAGGCAGCTCGACAAACACGATATCGCCCAACAGCTCTTGCGCGTGATGGGTAATGCCGACGGTGATGGTACCGTCTTCTTCAAGGCGCAGCCATTCGTGGCTGGCAACGTATTTCAGTTCTGCTGGGATGTTGCTCATGGTTTGATACTCCATTGATAGGGGGTTATTTTCAGACGGCATCTGCATGAATCAATATCCACAGATGCCTTGTTCGATGCTTTCTACAAACGTCCGTATCGGACGACAATTAAAACCTGCTTTCAGACGGCCTTAATTCAAATAAAGGCCGTCTGAACCGATATTAATCAAACTGTTTTTGACCGTTGCGGACAAACGGCAGCTTCAGTACGCGTACGTCCACTTCTTTGCCACGCATCAGCACTTTGGCGGTATCGCCGTCAAAGTCTTTCGGTACGCGTGCGATGGCGATGGATTGTTTCAGGCTTGGAGAAAATACGCCACTAGTGGTTTCGCCTTGGCCTTTGTCGGTCAACACTTCCATATGCGCGCGCAGGATGCCGCCTTTTTCGAGCAACAGACCGACCTGTTTCACGGCAACGCCTTTTTCTTTCAATGCCAGCAAGGCGGCTTTACCGACGAAATCGCGGCTTTCGTCTTTCAAGTCAACGGTCCAACCCATGCCTGCTTCAAGCGGGCTGGTTTCGTCGTCCATATCGTTGCCGTAAAGGTTCATACCGGCTTCCATGCGCAGGGTGTCGCGTGCGCCGAGGCCGCAAGGCTGTACGCCTGCTGCTTGCAGGGCTTTGAAGAATGCGACGGCTTCGGTACCCGGCAGAATCACTTCGACGCCGTCTTCGCCGGTATAGCCTGTACGGGCGACAAACCAGTCGTTGCCCAAGTCTGCACCTTGGAACGGTTTGAGGCCGTGAATCACGTCCGCCCATTCAGGTTTGACGGTCAGGAGTTTTTCGATGGCTTTAGGACCTTGTACGGCGAGCATGCCAAGGTCGTAGCGCGGATTGAAGGCAACGCCGAACTCTTGTCCGACTTTGTGGAATTGCGCCGTGTCTTTTTCGCGGGTCGCGCCGTTGGACACGATGCGGTATTGGGTTTCGGCTTCGTTGGTGCGGTAAACGATCAAATCGTCAATCACGCCGCCGTTGTCGTTGAGCAAAGCGGAATAAAGGGCTTTGCCGACAAAAGCGAGTTTGGCGACATCGTTGGCAATCAATTTGCGGAAAAAGGCTTTGGCATTTGCGCCTGCTACGTCGGTAACGAGCATATGGGATACGTCAAACATACCGGCATCGGTGCGCACGGCTTCGTGTTCGGCGATTTGTGAACCATAATGGATGGGCAGCTCCCAGCCGGCAAAATCTACCAGCTTCGCGCCTGCATCTTGATGGGCTTGATGAAATGGGGTGGTTTTCAGAGCAGTCATTCTCAAGTTTCTCCGGATTTTTTGTTCAGATGCCGCCCGCGCACCTGTGCGCGGATGACCCTATCTGTCCTTGAACCTGAGATTTTCGGCCGTATCCGCATGATGGCAAACCAGTCTGCTCACTGCTTTGCGCGGTTGTCTGAATGGTGGTTCAGACGGCCTTCTCCCCTTCGGTGGACGTTATTCCAACGCCGCTCTCCAGATTGTTTGTTTCAATGTGCAGTCCCTGATACCTGAGCGATTTAAGGGTGTCTGCGCCTTCGGTGGCCACATGTAGTTGGATGTAGCTCTCTCCTGCACATTTCTCGATTATGGCTTGAATCGGCGGTTTGGGCAAGTGGCCGACGAATATTTATGATGTGAATATTCATCTTTTTATCAAAACGGCCGACCGCAAACCTTTGCTAAATTGCCGGATATGCGGCAAACATTTTTGCAAAAGTCTCAGGCCGTCTGAAGCCCTTACCCGTTTTTCCTATATAATTCTGTTTTTTCGATTTATCCGCGCCCACTATGAACCGCCTCAAACGCATCAAAACCATCCTCTGCACGCTCTACCGCTACCGCCTCGCCGAGCTGATTGCCTCGCTGGTCCGTCCGGGTTGGGCGCGGACTTTTCTCAATATGCTGCCGCAGTCGTCCAAGTTCAAACACGAGACGCCTGCCGTGCGCCTGCGTCTGGCTTTGGAAAGCCTGGGGCCGATTTTCATCAAATTCGGACAGGTATTGTCCACGCGCCCCGATTTGATTCCGCATGATTACGCGGTCGAACTGGCCAGGCTGCAAGACAAAGTGCCGCCGTTTGACGCGCAGCTTTCGCGCTCGCAAATCGAAAAATCTTTGGGTCAATCCATCGACACTTTATACGCGGAATTTGAAACCGAACCTGTCGCCAGCGCGTCCATCGCCCAGGTACACAAAGCACGCCTGCATTCTGGCGAACAGGTCGCAGTGAAAGTCTTGCGCCCCAACCTTCTGCCCGTTATCGAACAGGATTTGTCGCTGATGCGCTTTGGTGCAGGCTGGGTGGAACGTTTGTTTTCAGACGGCAAGCGTTTGAAGCCGCGCGAAGTGGTGGCCGAATTTGACAAATACCTGCACGACGAATTGGACTTAATGCGCGAAGCCGCCAATGCCAGCCAGCTCGGACGCAATTTCCAAAACAGCGATATGCTGATTGTGCCGAAGGTGTTTTACGACTACTGCACCAGCGACGTGCTGACCATCGAATGGATGGACGGCACGCCGGTATCCGATATTGCCAAACTCAAAGCAGACGGCATTGATTTGCACAAACTCGCCGATTACGGCGTGGAAATCTTCTTCACGCAAGTTTTCCGCGACGGCTTTTTCCATGCCGATATGCACCCCGGCAATATTTTGGTCGCCGCCGACAACCGCTACATCGCCCTCGATTTCGGCATCGTCGGCACGCTGACCGATTACGACAAACGCTATCTCGCCATCAACTTCCTCGCCTTCTTCAACCGCGATTACCACCGCGTCGCCACCGCCCACATCGAATCGGGCTGGGTGCCTGCCGACACGCGTGCGGAAGAATTGGAAGCCGCCGTCCGCGCCGTGTGCGAACCGGTGTTCAACAAACCGATTTCGCAAATTTCCTTCGGCTTGGTGCTGATGCGCCTGTTTGAAGTCAGTCGCCGCTTCAATGTCGAAATCCAACCGCAGCTGGTATTGCTGCAAAAAACGCTGCTCAACATCGAAGGCTTGGGCCGCCAGCTTGATCCCGATTTGGACTTGTGGAAAACCGCCAAACCGTTTTTGGTGCGTTGGATGAACGAACAGGTCGGCCCCAAAGCCCTTTGGCGCAACCTCAAAAACGAAGCCCCCGACTGGGCGCAAATCATCCCTTCCCTGCCGCGCAAAATCAGCGCGCTGGTTGATGAAAACCGCCAGCAGGAAATGCGCGATGCCTATGTGCATTTGGTCAAAGTACAGCAACGCCAAAGCCTTTGGTTGGCTGTGATTGCGGTTGTTTTGCTGCTGATTTTGCTGTTTAAGTAAACCGTAATACAACTTTAAACGACATATAAAAGGCCGTCTGAAATTTAGTTTTCAGACGGCCTTTTATATGCCGATCTATTCTTTTTTCTCGTGTTGGACATGTCCGCTTTCGGCTTCGATATGCCGTCTGAAGCGCAAACCTGCGGCGTGGTAAAACGGATGCGGCGAGAATTGGCGCGAGACTTGCGAAGCGAAGATGCAAGTCAGCAGCATCCAAAACAGTAAATTCTGTCCGCCTGTCATTTCCATTACCACCACGGCGGCGGTCAACGGCGATTGGGTTGCGGCGGCAAGGAACGCGGCCATGCAGAGCAAAACCGCGACATTGGACGCGTCGCCCAGTTGCGCGAAAGAAGCCATGTGTTCGCCTATCATCGCACCGATGGTTAACGATGGCGTGAAAATACCGCCGGGAATCCCTGCCCAGTAGCTGAACACGGTTGCCGCCCATTTTGCGGCTGCCAAGCCGATTGGTGCTTCATACGCGCCTTTGAGTGCGGCGGCGGCTTCGTGATAGCCCGTGCCATAGGTTTTGCCTTGATAAAACGTACCGAGCAGCGCCAGCAAAATGCCCATTACAAAGGCGACCACCAATAAATGACGGCGGATGAAACTGCGCCAGCGCACCGGTGCGAATGCCGCCGCGCCGCGATACAAAAAGCTGCCGAACAATCCACCAGCCACACCGCAAACGATGCCCGACACTGCGGCCCACATCAGCATATTTGGCAGCTCGTGTCCTTGAAACCCTGAAAAATACGGGTTGTTGCCCTGTATCGCCACTTGAATGAAACCGGCCGCCAACACGCCCATCAGGATTTGGCGTTCCCAACGCAAAATCACGCCGCGCCCCAATTCTTCGATGGCAAACACCACGCCGGCCAAAGGCGCGTTAAACGCCGCCGCCAAACCGCCAGCTGCACCTGCGGCAATCAAATCGTTTTCCTGCATACCCCTAAACGCCAGCCCGTGCTTTTTACACCACGCGCCCCAAGCGTTCATGACCGCCGCACCCACTTGTACAGACGGCCCTTCCCTACCGATCGACGCCCCCAAAATCATGCCCAAAAACGTCAGCGGAATCTTAAAAAAGGTTTCGCCCAGACGAATCAGACGGGTTTTCTGCGCACCATACGGCAAAGACAACGAAGCGATGACCTGCGGAATACCGCTGCCGGAAGTGTACGGCGCAAATTTGCGCGTAAACCACGCCAAAAGCGGCAAGCCCAGCGGCAAGGCCACCCACGCAAACCACGGATATTTGCCCGCCAGCAAAGCATTCCATTCCAAAGCCAAATCCGCCAAACGCGCAAACAGCAAAGCCGTCAGGGCAACCAGTGCCGAGCCTGCCAGCAAAAACAAAAAGGCAATGCTCTTTTTCGACAGGCGTTTGGTTTGGCGGATTTTGTGGGCGAGGCGCGCCGCCCAAGTCTGGGGAAATTTCATCATAAACACGCAGTCAATGTGTTCAGACGGCCTTGATACTTTTCTCAAAGGCCGTCTGAAAACAAGGATAAAAGTTTTTAAGAACGGTAATCCGCGTTAATCGACACATATTCGTGCGACAAATCGCAGGTATAAACAGCCGCCGTCGTATCGCCGCGTTGCAAATCGATGCGGACGGTGATTTCCGGACGGTTCATCACGGCTTGCCCTGCCTCTTCGGTATAGCTTTCCGCACGGCCGCCGTTTTCGGCCACCAACACGTCATCCAGCCACATTTTCAAAGCATCGACATCCAAGTCTTCAATACCGGCATAGCCGACGGCGGCCAACAGACGGCCCAAGTTCGGGTCGGAGGCAAAGAAAGCGGTTTTCACCAAAGGCGAATGGGCGACGGCATAAGCCACTTTGCGCGCCTCTTCGCGGTTTTTTGCGTTTTGCACTTCAATCGTGATGAACTTGGTCGCACCCTCGCCATCACGGACAATCGCCTGCGCCAATTCCAAAGCCAACGAACCGAGCAAGGCTTTGAGCTGCGCATAGCGCGGATCGGCGGTATTGTCGATTTCGCTCTGACCGCAACGGCCTGTCGCCATAATCACGAAGCTGTCGTTGGTGCTGGTATCGCCGTCCACGGTAATCGTATTGAAACTTTCGTCTGCGATTTCTTGCGTCATCAGCTGTAAAATCGGCTGGGACACTTTGGCATCGGTGGCGATAAACGACAACATGGTCGCCATGTTCGGATGAATCATGCCCGAACCTTTGGCGATGCCGGTGGCGCGGACTGTGTGTTTCTCGCCGACCAAGCCTTGGCGCGAAGCGGCTTTCGGTACAGTGTCCGTCGTCATGATGGCACGCGCCGCGTCCGACCAGAATGCAGGGCGCACTTGCGGCAAAGCGGCCACGATTTTATCCACAGGCAGCGGCTCCAAAATCACGCCGGTCGAAAACGGCATCACCTGATTGGATTGGCAGCCAACCTGTTCCGCCACGGCCGCACACACTTTAATCGCGTCCAGACGGCCTTGTGCGCCGGTACCCGCATTGGCATTGCCCGTATTAACGACCAAGGCACACACGCCGTCTTGGTCAAACAGGTGCGACTTGGCGATATGCACCGGCGCGGCGCAGAAACGGTTTTGCGTAAACACCGCACCCACCGTATGGCCGCCGCCCAACACCATCAGCGTCAAATCGTCGCGGTCTTGTTGCTTGATGCCGGCACGACCCGTAAACAAACGGATGCCGTCGATTTCCAACAATTCATCTGCACGTTTTTCAGTCAAATTTACAGCCATATCATTTTCTCCTGTTTTACACTGTTTTCAGACGGCCTAAACGCTATACGCCCAATAAGGGAATCAAGATAGGCACCAATACCGCCGTCAATACGCCGTTGAGCGTCAAGCCCAAACCGGCATAGGCGGCCATACGGCGGCCGTATTCCAAAGACGCCGCAATCCCCATCGCATGGGAGGCCGTCCCTAAAGACATCCCCACTGAAGAAGGCATGTACAACGCCCCTTTCAACACTTTATATCCGGCCATCTGTCCAAAAAGTCCGGCGATAATCACCGTTGCCGCCGTAATCGCCGGAATACCGCCGATAGACGCCGTGATTTCAATCGCAATCGGATTCGTCACGGATTTAGAAGCCAGCGACAGAATCACTTCGCGCGAAGCGCCCAGCCATTTGGCAAAATACACGCCCGTAACAATACCTGTTACGCTGCCCGCCAACTGCGACAACACCACCGGCAACCACTGGCTGCGGATACGGTCCCAATTTCGATAAAGCGGCACGGCCAACAATACGACCGCCGGTTTCAACCAAAAATCGATAAACTGCGCCGCATCGTGATACAGCTCGTAATCAATGGCAAATACCTTCAAATACCCCATCAACACCAGCGTACTGATCAATACCGGATTGCACAAAACGTTTCCCGTGCGCACCCGAATCTGCACCGCCAAAGCATAAACGGCCAAAGTCAGAAACAGCATAAACACGGGCATACGCAACAAATTGTCGATACCGCCCATCACATCAGCCTCCTGACCCACTCATGCACTTTGCCCGTGACCAACAACACACACACCGTACTGGCGATGGTGGCCGTCAAAATCGAAAACCAGTCGTTTGCAATCACATCCAAATAGCTGATGACGGCCACGCAAGGCGGCACCAAAAACAAAGTCAGGTTCGCCATCAAAATGTCCGCCAGCTCTTCCACCCAAGACAATTTGACCCAGCCGGCCTGAAGCGCGGCAAACAGCAAACCCATGCCGACAATGCTGCCCGGCAGCTTCAACCCCAAAATCCAAACGGCCGCCTCGCCCAAAGTCAGGCAACCCAATACCACCAATAAGGCGCGAATAATATTCATTAAGCCGGTTTCTCCCTATCTTTTTCAGACGGCCTCAAAAAATTTATTAATCATTGAATCATATCGTGTCACAGGCCGTCTGAAAAGGGAAGAAACGCCTTCTTTCAAGTTTAATGAAAGATAAGCATGATTGCTCCGGCGGATTGGCTTCGGAGCATTGAAACCCTTGCCCTGCTTTTGTCTTTAACGGCCGCCGCAAACCGGACAGTCGGGATTGCGCCTCACCCCGTATTGCCGCCATTGTCCGCTCAATGCGTTGTAGGTGGAAAGTTTGCCGTGCGACGGCGTGCCGATACCGAGCAGCACTTTGAGCGCTTCGGCGGCTTGGGTCGTTCCGATAACGCCGACCAAGGGCGAAAAAACGCCGAACAATGCACAAGCGCCGTCGTCGGCTTGTTCGCCGTCAAACAGGCAGGCATAACAAGGCGTATCGGGAAGGTCGGGGCGGTACACGGCGATTTGTCCGTCAAAGCGGACGGCCGCGGCGGAAACCAAAGGCGTGCGCGTGGCAACGGCGGCGCGGTTGACCGCCTGGCGCGTGGGATAGTTGTCGGAACAATCGAGGATGATGTCGGCGGCGTTTGCCAATTCGACCAGCTTGGCCTCATCGAGAAATTCGGCAATGGCGGTAATGTGTGTTTGGCTGTTGATCTGTTTCAGACGGCCTTGCATCACCAAAGCCTTGTTTTTGCCGATGTCGGCTTCGGTAAACGTGATTTGGCGTTGAAGGTTGGTCTCGTCGATGGTATCGGCATCGGCAATCGTCAGGCGGCCGATACCGGCGGCGGCAAGATACGGCAAGGCCGCCGCACCCAGCCCGCCGCAACCGACAACGAGCGCATGGGCGGCCAAGAGTTTTTCTTGGCCTTCGATACCGATTTCATCCAGCAGGATATGGCGGCTGAACCGCAAAAGTTGTTGATCGTTCATCATAACAATAAGGCCGTCTGAAACCCAATGTTCAGACGGCCTGAGTGGTTTAGAAATTGATATTTTCGTAGGCGTTGTCAAACAGGAAAGGACGGCCTTCGCTGCTGGTTTCGGATTCGAGGCGAATGCCGCTGAGCATCATATTGCGGTCAACGTCTTTCATCATGTCGTAAACGCTCAAGAGTGCCAGATTGAGGCCGGTCAGGGCTTCGGTGGCAATGCTGCCGTTGCTGTGCGCTTGGACGGTCAATGTGGCTTTCAGGCAGGCCAGCTCGACGTTAATATCGAAATCAACCTGCACGCCGATGATGCGGCCGGGCAGGTGCAGCGGAATCAGGTTGCCGCTTTGTTTGATGTTTTGAATGGCGGCAACGCGGGCGATGGTCAGGATGCTTGCCTTTTCGGTTGCATTCTCTATCAACACCCGTACCGCCTGCTGGCTCATGTTGATGGTGCCGACGGCGACGGCAGTGTGTTGCTCAGGAAAATCAGGCTGGTTGGGGAATTCGATCATGGGGTTCTCGCCTCTGTTTTGATGGACAATATTTTACGGCATTTTACAGACAGCGACCACGCGGCGGATACGGACGGCTGTTTTCTGGTTTGAAATGTATCGGACGGCAGCATTGGCAGTTTACAAAAATTTGCTATACAATGGATTGGGGACAAACCCAAATTAACATTTAAATAAGAGAAAAATCATGCAACTGCATATCTTAAACAATCCTAAAGATGCCGCTCTGGCGGCGGATGCGGAATTTTTAAAACAGTCTCTTTTCAATCTGCTGCATGAGGAAGCGTCGCCTTTGGTGGTCGAAACCGTTAAGTTATTATCGACTTCAGACGACAGCGCTGCCTTGATTGAAAAGGTGTTGCCGCAATTAGATGAACAACAAACCCACGATTTAACCCTGGCCTGCGGCCTGTTCGCACAGATTTTGAACATCGCCGAAGACGTGCACCACGAACGCCGCCGCCAAATCCACGAAGAGGCCGGACACAACAGTGCCGAAGGCAGCCTGACGGAAACCGTGCGCAAGCTCAAAGCCGGAAAAGTCAACGGCAAAGCGTTGCAACAACAACTGGACAATACAGTCGTTACCGCCGTTTTGACTGCGCACCCGACCGAAGTGCAACGCCAAACCGTCTTGAGCTTCAACCGCCGTATCCGCGCGCTGCTGCCGCAACGCGAACGCTGCACCAATCCTGATGCACTGGCTCAGTTGCGCCGCGAAATCGACACCGTGCTTTTGGGCTTGTGGCAGACCAGCGAAACGCGCCGCCACAAACTCAGCGTCAACGACGAGATCAACAACGGTGTATCCATCTTCCCGATGAGCTTCTTTGAAGCCCTGCCCAAACTCTACCGCACAATGGAACGCGATTTTCAGACGGCCTATCCCGGCGTCCGCGTTCCGAATATCCTTAAAATCGGCGGCTGGATCGGCGGCGACCGCGACGGCAACCCGTTTGTTTCTGCTGAAACCTTGCGTTTTGCGTTCAGACGGCATGCCGATGCAGTGTTCCGCTTCTATCGTGGCGAACTCGACAAACTCTACCGTGAATTGCCGCTCTCCATCCGCCGCGTCAAAGTCAACGACGACGTAATGGCACTGGCCGCCCTCTCGCCTGACGAAGAAATCGCCCGCACCGAAGAACCCTACCGCCGCGCCATCGCCTACATCATGGCACGCGCCATGGGCAAGGCACGCTCACTCGGTTTGGGCATGGGCTGCAAATTCGGCTTCCTCGAGCCTTATGCCACGGTCGAAGAGTTCCTCAACGACCTGAAAAAACTGCAACGCTCGCTCCACGAAAACGGCAGCCAACTGCTGGCAGAAGGCCGTCTGTCCGACATTATCCGCAGCGTGTCCGTGTTCGGCTTCCACATGATGCCGCTCGACCTGCGCCAACACGCAGGCAAACACGCCGATGTGGTTGCCGAGCTTTTCCAACACGCAGGCTTGGAAGACTACAACAGCCTGAACGAAGAGCAAAAACAAACCGCCCTGTTGCGCGAATTGAGCCATCAACGTCCGCTGTACAGCCCGTTCATCACATACAGCGACCATACCCGCCACGAACTGGCAATTTTCAACGAAGCGCGCAAAATCAAAGACGAATTTGGCGAAGATGCCGTTACACAAAGCATTATTTCCAACTGCGAACAACCCAGCGACCTGCTCGCCTTGGCATTGCTGCTGAAAGAAAGCGGCCTGTTGGTGGTTGAAAACGGCAAACCGCACAGCCGCATCAATATCGTGCCTCTGTTTGAAACCATCGAAGCGCTCGAAAATGCCTGTCCGGTCATGGAAACCATGTTCCGCCTCGACTGGTATGACGCCCTGCTCGAAAGCCGCGGCAATATCCAAGAAATCATGCTGGGCTACTCCGACTCCAACAAAGACGGCGGCTACGTTACCAGCTCATGGTGTCTGTATCAGGCAGAGTTGGGCTTGGTCGAACTCTTCAAAAAATACGATGTCCGCATGCGCCTGTTCCACGGCCGCGGCGGCAGCGTAGGTCGCGGCGGCGGCCCTTCTTACCAAGCTATTTTGGCGCAACCTGCAGGCAGCGTTGCCGGACAAATCCGTATTACCGAGCAAGGCGAAGTCATTACCGCCAAATATGCCGACCCGGGCAATGCCCAACGCAACTTGGAAACCTTGGTTGCCGCGACGTTGGAAGCCAGCATCCTGCCGGATAAAAAAGACCCTGATGCCAAACTGATGCAGGACTTGTCGGACGTATCGTTCAAATACTACCGCGAACTGATTACCCACCCCGACTTCATCGACTACTTCCTGCAAACCAGCCCGATTCAGGAAATTGCCACCCTCAACCTCGGCAGCCGCCCCGCCAGCCGCAAAACCTTGGCGCGGATTCAAGACTTGCGTGCGATTCCGTGGGTATTCTCATGGATGCAAAACCGCCTCATGCTGCCGGCTTGGTACGGTTTCGGCAGCGCAGTGGAAACCTTGTGCGAAGGCAATCCCGACACACTGGCCGCCCTGCGCGAACATGCCCAAAGCAATCCGTTCTTCCAAGCCATGCTCTCCAATATGGAGCAAGTAATGGCAAAAACTGACATCACCTTGGCAGAAAACTATGCCGGCTTGAGCGAATCGCCAGATAAAGCAAAAGTCATCTTCGGCATGATTAAGGAAGAATACCAACGCAGCCGCAAAGCACTGCTCGACCTGTTGCAAACCGAAGAGCTCCTGCGCGACAACCGCAGCCTCGCCCGTTCGCTTGCCTTGAGGATTCCATATTTGAACGCCCTCAACGGCCTGCAAGTCGCCATGCTCAAACGCCTGCGCAAAGAGCCCGACAATCCTCACGCCCTGCTGATGGTTCACCTGACCATCAACGGCGTGGCGCAAGGTTTACGTAATACCGGTTAAGGCAGCACGGAAAAAGGCCGTCTGAAACAATTTTCAGACGGCCTTTAAACTAACTGCGAACCGCGGCAAAGTATTTACCCACAAACTCCATACTGTTTCTCAACCTGCTTGCCACTCTGACCCTATTTATTTAACTTACCCTGTATTTCAGACTATTTGGAGAAATAGCAGATAACCCTCTGCTAAATCAATATGTTCACTTAAGTATGGCAACTGCTTCAGCATGGTGGATGGTCGACCTACTGACACGCGGCACTACCCCATATCGCCGCACAATACGCTTTCAGACAACCCTGAGGCCGTCTGAAAAACAAAAACATCTCACACCAAGGCAACTATCAATATGTTTGACATTGTATTTATCTTGTTATTTGGCAGACTTCAGCCCCACAAAACACCCGACTCATCCGACACGCCCGTCCCTTTTGGGAGTTCGGCTGCAGGCTCAGCTTTAATTTATTTATGCATACGCATAGGGATAATCATCCTTCATGATTCGATTTCCGGAGCCATTGACAGCCTCCCCCTCATTCTGTTTCAAACAATCTGCATGTTCGGCTGTCTGGTTTTGTATTTCAAAATGTTACGTACCGCATCCAACCCGAAACACCGTCAGATGATTTATTGGGTACTGGGCATTCTTTTGGGTTTGATCTTAAGCCTCCTGTCTGAAAAATTGTTTTATTTAACGGCTTTATTCATTTACTCATTCTTCGGAAGAACAATAAGCTGAATGCCTACCCCTCTTTTTTCAGACGGCCTTTTATTATAAGAACACACCAGCATTGCGGCTGTTTTGAGTGCCTCCACAATATGCTATAATCCGCCGTTAAACTTTTATCTTTTCAGGAAAAACCATGAGCTTGAAATGCGGCATCGTCGGTTTGCCCAACGTCGGCAAATCCACCCTCTTTAACGCGCTGACCCAATCGGGTATCGAAGCGGCAAACTATCCTTTCTGTACCATCGAACCCAACGTCGGCATCGTTGAAGTCCCCGATCCGCGTATGGCCGAATTGGCAAAAATCGTCAATCCGCAAAAAATGCAGCCTGCCATCGTCGAATTTGTCGACATCGCCGGTTTGGTTGCAGGCGCGAGCAAAGGCGAAGGCTTGGGCAACCAGTTCCTCGCCAACATCCGCGAGACTGACGCGATTGTTAACGTTGTACGTTGCTTTGACGACGACAACATCGTTCACGTTGCAGGCAAAGTCGATCCGATCGCCGACATCGAAACCATCGGCACCGAGTTGGCACTGGCTGACTTAGCCAGCGTCGAAAAAGCCATCGTCCGCGAAGAAAAACGTGCACGCTCAGGCGACAAAGACGCGCAAAAACTGGTAGATCTGTGTAAAAAACTGCTGCCGCATTTGGACGAAGGCAAGCCTGTACGCTCCTTCGGTTTGGACGCAGAAGAACTTGCCATGCTCAAACCGCTGTTCCTGCTGACTGCCAAACCTGCCATGTATGTCGGCAACGTTTCCGAAGACGGTTTTGAAAACAACCCGCACCTCGACCGCCTGAAAGAATTGGCTGCAAAAGAAAACGCGCCGGTTGTGGCCGTCTGCGCCGCGATGGAAAGCGAAATCGCCGAACTGGAAGACGACGAGAAAGCCGAATTCCTCGCCGAAATGGGCTTGGAAGAACCGGGCCTGAACCGCCTGATTCGTGCCGGCTACGACCTCTTGGGCCTGCAAACCTACTTCACCGCCGGTGTCAAAGAAGTCCGCGCTTGGACCATCCACAAAGGCGACACAGCCCCACAAGCCGCCGGCGTAATTCACACCGACTTTGAACGCGGCTTCATCCGTGCCCAAGTTATCTCCTACGAAGACTTCATCGCTTTAGGTGGCGAAGCCAAAGCCAAAGAAGCAGGCAAAATGCGTGTGGAAGGCAAAGAATACGTCGTACAAGACGGCGATGTGATGCACTTCCTGTTTAACGTATAAACCCAGCGTAACGCTTTTTCAGACGGCCTTTTCTAAGATTAAGGCCGTCTGAATTTATTTTCAGACGGCCTCATGTCTTGAAATATCAACAAAACAAGACATTATCTCTATAATGAATGCGGGTATAGCCCGTAATTTTTCTTTCTTAAAATCTCTCATTTCTTGCCGACACCTCACCTAAAAATAGCGCAAGATTACATCATCAATAACAATACCACTGATATGACAATAAATAATTAAACAATACCACATCGTATTGATTCATTATAAAAACAACATATTAAACATTATGTTGAAACTATCAACCGTATTCCTACTCTAATCTATTACTATTCAAACGCATATCATCAGCAATCATTCTAAGAAGGCAAACAAACTGCCCAGTACTGACAAACGATGGCCGACCTCCGAAATGCCCCATTCTCGGCAGGAATCACTTTTCAGACGACGCCATTAAAATAAACTAATTAAAATCAAAATATTATGAGCAAAGTTTTATCTTACCGCCCAGATATTGATACATTGCGTGCCGTTGCTGTTCTATCCGTTGTCGTTTTCCATATTGAAAAAAACTGGCTGCCTGGCGGCTTTCTTGGTGTCGATATCTTTTTTGTCATTTCCGGCTTTCTGATCACGATGATTATCCATCGTGAAATGAGCAGCGGGATTTTCTCGTTCAAAAAATTTTACATCCGCCGTATCAAGCGGATACTGCCCGCATTTTTTACCGTATTGACGGTAACGCTGATATGCGGCTTTCTTTTATTCACCAAAGATGATTTCTTCCTTTTATGGAGGACAGCCCTGTCCACCTTGGGGTTCATCTCCAATATCTTTTTTGCAAAGGGTCAGGGCTATTTCGATCCCATACAAGAAGAAAAACCTTTGCTTCACATTTGGTCTTTATCGGTCGAAGAACAATATTATTTCGTCTTCCCGATATTGCTGTTGCTGGTTGTCCGCAAAAGCTGGCGCACCCAGTTTGCCTTCCTCATCACGCTATGCGTATTCAGTATTTTGGCTTCTTTTATACCGACTGCGCTGGATAAATATTACCTTCCCCATCTGCGCGCCTGCGAAATGCTGATCGGCTCGTTGACGGCAGTGTGGATGCAATATCGGCAACAACAAGGGCTGGATACCGGCAAACAATATGCAGCGGCAGGCGCATTACTTTCCGTATGCGTACTGTTTGCCTGCCTGTTTACCTATACGGAAAAAACTGCCTATTTCCCGGGGCCTGCCGCCATGATTCCTTGTTTGGCCGCCGCCGCATTCATTTATTTCAATCAATTTGAACACCGGCTGAAAAAATTTTTCCAATGGAAGATTACTGTCGGTATAGGCTTGATTTCCTATTCACTGTATCTGTGGCATTGGCCTGTATTGGCTTTTATGAGATACATCGGTTCAAACAATCTGCCTTCTTATTCGACTGCAGCCCCGATTGTCTTAATGTTTGCACTCTCCCTGCTTTCTTATTATTTTGTCGAGAAGCCGTTTAAAAACTGGAAAGGCTCTTTTGCACAATCTGTGACATGGGTTTATGCCGTCCCCATGCTTGTTTTGGCCATTACGCCTTTTCTTGCCATGAAGCTCCCGTTTATGCAGCAATACGACCGTATGGGATTGGCACGTTCCTACACTTCTTGTCACAACAATACCGACAAACAGTGTATTTGGGGCGATACAGACAAACAGCCGGAATTACTGATTCTAGGCGATTCGCATGCCGACCAATATAAAACGTTTTTTGATACCGTCGGCAAAAAAGAAAAATGGTCGGCAACGATGGTTTCTGCGGACAGTTGCGCCTATGTAGAAGATTATGCCGCACCCGTATTCAAGAAAAACGCCTCCTGCCGTGCCGTTTATCAGTATGCCAAAGAGCATCTGCCCCAATACTCAAAAGTGCTTTTGGCCATGCGCTGGGGCAGCCAAATGCCTGAAAACAGCAACTCCCTTGCTTACGATGCCGATTTTTTCAAAAAATTCGACCTCATGTTGCAAAAACTTTCTTCGGAAAAACAAGCGGTTTACCTGATGATAGACAACCCTAATCTGTCATACAACGGCTTGCGCGCCTATATCCTGTCTTACCGCATACCGGGATTTAGTCAGAATCTTGCCATTGATGAAACAGTTACTTCAAAAGGAAATGAACGCATCAAAAATTTGGCGGAAAAATATGCCAATGTGCACATTGTCGATGCCACTGCCTATATTCCGGAGAACTTCAAAATAAACGGATTGCCGGTTTATTCCGATAGAGACCACATCAACCCTTACGGCGGCAGAGAACTGGCCAAGCGTTTTTCTGAAAAACACACGCTTCTTCAGTAAGCCATAGCCATTCATCCGATGAAATTTGTTACAATTAGCAGTTTGTAAAACTGCTAATTTTTTTGGAAGATAACAATGAGCGTCATCAAAGACCTACAATCGCGTGGCTTAATCGCCCAAACTACCGACATCGAAGCCTTAGACGCTTTGCTAAACGAACAAAAAATTTCCCTCTATTGCGGTTTTGACCCGACAGCCGACAGCCTACACATCGGCCACTTGCTGCCTGTATTGGCATTGCGCCGTTTCCAACAAGCTGGCCATACGCCGATTGCTTTGGTAGGCGGCGCGACCGGCATGATCGGCGACCCAAGCTTTAAAGCCGCCGAACGCAGCTTGAATTCTGCCGAAACCGTTGCCGGCTGGGTTGAAAGCATCCGCAACCAACTGACCCCTTTCTTAAGCTTTGAAGGCGACAACGCAGCCATTATGGCGAACAACGCCGACTGGTTCGGCAGCATGAACTGCCTCGACTTCCTGCGCGACATCGGCAAGCATTTTTCCGTCAACGCTATGCTGAACAAAGAGTCCGTCAAACAGCGTATCGAGCGCGACGATGTGGGTATTTCCTTTACCGAGTTCGCCTACTCCCTGCTGCAAGGCTACGACTTTGCCGAATTGAACAAACGCCATGGCGCAGTTTTGGAAATCGGCGGTTCCGACCAATGGGGCAACATCACTGCCGGTATCGACTTGACCCGCCGTCTGCACCAAAAACAAGTATTCGGCCTGACCCTGCCTTTGGTAACCAAATCAGACGGCACCAAATTCGGCAAAACCGAAGGCGGCGCGGTATGGTTGAACGCGAAGAAAACTTCTCCGTATCAGTTCTACCAATTCTGGCTGAAAGTGGCCGATGCCGATGTGTATAAATTTCTGAAATACTTTACCTTCCTGTCTATCGAAGAAATTGATGCCATCGAAGCCAAAGACAAAGCCAGCGGCACCAAGCCAGAAGCGCAACGCATTCTTGCCGAGGAAATGACCCGCCTGATTCACGGCGAAGAAGCCCTTGCCGCCGCCCAACGTATTTCTGAAAGCCTGTTTGCCGAAGACCAAAGCCATCTCACCGAAAGCGACTTCGAGCAGCTGGCACTCGACGGCCTGCCGACTTTTGAAGTTTCCGAGAGCCTCAACGTGGTAGAGACTTTGGTAAAAACCGGTTTGGCGTCTTCCAACAAAGAAGCGCGCGGTTTTGTAAACAGCAAAGCGGTTTTGCTCAACGGCAAACCTGCTGAAGCCAATAATCCGAACCATGCCGCTGAAAAACCTGACGATGCCTACATGCTGACCGACGAACACAAACGTTTCGGTAAATACACCATCGTCCGCCGCGGCAAACGCAACCATGCTTTGTTGGTTTGGAAATAATCTTTAAACGCATCGTTTAAAAACAAAAGGCCGTCTGAAATCAGCCACGCTTTTTTCAGACGGCCTTTTCTATTGATGGTATTCAATTTCCCAAAAAGAAAGGGCAGGTTTTGCACCTGCCCTTCTATTAAGCCAATTTCCTTAAGAAACTTTTATCCCGTGCTTACTGCAAACGCTCATTTTCCTGACGGACGGCATTCACCACATCCGCGCCAAACAAAGCGTTGACATCGGTTTCATCAAACACATACTTGCTATGGCAGAAATCGCAATCGATTTGAATGCTGCCTTGTTCTGCCACCACGCCGCCGACTTCCTGACCTCCAAGCATCAGTAGCATATCGCTGACTTTGCCGCGAGAGCAGGTGCAGGCAAATTCAATGGCTTCCGGTTCAAAAACACGGGGCGGGGTTTCATGGTAAAGGCGGTAAAGGGCGTGATGCGCATCCAAACCGGTCAATTCTTGCGGAGTAAGCGTTTGCGCAAGCGTAGTCACATGCTCCCACGCGGCATCATCCAATTCTTCTTCCGGCAGACGTTGCAGCAATAATGCACCTGCGGCTTGGTCATCGGCAGCAAGCGTAATATAGGTATCGAGCTGCTCGGAACGTTTCATATAGTTAACCAGCATTTGCGCAATGCTGTCGCCTTCTAGAGGGACAACACCTTGCCATGGGTCGGCATCTTTAGGCTGATGGGTCAAAACGAACACGCTGTTTTCGCCCAACAGCGCAGTCAGGCTTTCGTCATCACGGATTTCAGCAGTTTCGTCCCAACGCGCGGTAGCACGGACAGTATTTTCAGAAGTCGCTTCCACCACCAACATTTTCAGACGGCCCTGACCTTGAACCTGAACAATCAGCGCGCCTTCATTTTTAAGGTTGGCAGACAATAAAGCACCGGCGGCCAACAATTCGCCCAATGCGCGACGGATGGCGACAGGATAATGTTTTTGGTTGACGATGTGGTGCCAAACCTTTTCAAGGCGGATGTGCATACCGCGGATAGGCATATCATCGAAGATAAAGCGTGTACGAATATCGCTGTGATTTTGTGTCATGTCAGTCTCTGAAAATAAATCAATGAATGCTGCTTATATGGTTGCAGCGGCGGATAAATCAAGCGAAACCGCATTTAATGTTTTTCTAGTTTGTTTGGAAACAAGGGTTTAACGCAAAATAACAGCAGTTTTTTTGCCAAAAAGACGGTTTTTGAATACAATCAAGCAGATAACAAAAGAATGATACGGGATAACATCTCAGAAACCGGCAATGTGCCTGCAATCGGCAGGGAATGCCTTCTGAAACGGAAGTTTTTATAATGAATTTTTTACTCCGGCTCGCAGCAGTTTGGACTTCGGTCGCCATGCTCGCGAGCGTCAATTTTTCTTACGCCGATGATTTGGAAAACCTGATTACCACCCGTCAGCATGTTTTAAACCAATTCAACGACAACGCCAACGTTTACGGCAATACGCGTCAGGCAACCCCTGTCCACCCCGTCAATACACGTCCAGCCCCAAGCAACAATACGCGCGCACCTTCAGGTAATTCAGACGAATTGATCGGCAGCGCCATGGGCTTGCTCGGCGTGGCCTACCGCTACGGCGGCACATCAGCCTCTACCGGCTTTGACTGCAGCGGCTTCATGCAACACATCTTTAAACGCGCCATGGGTGTAAACCTGCCGCGCACCTCTGCCGAACAGGCACAAATGGGCGTTGCCGTGAACCGTTCCGAGTTGCAGCCGGGCGACATGGTCTTTTTCCGCACCATGGGCCGCGGCCGTATTTCCCACGTCGGCCTTTACATCGGCAACAACAATTTCATTCACGCACCGAGAACGGGCAAACGTATCGAAATTACCAGCCTCGGCCACAAATATTGGAACGGAAAATACGCCTTTGCCCGCCGCGTGAAGAAAAACGACCCATCCCGTTTCTTGAATTGAGGTGCACGATGGCGATGCCGCAAATGCCCAAATGGTATGACGACGACGGTCAGATTGTTTCCTGCACCGAAAAAGTCAAAGTCATGACCGAAAACTTGAACGAACTGTACCAAATAGCGCAGGACGCATTTGAAGACGCGTTACTGATGGGTTGCTCCGAAAAACAGTTGCGCGAATACTTCCGCGACTTAATGGCCGGACTGGAAAACCCTTATCAAAAAAACGGTTAGTGATTCGATTCATACAAAAAAAGGCCGTCTGAAAGTTTTTCAGACGGCCTTTTTTATTGGGCAGATCCCCTACCCTATTTCTAACATTCCACCACGCGCACGGATACCGGCACGGCTTTTTTCTGCAAGGTAACGGCCAGGCCTGCGAGTGAGGTTTCTTTGTAGGTTGCCTTCATATCGCGGCCGGTTTGCAACATGGTTTGAATCACTTCATCAAGTGAGACTTTTTTGTCTGTGCCGTCTTCCAAAAGCGCGAGGGTAGCGAGCTTGAGGGCTTTTTCGGCGGCGATGCCGTTGCGCTCGATACAGGGGATTTGCACCAAGCCACCGACAGGGTCGCAGGTCAGGCCCAAGTGGTGTTCCATGGCCATTTCGGCGGCGTTTTCCACTTGTTTCGGGGTACCGCCGATAACTTCGGCGTATGCGCCTGCCGCCATGGAACACGCCACGCCGACTTCACCTTGGCAACCGACGTCCGCGCCAGAAATCGACGCGTTGGTTTTATACAAAATACCGATAGCGCCGGCAGTCAGCAGGAAATCTTCGACACGCGATTGGTTAGCGTGCGGATTAAATTTGCGGAAATAGTGCAATACGGCAGGAATAATGCCTGCCGCGCCGTTGGTCGGTGCGGTTACGACACGGCCGCCGGCGGCATTTTCTTCATTGACCGCCATGGCGTACACCATCGGCCAAAGTTGGGTATTGACGATTTCGCTCTCGCGCAGGACTTTGAGTTTGGCCGCCAACTGCGGCGCACGGCGGCGGACGTTCAAGCCGCCCGGCAACTGCCCTTCCGCACCCAAGCCGCGCTTGATGCAGTTTTCCATCACATCTGCCACGGCAGCCACACGGCGGCGCACTTCCACCTCATCGCAACCTGCCAACGCCACCTCATTGGCCAACACAACTTCGGAAATATTCAACTGGTTCAGACGGCATTGTGCCAACAACTCGTCGCAGTTTTTGTAAGGATATGGCACGTCCGAATTTTCCTGCGCTTCTTGTGCAAATCCCTCGTCTGTTACGATAAAACCGCCGCCAACCGAATAATAAATCTGCTCTTTCAGCTTCAGGCCGTCTGAATGGTAGGCGATAAAGTTCAAACCGTTCGGATGTTTGGGCAACACTTTGTCGCCGCGGATATCCAAATCTTTTTCGGGATCGAAGACCATTTCGCGGCCGTTGAGTTTTAAAACGTGTTGCGTGCGGATACATTCCAAGCGTTGAGGGATGTCTGCAAGCGGGATATCGTGCGGCAGGCTGCCTTCCAAACCGAGCAATAATGCGTCGAATGTGCCGTGTCCGATACCGGTCAAAGCAAGCGAGCCGTACACTTCAATGACAATGCGCACCACTTGTGTATCCAAGTTTTCGGCATTCAGCAAATCAGCAAAAGCGGCCGCTGCCTTCATCGGGCCGACGGTGTGCGAGCTGGACGGGCCGATGCCGATTTTGAAAATATCAAAGATGCTGATCATAATTTTCCTATTATTGTGTGTGCGGTCTGTGTTTTTCAGACGGCCTTAAGGCCTAAAGAGGAATCTTGTGCGCCGCTTGCCAATGCAAGTACCAGATGTCCGACAGTCATCAAAGGATCACCTGCTTCCAGCGAGGTGTATTTCAGCATCAGCGGTTTTTTACGCAAGGGTTCGTAACGGCTGACTTTACAATGCGGGTCTTCCAAACTTGTAGAACCGGCGCGGTATCTGTATGCCAACAGCCGTAAATTGTTCAAGTCCATCTTCATGCCGTTGTCCAACAATTCGCGCAACTGGTTTTCCCAGGCAATATCATTGCTTCCGTCTTTAATGGCAATCAAGATGGACTTTTCGAGGATTTTTTTGATGTGCTGGTTCAAGGATCGGATTGGGAAATGCCCCAGCCACAACAAATCGGTCTCTGCAAATTGTGCGGAAAACTGCTCGATAAACCAGGAATGTAAACCTCGATAATTCGGCGAATGAAACAGGGTTGATTCAACCTTGTTGCCATCTTTATCCAACATGTAATGGCAGCCGATAATCACGCTGCAAGATTCGGCAGCCCATCTGGGAATAATGACTTTAGGGGTAAAGAGCGTTTCGAGGCGTTGCTCGGTAAATTGAGTGGTGAAATCGGGATTGTATTGCAACGATGTCGGCAAATAGCCGCGCCAAAGGTACATGCCGATCCTATTTTCGCCGATGACATCCAAGAGTTGTTCCAGCATGGTACGGCTAGGACATGAAATAAATTCGTCCGCATCCAGCGGAAAAACGAAATCTATCGCTTCATCTTTTGCTACAAGCTGCTTCATCAGCTGGTTGACCAATTGCTCATGATTAAACTTGAGCGCTTGATATTGATAGATAAATACCGGTAAACCTTCTTCTTTCAATTGAATCAGGATTTCCCTTGTTCCATCGCTGCTGCCGTGATCGATGATGTGCATTTCATCCATCAGCTCGAGATTATGACGGGCAAACGATTCGATAACGTCGTTTTCGTTGCGCACCATACTGATGCTGATTAATTTTTTTCCCATAAATTACGCAATGTATTGAGATATTTTAATATTTTTCAGACGGCCTCTATCCAACCGGCAATCCGTTTTTCAACGGATTCGGCATTCAGCCCCAAATCGGCTAAGAGTTTTTTCGGGTCGCCGTGTTCGGTAACTTTGTCTTCTACACCCAGCAGCAATACCGGTTTGCAAATGCCGTGTTTCGCCAACACTTCCAACACCGCGCTGCCTGCGCCTCCTAGTTCAGCATTCTCTTCAACGGTAACGATGTAATCGTGGCTTTGTGCAAGATGGACGATCAGCTCTTCATCTATCGGTTTGACAAAGCGCATATCGGCAACGGTCGCGTTCAGATTATCGGCAGCGGTCAATGATGGGACAACCATGCTGCCAAAGGCGATAACGGCAATTTTCTCGCCTTCTCGACGGATGATGCCTTTGCCGATTTCAACGGTTTCCAGGCCGTCTGAAACAGTTGCGCCCGTGCCTGTACCGCGCGGATAACGGACGGCGGACGGCGAATTTGCCTGATAGCAGGTTGAGAGCAGCAAGCGACATTCGTTTTCATCGCTGGGAGCGGCAATAATCATGTTCGGCACGCAACGCAAAAAGCTCAAATCGTACAAACCGGCATGGGTCGGGCCGTCTGCACCGACAATACCTGCGCGGTCGATGGCGAACAAAACAGGTAGGTTTTGTAGGGCAACGTCGTGTACCAACTGGTCGTAAGCGCGTTGCAGGAAAGTGGAGTAAATCGCTACGACAGGCTTAATGCCTTCGCATGCCAAACCGCCGGCAAAGGTAACGGCGTGTTGCTCGGCGATGCCGACGTCGAAATAGCGGTCGGGGAATTGCTGTTCAAACTCAACCAAGCCGCTGCCCTCGCGCATGGCAGGCGTGATGGCAACCAGACGCTCGTCCGCCGCCGCTTGGTCGCACAGCCATTGGCCGAATACTTGCGTATAAGTCGGTTTGGCCGCGGCAGGTTTGACTTCCGGCGCAGGCACTTCGCTCGGCAGCTTGGCGACAGCGTGGTATTTGACAGGATCGTTTTCGGCGAATTTGTAGCCGTTGCCTTTTTTGGTGATGACGTGCAGCAACTGAGGGCCTTTGCGGCCGCGCAAGTCTTTTAATACATCCACCAGATTTTCAACGTTGTGTCCGTCCACCGGGCCTGTATAACGGAAACCGAAGTTTTCAAACAAAGACAGCGACTGTTTGGCGTGTTCCGCTTCGCCTGCCAAGGTTTTGATTTTATTTTCAACTTTTTGGGCAAGCTCCATCGCGCCGGGCAATTTATCCAATACTTTGCTCGATTGGGCTTTGATGGTGCTCAATAGGCCGTGCATATCGCGCACGACGTTACTGGCGAGATATTTCGGCAGCGCGCCGACATTGGGGGAAATCGACATTTCGTTGTCGTTGAGGATGACCAGCAAATCGACATCCATATCGCCTGCGCAATTCAGGGCTTCAAACGCCTGACCTGCCGTCATGGCTCCGTCGCCGATGATGGCAACGCTGCGGCGGTTGTTGCCCAACTGTTTGTCCGCAACAGCCATGCCCAAGGCCGCACCGATGGATGTGGAAGAATGGCCTACGCCGAACGCGTCGTATTCCGACTCGCTGCGTTTTGGGAAACCGGCCAAACCGCCGTATTGGCGCATGGTGTGCATTTGATTTTTGCGGCCGGTGAGGATTTTGTGTGGATAGCTTTGGTGGCCGACATCCCAGACCAAATGGTCTTCGGGCGTGTCGTACACATAATGCAGCGCCACTGTCAGCTCGACTGCGCCCAAGTTGCTGGCGAAATGGCCGCCCGTCTTACCGACGGAATCCAACAGAAATTCGCGCAATTCGGCGGCGACTTGCGGCAGCTGTTTTTTCTCCAGACGGCGCAAATCCTGAGGCGTATCGATAATATCGAGCAAAGGGCTTGGGTTCATGATTTTTGGCGGTGAATTTTTGTGTAACGGACGATTATATCAAGAGATTGCACAACTTGTTACAAATGCTTTCAGACGGCCCGAACCTTTATCCTTTATAATACTGCCAACTGAAAACACAAGGCCGTCTGAAATGACCCAAAACGCAAACAATCTCTGCTGGCTCGATATGGAAATGACCGGCCTCAACCCGGAACACGACCGCATTATCGAAGTCGCCATGATCATTACCGATTCCGATTTGAATGTACTGGCGCAATCGGACGTTTACGTCATCCATCAAAGCGATGAGTTACTCGACGGTATGGACGAGTGGAACACCGCCACCCACGGCCGCACCGGCCTGACCCAACGCGTACGCGAATCCAAACTAACCGAAGCCGAAGTAGAACAAAATCTGTTGGACTTCATGTCCGCATGGATACCCGAGAAATCCACGCCCATGTGCGGCAACTCCATCCATCAAGACCGCCGCTTCATGGTCAAATACATGCCGCGCTTGGAAGCCTATTTCCACTACCGCAACTTAGACGTATCCACGCTGAAAGAATTGGCCAAACGCTGGAATCCGGCCGTCGCCAAAAGCGTGGTCAAACGCGGTTCGCACAAGGCATTGGACGATATCCTCGAAAGTATCGAAGAAATGCGCCATTATCGCGATCATTTCCTCAAATTCCCTTCCGAATAATAATCTTAAGGCCGTCTGAAACAGGTTTCACACCGTTCAGACGGCCTGATCGGCTTCCCTCATCTCATGAAAATCACCAAAATCTTTACCTTCGATTCCTCGCACATGCTTGACGGGCATGACGGCAAATGCCAAAACCTGCACGGCCACACCTACAAACTTGAAATCACTGTCTCCGCGCCCGTTATCCAAGGCGGCGCAAAAGACGGCATGGTGATGGACTTTACCGACCTGAAAGCCATCGTCAAACAACACATTACCGACCCGTTCGACCACGCCTTCATCTATCACGGCAACAACAAACGCGAAAGCCAAATCGCCGCACTTTTGGAAGGCTGGAACATGAAAACCCTGCGCCTGCCCTGCCGCACCACCGCCGAAAACATGAGCGTAGAAATGTATGGCCGTCTGAAAAATGCCGGTGTCAAAGTGTGCAGCGTGAAACTATGGGAAACGCCGACGTCGTGTGCGGAATATGAAGGAGACTAAACCGGCATTTTGTATTTTTCAGACGGCCTGTTCCACAAACACACCCATCCGCTAAACATCAAAAGGAATCTTCATGAAAATCATCTCCACCCTCCTCGTTCTCTTCGTCGCTGTCGAACACTTCTACATCGCTTGGCTCGAAATGACGCAAATCCCAAGCGAAAAAACGTCAGAGCTGTTCAACATGCCTTACGAATTTATGGAACAAAAGCGCGTACAAACTCTGTTTTCCAACCAAGGCCTGTACAACGGTTTCCTCGCCATCGGCTTGGTATGGGCGCGCTTTGCCGCACCCGACAACGCGGTTTACGGCGTGACCATCCTGTTCCTCGGCTTTGTCCTCATCGCCGCCGCATGGGGCGCGTTTTCATCCGGCAACAAAGGCATTTTGCTCAAACAAGGCTTGCCGGCATTTTTGGCCGCCGCAGCCGTCATTGCCGCTTAAACACCCCAGCCGTTCTTTCCACTCGAACTAACAGAAAGAATGGCTGCCTCACCCGATTTCTCAAAACGCTTCACCACAACAATTAAAACCCGCACACCCGACATTCATGACCATTCAAATCACTCCGAACAATCCCCAATACCGCATTGTCGAAATCTTTGAAAGCCTGCAAGGCGAAGGCTGGAATACAGGCATGCCCGCCATTTTCATCCGCCTGGGCAAATGCAATCTCGCGTGCAGCTGGTGCGACACCGACTACCTCAAATTCGGCATGATGAGCCTGTCCGATATTTTAGGCCGTCTGAAAACCTACACGGCGCGCAACATCATCATTACCGGCGGCGAACCCACCATCCAACCGCATTTGGATACCCTGCTCAATGCACTCAAAGCCGAAGGCTATTTCCTGTGTATCGAAACCAACGGCCTCAACCCCGCGCCGCCGCAAATCGACTACGTTGCTACCAGCCCTAAGGCCTGCTACGCCGCCAAATATCAATCTAGTTGCATCGAGAAAGCTAATGAAGTGCGCATTGTTGCCGACGGCGATGTCATTGCGTTTTGCCAAGAGATGGAACGCAAAATCCTCGCCCAACATTACTACCTCTCGCCTTGCGAGCAAGAAGGTGTGATGAATATCTACGACACCATCCGCCAAATCGGTGTGTTAAACAGCCGACCCGATACACTCGTCCATTGGCAATTGAGCGTACAAACGCATAAATGGGCAGGAATAGAATAATTCGTTTGAAATCAATTAAAAACAAAATCTTTACAAAATATTGAATGTAAATACCATTCGATATTTGACCAAATGCACTACTGGCAATGCTCTCAGGCCGTCTGAAAACCCTATTTCAGACGGCCTTTTTTATTACAAACCTCTTGACCGATTACATAAGATTACGTAAAGTGTGCAACAGTTTTCATAAATTGGTAAAACCAATTTACCTGATAACTGGTTGCATCTAAAAAAATAGCAATCCTTATTCGAAAAACATTAACTACTCAACACATCGCATCAAACCGCCATTGATTGACGGTTATGATGCTTGTTGCCCCGAGGATAATCCCATGGCTCTCTTTCTCAGTATTTTTCCCATCGTGCTGCTGATCTGGCTGATGGTTAAGAAAAACAGTATGCCGTCCTACGTCGCGTTGCCGATTACCGCCGCGCTGATTTATGCCATCAAACTGTTTTATTTCGGCGACGACGCCATGTTGCTCAACGCAACAGCCGCGTCCGGCCTCGTCTCTACCCTGACCCCGATTACCGTAATTTTCGGTGCCATTATGTTTAACCGCATGATGGAAACCACCGGCTGTATCGATGTCATCCGCAAATGGCTGGCCACCATCAGCCCGAATCCGATTGCCCAGTTGATGATCATCGGCTGGTCTTTCGCCTTTATGATTGAAGGCGCATCCGGTTTCGGCACACCTGCCGCCATTGCCGCGCCAATCCTGATGAGCTTGGGCTTCAACCCATTAAAAGTAGCCATCTTCACTTTGGTCATGAACTCCGTACCCGTATCCTTCGGTGCAGTAGGTACCCCGACTTGGTTCGGCTTCGCTCCTTTGGGCTTGGATCAAAAGAGCATTATGGAAATCGGTATGCAAACCGGCGTAATGCACTTCTTTGCTGGTTTCATCATCCCTGTGATCGGCTTGAGCTTCATCGTACCTTGGGCTGAAATCCGCAAAAACTTGGGCTTCATCGGTATCGCCGTATTCTCCTGTACCCTTCCTTACGTTGCATTGGCGATGGTCAATGAAGAATTCCCATCTCTGGTTGCCGGCGCAATCGGCCTGATGGTATCCGTATTCGCCGCAAACCGCGGCTGGGGCTTGAGCAAAGATTACGCCAAAGACCCGAACGCAGAAAAAGTACCTTTCGCACAAGTTGCCAAAGCACTGGCTCCTTTGGGTATGCTGATCGGCATGCTGGTGATAACCCGTATCAAACAGCTGGGCATCAAAGGCCTGCTGACCAGCAAAGAAGAATGGTTCAGCTTCCAACTGCCGTTTGATTTGTCCAAAATCACCGTCAGCGACTCCCTGACCATCACCTTCGGCAACATCTTCGGCCAAGGCGTAAACGCTTCCTACCAAACCCTCTACGTTCCGGCTTGGATTCCGTTTGTCTTCACCGTTTGGATTTGCATCCTGCTGTACAAAACCAAATTCAAAGATGCGTGGTCTTTCTACGCTGCAACCTTCAACCAAACCAAAAAACCTCTGCTTGCCCTGATGGGTGCGCTGATTATGGTTCAACTGATGATGGTTGGCGGCGACGACTCCATGGTGAAAATCATCGGTAAAGAATTTGCCAATATGGCTGGCGAACACTGGGTGTACTTCTCCCCATACCTGGGTGCAATCGGTGCATTCTTCTCCGGCTCCAACACTGTATCCAACTTGACCTTTGGTCCGATTCAACAACAAATCGCGCTTGATACCGGCCTGTCCGTTACCCTCATCCTCGCCCTGCAATCCGTAGGCGGCGCAATGGGTAACATGGTCTGCATCAACAACATCATCGCCGTATGCAGCGTGTTGAACGTAAACAACGCCGAAGGCGCGATCATCAAGAAAACTGTCATCCCGATGAGCATCTATGGTGTCATCGCCGTGACTATCGCTTCAATTTTCTTCTTGTAAACCGCTTCATATCAAAGGCCGTCTGAATATTCAGACGGCCTTTTTTGTATTCTTTTGCTATATTTCTTAAAGAATCATTAATGTATATATTCCGCAACAATCCGCATAACCACTTTGCAACACCAAATTACAAACAACTTTCTATTAATAAACAATCGGGTAAGCATAAGTAAACACTGTTTTGCAATTTACCTAATTGCCACTACCGACAAAACGCCTAAAATACGCTTCATCTGCAAACGGAAACCCTTTCTCATTTTGCAAGATAACACACAACCCTCATATGGAGCTTAGATCATGAAATTACTTTCTGTTATCACTGCAGCCGCATTGGCTACTGTTTCCTTCTCTGCTGCCGCTGCACCTGCCGGCTTCGTTTCTTACCATTGTGACGGTGGCAAATCACTGAACGTGATGTACGGCTTTGACCGTAGCGGCCGTGCAGTTACTGCTGACGTAAACGCCGGTGGCAAAAAAGCCTCTTTGGTTGTCAACAAAAAACGTTCTGACAGCACTGGCACTACTTTCACCAACCGTCAAGGTTATGCAATGTCTGCCGGTTTCATCGACAAAAACACCCACACTACTTCTGAAGTAGTTGGCGTGAACGCCCCTAACGGCTCATTCCTGGTGAAAAACTGCGAACCACGTCCACGTTAATCCCAGTTTTCCTATTTAACCGAATCATCCCGGTTTAATCAAAAGGCCGTCTGAAAAACAATTTTCAGACGGCCTTTTGATTCAATCCTATAAAAAAGAGCGTGTACCATACACGCTCTTTTTGTTTGTTCACACACCAATTAAATACGCATCGGCATTACGATGTATTTGAAATTCGGATTGTTCGGCACGGTAAACAGCGTTGAACGGTTGGCATCGCCGAAAGCAAGCTGCATATCGTCGGAGTGGATGTTACGCAACACATCCATCAAGTAGCCAATATTGAAACCGACTTCGAGTTCTCCGCCCTGGTAAGCGATTTCCAGCTCTTCGCGCGCTTCTTCCTGCTCATTGTTGCTACATACGACACTCAGCAAACCAGGCTGCAGGAACAGTCGCGCGCCGCGGAATTTTTCATTGGCAAGAATGGCCGCACGTTCGAGCGCACCCAAAAGCTGGGTACGGGATACGAGGAAAATCTTGTCGTTATCCAAAGGAATCACGCGGTTAAAGTCAGGGAATTTGCCATCGATGACTTTGCTGACAATGGTCGTGCCATTGCATTGGAAGCGTACTTGATTGTCCAAAAGCTCAACGGTGATGGACTCGGACGGATTATTTAACAGCTTGAAGAGTTCCAATACCGTTTTGCGCGGCAGGATTACTTCCGTTTTCGGCAGTTCTGCTTCAATTTGGCTGGCCGCATAAGCAAGGCGGTGACCGTCGGTTGCAACAAGGCGCAATTGGTTTCCTTCAACCTGCATCAGCAAGCCGTTGAGGTAATAGCGGATATCTTGAACCGCCATGCTGTATTGCACTTGCGAAAGCATGGTTTTGAAGGTTTCTTGAGTCAGCGAGAAAGTCGCGCTGACGTCGCTGCCGACGTTCATCAACGGAAAGTCTTCAGCCGGCAGGGTTTGCAGGGCAAAACGGGATTTGCCCGCGCGCAGAGTCAAACGGTTGTCCGCCCAATCCAGTGACACCAGCGCACTGTCAGGCAGGGCGCGCAAAATGTCTTGGAATTTTTTAGCGTTGGTCGTAATACGGAAATCGCCTGCCTGACTTTCAGGGCCGGCGGTATTGATTTGGATTTCCAAGTCGGTTGCCAAAAGTTTGGTTTGTCCGTCTTTGCTTTCCAGCAACACATTGGACAAAATCGGCAGAGTATGGCGACGTTCGACAATACCGGTAACGGCTTGCAACGGCTTGAGCAGACTGTCGCGATCGGCTTGTAAAATCAGCATGTTCCATTCCTTTGAATTTGAAATCGGTTGATTTGGGTATTTTAAAATATTTTTTGTATTCAGACGGCCTCACATTGACATCAGGCCGTCTGAATATTGCATTGGGTCAGTTCTGAATCAAAATCAGCAGTTTTTCGTAGTCTTGCGCCAATTCGGGATCTTCTTCACGCAGTTTCGCCACCGCTTTAACACCGTGCATCACAGTCGTGTGGTCGCGGCCGCCAAAGGCATCGCCAATAGAAGGCAGACTGAGCGTGGTCAGCTCTTTGGTCAGGCTCATGGCAACTTGGCGCGGACGGGCGATGTTGCGCGTACGTTTTTTGCCTAATATATCGCTGATTTTAATACGGTAGTATTTGGCTGTCGCATCTATGATGATGTCGGCAGTAATGACTTTGTGTTTCTCGGCAATAATATCCTGCAAAGCCGTACGCGCCAAATCCATGTCGATGACAGGACGGTTCATAAAACGGCTGCTGGCGCTGACACGGTTGAACGCGCCTTCCAGCTCACGCACATTGGAGCGGATCAGATTGGCGATAAACAGAGCGGCTTCGTCTTCGATACTGATGCCGGCTGCTTCTGCCTTTTTCTGCAAAATCGCCACGCGCATTTCCAATTCGGGCGGCTCGAGTTCCAAAGTCAAACCCCATGAGAAACGAGATTTGAGACGGTCGTCCATGCCCTCGATTTTGGCAGGTAATACGTCGCACGTCAGAATCAGCTGTTTTTTCTCGTTGTGAAAATGGTTGTACAGATAGAAGAATTCTTCCATCGTACGGTCTTTGCCTTTGATGAACTGAATATCGTCGATAATCAGCAGGTCATATTGTTTGTATTGTTGCTTGAATACATCGTAAGTATTGTTGCGCACAGCCTTCATAAAGCTGCGGATATAGTCGTCCGAGTGCATATAGCGCACTTTGGCATCGGGGCGGTTTTTCAGCAATTCGTTGCCGATGGCCTGCACCAAGTGGGTTTTACCCAAACCGGTACTGCCGTATAAGAAAAACGGGTTGTAGCCCTGCCCCGGATTTTCAGCAATCGCCTGGGCGGCTGCAGCGGCAAGGCGGTTGCCCTTACCTTCCACCAAGGTTTCAAATGTATAGTCGCGCGACAGATTGGTCTGTTCGTAGCGCGCTTCTTCCGCATCGTGTTGCGCGTCGGCTTTAGCTTTGGCAACTGCTTTAGACTCAGCCGGAGCGGCAATTTGCACTTGAGGCTCATGCGGCAGGTTTTTCATGCGTTGCGCCAAAATCTCGGCAGCCGTCATGGCAGCGGCAGGCTTGGAAACCGTTTCAGACGGCCTATCTTCTTCCGCTGCCGCAGCAGTTTGCAAAGACATTTGAACAGGCTCTACAAATTCTTCAACTTCAATGACTTCTTGCACTTGCACCGGCGCAACAGCCTGAGCCGCCATTTCATAATGCGTACCTACGCCCGGCTTAAACGCAAACGCAGCCTGCTGAGGCACCAATTCGGCACGCACGGCGTCAATTTTGGCGGCAAACTGGCTTTTGAGCATATTGCAGGCAAATTGGTTTTTACCATACACCACCCATACGCCGTTTTCTTCGCCCACGGTCAAAGGCGCAATCCATTGCGCAAACTGCCCGGCAGGCAACATTTCGTGAAGGCGGCAAAGGCACAGCGGCCAAAATTCAGCTAACGTCATGAGATTAAGCTCGGAAAATGGAAGACTTGGGAAATACAAGAAGGCAGAGCAGACAGGCAATCCGATAAAAATCAAATTTTTACGATACTCCCGCTGCTTTCATACGGCCTTGCGCACAGAGAAAAGCAAGGTTGGGCGATTATACCCATTCCGCTCTTTTTTATCCACAACCGCCGCAAAATTTTATCCACAAATTCTATCAATGCATAAAACCCGTTGTCACACTTTGGTCAACGAAAAGTTTTTATATTGATTGACAAAAGCGGCAAATTAGAGTGTAATTCACGGTTTAATTATCTACCAATTTTTAGGAAACATCATGAAACGCACTTATCAACCTTCCGTTACCAAACGCAAACGCACCCACGGCTTCTTGGTTCGCTCCAAAACTCGTGGTGGTCGCGCAGTATTGGCTGCCCGTCGCGCCAAAGGCCGCAAACGCTTGGCTGTATAATTTTGAATTACGGCTTCTCGAAGCAGTATCGCTTATTAAAAACGGATGATTTTTCATCCGTTTTTGCGTTGAAAAACCGACGCAGCCGCGATTTGCTGCAAGTCTCCCAGTCCGCAGACAACACGCTCGGCCATCCGCGCCTTGGTTTGGTTGTCAGCAAAAAGACCGCCAAACGCGCCCATGACCGCAATTATATGAAGCGCGTCATCCGCGACTGGTTCAGGCTGAATCAACACCAGCTGCCGCCGCATGATTTTGTTGTGCGCGTGCGTCAGGCGTTTAATCGTGAAACAGCCCCGGAAACCCGAAACCAACTTGCCCAGCTGATGAAAAAACGCCGATGAATACCCTGCTTTCCAAGCTCCTCCTCGCACTCATCCGCTTTTACCAATACTGCATCAGCCCCTTCATTCCGCCGCGCTGCCGCTATACCCCGACCTGTTCACAATACGCAGTCGAAGCCGTCAAAAAATACGGCGCATTCAAAGGCGGATGGCTGGCAATCAAACGCATCGCACGATGCCATCCTTTCGGCGGACACGGACATGACCCTGTTCCATAATGCTGCTGTCAACCATTTAAAGAACACGATTTCCTTTAATTTCCCGTCGGTTTCTATATAATGCCGTCTGAAGCAGTTTTCATCTCGATTACCTATCCGTCAATTCCAGGAATCTCTTATGGATTTTAAAAGACTAATGGCGTTTTTTGCCATTTCAGTGGCAATTTTTGCCGGCTGGGAACATTTTTTCCCCAGCCCCAAACCTAATCCGGCGCAACAAGCCGCGCAACAGCAAACGGCCGCCACTCCGGCGAAAGCCGCTGCCGAAGCCGCGCTTACCCCGGCAGCCCCCATTACCGTTACCACAGACACAGTTAAAGCCGTCATCGACGAAAAAAGCGGCGACCTGCGCCAGCTGACCCTCTTGCAATACAAAGCAACCGGTGACGAACACAAACCTTTCGTCCTGTTTAACGACGGCAAAGAATACACCTACGTTGCCCAATCCGAGCTTTTGGACGCACAAGGCAACAACGTTCTGAAAGGCATCAGCTTTACCGCTCCGCAAAAACAATACAGTTTGGAAGGCGACAAAGTTGAAGTCCGCCTGAGCGCACCTGAAACCAACGGCCTGAAAATCGACAAAGTTTATACTTTTACCAAAGGCAGCTACTTGGTTAACGTCCGCTTTGACATCACCAACAGCAACGGCCAACCTGTCAACCTGAGCGCAGACTACCGCATCGTTCGCGACCACAGCGAACCTGAAGGCCAAGGCTACTTCACCCGCTCTTACGTCGGCCCAGTGGTTTACACCCCTGAAGGCGGCTTCCAAAAAGTCAGCTTCTCTGATTTGGACGACGATGCCAAATCCGGCAAATCCGAAGCCGAATACATCCGCAAAACCCCGACCGGCTGGCTCGGCATGATTGAACACCACTTCATGTCTACTTGGATTTTGCAGCCTAAAGACGGCCAAAGCGTATGCACCGCAGGCGACTGCCGTATCGACATCAAACGCCGCAACGACAACCTGTACAGCGCAAGCGTCAGCGTGCCTTTAGCCGCCATCCAAGCAGGTGCAAAAGCCGAAACCGCCATCAACCTGTATGCCGGTCCGCAAACCACTTCCGTTATCGCCAACATCGCCGACAAACTGCAACTGGCAAAAGACTACGGCAAAGTACACTGGTTCGCCTCCCCGCTCTTCTGGCTCTTGAACCAACTGCACAACATCATCGGCAACTGGGGCTGGGCAATCATCGTTTTGACCATCATCGTCAAAGCTGTACTGTATCCATTGACCAACGCCTCTTACCGCTCTATGGCAAAAATGCGTGCTGCCGCACCTAAATTGCAAGCCATCAAAGAGAAATACGGCGATGACCGCATGGCGCAACAACAAGCCATGATGCAGCTTTACAAAGACGAGAAAATCAATCCGCTGGGCGGCTGTCTGCCTATGCTGTTGCAAATCCCCGTCTTCATCGGCCTATACTGGGCATTGTTCGCCTCCGTAGAATTGCGCCAAGCGCCTTGGTTGGGTTGGATTACCGACTTGAGCCGTCCGGATCCTTTCTACATCCTGCCTTTTATTATGGCGGCAACCATGTTTGCACAAACTTATCTGAATCCGCCGTCAACCGACCCTATGCAGGCGAAAATGATGAAAATCATGCCTTTGGTTTTCTCCATCATGTTCTTCTTCTTCCCTGCCGGCTTGGTTCTGTACTGGGTAGTCAACAACCTCTTGACCATCGCCCAACAATGGCACATCAACCGCAGCATCGAAAAACAACGCGCCCAAGGCGAAGTCGTTTCTTGATAAAGGTATAGGCAATACAAAGGCCGTCTGTTGTTCAGACGGCCTTTTTTTATTTCCTCAAATACAGTTTGAGATTGAACCCAATCCAGTTTTAAGCGGAATACAACACAAAAATCGTCGGACGTTTTTTCAAATTCGGCATTTCTTTTCTTTTCCTCCACTGCGCAATCGTCTGGCTAATGATTTCCTGTGTCGGCAAGGTCAAGTCCGTAGCCACACATAAGCGCGTTTCAGGATGCAGGTTTTCCACCGCATCAGCCAACAACGCATCGTTGCGATACGGCGTTTCGATAAACAGCTGCGTTTCATTCTGCTGGCGCGAACGTTGCTCCAAAGCCTTCAAACGCTGAATGCGCTCATTTTTTTCAGACGGCAGATACCCCTTAAACGCAAAGTTTTGCCCATTCGCACCCGAAGCCATCAGCGCCAGCAACAAGCTGGACGGGCCGACCAAAGGCCGTACTTCAAAACCGTGTTTATGCGCCAACGCCACCAAATTCGCGCCTGGATCGGCAACAGCCGGGCAACCCGCCTCGCTGACAATGCCCATACTGCGCCCTTCTTGCAAAGGTTTCAGCAATTCCGGCAAAGTCTTCAAATCCGTGTGTTCATTCAGCGTTTGCAGATTCAGCTCGCGGATAGGCGTAGTCACGCCCAAATGTTTCAAATGCGCGCGCGCTGTTTTTTCCGCTTCCACGACAAAATCCGTCAGCCCGACAATCGCCTGTTGTTCATGCGGCAACAGGCATGGCGTATCAGGCGCACCCAAAGGGGTAGGAATCAAATACAAAATCGGTTTCATTCTTGCAACTCCAAAAAATCTCAGGCCGTCTGAACACATTCAGACGGCCTCAAACTATAAAACTTCCACACCTTCGTTTTTCAAAAAATCAATCAGACGGAAAATCGGAAGGCCGATTAAAGCATTCGGATCCGTACTTTCAATCCGCTCCAACAAAGCGGCGCCCAAACCCTCGCTCTTCGCCGCACCGGCACAATAAACCGCATCCGGCTCACGTTCCAAATATCGGCTGATTTGTTCCTGCGTCAACTGGCGCATGGCAACCACCGTATGATCGACATGATGCTGAACCTTGCCCGTAGCAGTATTCAAAAGCACAATTGCGCTGTAAAATTCAATCCGTTTTCCGCTTAAGTCCGCCAGCATCTGTTGTGCATTTGCGACGTTCATCGGCTTGCCCAACTGCCGTCCTTCGCACCATGCGACTTGGTCTGCGCCGATAATCAGCGCGGCAGGAAAAGTTGCCGCCAATGAACGGGCTTTGCCTTCCGCCAAACGCAGCGCCGTCTCGCCTGCATGCTCGCCCTCAATAGGCGTTTCATCAAAATCAGGCGATGCCGTCTGAAAATCGATACCTAAACGGCGAAGCTGTCCGCAGCGGAAAACCGAACTCGACCCTAAAACCAAAGGCAGTTTTACTTCCATATTTTTACTTAAAAACATTGACGTTAGACTGCCGAAATTATATCATACTCCGTTTATGTCATACCCTAATTTGATTGACCCAGAAGTTTTCGCCGCCGAAGGGCAGAATCTGCAAGGCAGCTTCCTGCTCGAAGAATTGGATGAACGAGTCAGTTCGCACGATTATCCGGCCGACAAACAGACACGCGTGTCGTTTACGCTGCAAGGCGGTCGCGACCGGCTGCAACGTCTGTTTCTCGATTTAAACGTCAAAGCCGACATGCCCCTGATTTGCCAGCGTTGCATTACGCCCATGCCGTTTCTACTCGATGAAACCAGCCGTATCGTCCTGTTTGCCGATGAAGAGAGTTTGGACGAAGCCATGCTTGCCGATGAAGAATTGGAAGGCATGCTGCTCGAAAAAGAGCTTGACGTGCGGACTCTGGTTGAAGACCAAATCCTGATGTCGCTCCCTTTCTCCCCTCGACACGAAGACTGCGGCAACAATGGAATACTGGACGAAGTCAATCGGGACAAACCAAACCCCTTCGCTGTTTTAGCAGGTTTGAAAAGCAGTTAATTAGGACACAGTTTATTTATCTAGGAGCTTGAAATGGCCGTTCAACAAAACAAAAAATCCCCTTCTAAACGCGGTATGCACCGTTCACACGACGCTCTGACTGCGCCTTCTCTGTCTGTTGACAGCGCAACCGGCGAAGTACATCGTCCACACCATATTTCTCCAAACGGTATGTACCGTGGCCGTAAAGTGGTAAAAGCTAAAGGCGAATAATCCGTTCGTCTGACTGAAAAAGCCAGAATATTGCCATGCAATGACTGGCTTTTTTGCATTGCACCCTGTATTTTCCTCTTCGGAAGCACACCATGAAACGTAAAATCTGGTACACCTACGACGACATTCACCGCGTAATCAAAGGATTGGCGGAAAAAATCCAAAACTCCGGCACCAAATACGATGCCATGATTGCCATTGGCGGCGGCGGTTTTATCCCTGCCCGCATGTTGCGCTGCTTCTTGGAAATTCCGATTTACGCCGTCACCACAGCCTACTACGACAGCGATAACGAAGGTCAAGTTACCGAGGAAGTGAAAAAAGTCCAATGGCTTGATCCCGTTCCCGATGTACTGAAAGGCAAAAACGTACTGGTCGTTGACGAAGTGGACGACAGCCGCGTTACCATGGAATTCTGCCTGAACGAATTGCTGAAAGAAGATTTCGGCACTGTCGGCGTGGCAGTATTGCATGAAAAAATCAAAGCCAAAGTCGGTAAAATTCCTGAAGGCGTCCCTTATTTCAGCGGCATCACCGTTGAAGACTGGTGGATCAACTATCCTTGGGACGCGCTAGACATTGACGAACACAACAAATTGGCCGCGCAAAACCAATAAATCTGGTACGACCGTCGCAACAAGCCTTTTCATCTGATTTTCAATTCAATCTCCTGAAAATCAGATGAGTGTGCTTGTCCGATTGTTTGAGACCGTCTGAAACACACAAACCGGAGAACAACATGATTACACTGGCCGTAGATGCCATGGGCGGAGATGCAGGCCTTGCGGTTACCGTCCCCGGTGCAGTGGATTTCCTGAAACAGCAATCCGACGTACATCTGATTATGGTCGGAGGTGAAGCAGCAGTCCGCCAAGCATTAAGCTCGGCAGGCGCGCCTATGGACCGTATTACCGTCTGCCATGCAGCGCAAGTCGTCGAAATGGATGAAGCGCCGCAATCTGCGCTGAAAAATAAAAAAGAATCATCCATGCGCATCGCCATCAACCAAGTCAAAGAAGGCAATGCGCAAGCCGCCGTATCGGCAGGCAATACCGGCGCACTGATGGCGACCGCCCGATTCGTCCTCAAGACCATTCCCGGTATTGAGCGCCCTGCCATCGCCAAATTCCTGCCTTCCGACAGCGAACACGTTACCCTGGCTTTGGATTTGGGCGCCAACGTTGACTGTACGCCCGAACAACTGGTTCAATTTGCCATCATCGGCAGCGAGCTGGTACATGCGCTGCACCCTGAAAAAGGCAGCCCGCGCGTCGCCCTTTTGAACGTCGGCACAGAAGACATCAAGGGTACGGATGCCGTCAAACAAACCTTTAAACTGTTGAGCAGCAGCAAACTCAACTTCATCGGTAATATCGAAAGCAACAGCGTTTTGTATGGCGAAGCCGATGTTGTTGTTGCAGACGGATTTGTTGGCAACGTTATGCTCAAAACCATCGAAGGCGCGGTTAAATTCATGAGCGGCGCCATCCGCCGTGAATTCCAAAGCACCCTGCTCAACAAACTTGCCGCTATTGCCGCCCTGCCCGCACTCAAAGGTCTGAAAGGCAAATTGGATCCGCGCAAATTTAACGGCGCTATTCTGCTTGGTTTACGCGGTATTGTGATTAAGAGCCACGGCGGAACCGACGAAGTCGGCTTCCGTTATGCTTTGGAAGAAGCCTACCACGAAGCCAAATCCGCCGGACTTGCACAAATCGAACAAGGCGTAGCCACCCAGTTGGCTGCTTTGGAAGCCGCCAAAGCAGCAGCCGAACTGGAAGAAACCGCTGCTCTAACAACGGAAGCTTAAGGCTGATATATACAGGCCGTCTGAAACTTCACAATGTTCAGACGGCCTGTTTTTATCTTTAATCACTGACTTCATTCTTAATATTGGGAATTTTCCCATTTTCGCTTACAATACCCGACTATCTGAATCAACTCTCTAAAAAGGCCGTTCTCATGCAATATGCCAAAATTTCCGGTACAGGCAGCTACCTTCCTGCCAACCGCGTCAGCAATGACGACCTTGCCAAAAAAGTGGACACTTCCGACGAGTGGATTACCACGCGTACAGGTATCAAATTTCGCCATATTGCAGACGACAGCGAAAAAACCAGCGACTTGGCCGCCGAGTCAGCGCGCCGCGCCTTGGCAGATGCCGATTTGCAGGCTAACGATATCGATCTGATTATCGTCGCCACAGCCACTCCCGATATGCAATTCCCTTCTACGGCAACCATCGTGCAGCAAAAATTGGGTATTGCCAACGGCTGCCCTGCCTTTGACGTACAAGCCGTGTGTGCCGGTTTTATGTATGCCCTGACCACTGCCAATGCCTACATCAAAAGCGGCATGGCAAAAAACGCTTTGGTCATCGGCGCGGAAACCTTCAGCCGCATCGTCGATTGGAACGACCGCACCACCTGCGTCCTCTTTGGTGACGGCGCAGGCGCGGTTGTCTTAAGCGCATCTGACGAACCGGGCATCATCCACGGCAAACTTAAAGCCGACGGCAACTACCTCAACCTTTTGAACGTCCCCGGGCAAATCGCTAACGGCCAAATTTGCGGCTCACCCTACATCAGTATGGACGGCCCCGGCGTATTCAAATTTGCCGTCAAAATGCTGTCCAAAATCGCCGATGACGTTATCGAAGAAGCCGGTTACACCACCGATCAAATCGATTGGATTGTGCCGCACCAAGCCAATAAGCGCATTATCGACTCTACCGCCAAACACTTGGGCTTGAGCATGGATAAAGTGATCTTGACCGTCCAAGACCACGGCAACACGTCCGCCGCCTCCATTCCGCTGGCACTGGATGTCGGTATTAAAAACGGCCAAATCAAACGTGGACAAAACCTTTTGCTCGAAGGCATCGGCGGCGGTTTTGCCTGGGGTGCGGTTTTGGTGAAATACTAACGGCTGGGCCGTCTGAACACCCCTTTCAGACGGCCTATTCTGCTCAAACCCATGAAATCCCTAACGTTTGCACTCTGCATCAGCAGCCTGTTTTTAAGCATAACGGCTGTAATATTGCCCAAACTGGCAATCGCCTATCTCGCACTGAGTGCATACGTTTTCCTGCTTTACTACCAAGACAAACAGCGCGCACGCAACCACGGCAGACGCATACCCGAAGCAAAATTGCATCTGCTCAATCTGCTTGGCTGCTGGCCGGGCGGTTATTGCGGCAGCCTCGCATTCCGGCATAAAACCAGCAAACTCAGTTTTGTCCGCATCTTCCGACTGACCGCTGCAACCAATACTGTCGCCACCCTCCTTCTGCTGGCGGACACCCTCAAACATTCAAACCAATAAGGAATTACCATGTCTTTCGCATTCTTTTTCCCCGGACAAGGCTCACAAAGCCTAGGCATGATGAACGGCTTTGCCGAGCAAGCCATCGTTAAAGCCACATTTGACGAAGCTTCCGCCGTATTGGGTCAAGACCTGTGGGCAATGATTAACGGCGAAGATGCCGAATTAATCGGACAAACCGTCAACACCCAACCCATCATGCTGGCTGCCGGCATTGCCACCTACCGCGCCTACTTAGAAGCCGGCGGTAAAATCCCTTCCGTTGTTGCAGGCCACAGCCTCGGCGAATACACCGCCCTCGTCGCTGCCGGTGCATTGGATTTCGCAGACGCGGTCAAACTGGTTCGTCTGCGCGCCGAACTCATGCAATCTGCCGTACCACAAGGCGTAGGCGCAATGGCCGCTATTTTGGGTTTGGAAGACGAACAAGTGAAAGCCATTTGTGCCGAAGCTGCACAAGGCGAAGTCGTTGAAGCCGTTAACTTCAACTCCCCAGGCCAAGTCGTGATTGCCGGCAACACTGCTGCAGTCGAACGCGCCATGGCCGCCGCCAAAGAAGCCGGAGCCAAACGCGCCCTGCTGCTGCCTGTTTCTGTTCCCTCACATTGTAGCCTCATGAAGCCTGCAGCGGAAAAACTTGCCGAAGCATTGAAAGACATCACCATCAAACAACCGCAAATCCGTGTCATCCATAACGCCGATGTTGCCTCTTACGATGATGCCGACAAAATCAAAGATGCCCTGGTACGCCAACTGTACAGCCCGGTGCGCTGGACAGAAACCGTCAACGCGCTTGTTTCCGAAGGCATTACCGAATCAGCCGAATGCGGTCCCGGCAAAGTCCTCGCAGGTCTCGCCAAACGCATCAACAAAGAAGCCGCGTGCAGCGCATTGACCAATGCCGACCAAGTGGCGGCATTTATCGAAGCTCACTAAAATGTTTTCAGACGGCCTTATCCTGTCAGGCAAGGCCGTCTGAAAAATCAGCCCACCCCAATCCGAATACATTATGAAAAAAACCATTATTCTTGCCGTTCCCTACATGTACGGACTGGATCAATGTATCGAAAAAAATCTGCGTTTTCTTGGTTTTGATGTCATTAATCTGTGCTATGACGACCGAGATTCCTATTACCCGAACTTGGGCAGCAGACTCAAAAAACTCTACCACAAACACATCACCAAAGACGGCAACTATAAAAAATACCTCAAATACAGCCGCCACCTCGACGACATTCAGCAAAAACTGGCCTCACTAAACGGCAAAAAAGCCGATTATGCGCTCTGTATCCGTGCCAATATTTACCCCAAAGAAATCATCGCCACCATCCGCGAACACAGCAATGTTTGTGTGAATTATCAATGGGATGGCGTAGGTCGTTTTCCAGATATTATTGAATATTTGGATTATTTTGACCAATGCTGGGTTTTCGATCCCGACGATATTCAAAAATATCCACAATGCCGTTTCAAAGCCACCACCAATTTTTACTTTGACTTTCCCGTGGCGAAATATGCCCCCACCAACAAACTCTACTTTTTAGGCGGCTACGAACTCAGGCGCGAAGAGCAAACCAAACGTTTTATCCAAGAAACCGAACGCCTCAACCTACCCTTGGATTTTCATATCTACTGCAAAGACGACAGGGCTGAAAAAGCCTTCGGACACAACGGCATCCGCTATCTTGACCGCAACAGCATACTCAGCTTTGAAGAAAATCTCAGCCAAGTGCAAAGTTGCGGTGCGGTTGTCGACTTTGCACAATTCGAACATTACGGCTTATCATTCCGTATCTTCGATGCGTTGCGTTTCGATAAAAAACTGATTACCACCAACAAACATATCTTGGAAACCGACCTATACCACCCGGACCGCGTGTTCGTATGGGACGGCGGTAATTTAGACGCATTGCCTGAATTTTTGGCACGTCCGTATCAGCAACCTGCCCCTGAAATCAAAGCCTATTATTCGTTTACACAATGGCTAAACCGCCTGCTCGGCATTGATTAACCCTATTGCCTATGGCAAATACCCCTGCCTGACAAAATATTACATTAAATACATTATGAGTAAGAAAAAAGTCATTCTCGCCATGCCGGAACTCTTCAAAATCCACGAACTCATTATTGAGAACTTGGAGAAATGCGGATTTGAAGTGCTGTCCCTGACCTATGAAGAAAAAGAGTTCAAATACAAAAATGTATTTCAACGGCTGAAAAAAATCTGGTATCGAAATATTCTTGGACAAAAAGACTTCAAAAAACGGACTATGTTCCGCGCCGTAGAAGAACGCCTCAATACCCTGTTAAGCGAACATCCCGAACAAGCGGATTATTGCTTCATGATTTGGCTGGGGGCCTATCCGAAAGACTTCATCGCCAAGCTCAGAGCGCATTCAAAATTGATGGTGTATTACAACTGGGAAGCCCTGACCTTCTTAAAAGAAGACTTCGACAACATCGAATTTTTCGACAAATTTTACTTTTTCGATCCATTTGACCAAGGCAAACACCCTGAATACACCGAAAAACTCTTTCCAACCACCAGCTTCTACTTTGATAGCTTCAGGCCGTCTGAAAACCCGCAAAACAAAATCTTGTTTATCGGCTCGTACGCTGCCGACCGCAACAATGACATCCGTGCATTTTGCGAAGCTGCGCGTTCAATCGGTTTAGAAATAGATTTCCGCTTGGCCAGTAAGAAAATCGAAGAAGAAAAAGCGGCTTTAGGCATTCCCGAAGTCGAGTTCTTCTCATTTGAAAACGCCCTCTCCTATCGTCAAAACTTAGAAGAAGCGGCCAAATCCTCCGTATTGGTAGATTTCCTCAACCGCAAGCACTACGGCCTCTCTTTGCGGATTTTCGAAGCGATCGGTTTAGACAAAAAACTGATTACGACCAATCCGACCATCGTACATTACGATTTTTATCACCCGAACAATATGTTCTACTGGAATGGAAGCAACCTTGACGAACTCAAAGCCTTCCTGACCTTGCCGTACGTACCGCTTGCCCCCGGCCTAAAACACAAATACAGCTTCAGCAACTGGATCAGCTGCGCATTTGATATTGAACCGAATATCCCTATCGGATTACCTGAAATCGATAGAGAAGTTGTGGAGAATTTAAATGTTTAATCGAGAAAAATTAGTATTAGAAACCGTTCATATCCGCAAACGAGAATTCATTGAACAGCCGAAACATATTGTTTATGCAGCTGATCAAAACTATATCAAACACATCGGCACTGCGTTACTTTCTGTATTGCAAAACAATACCAGCCCAATACATTTTCATTTGTTAGTTAGCGGTTCAGAAGGTTATGATTTTAATATTTTTAATCAAATTGAAACATCAAATCAAAACTACTCAATAAGCGTTTACCATTTAAATACAGAATACTTTTCTACCCTGCAGACTACCCATTATTTTACTATCGCTATGTATTACCGTATGAGTATCCCTTGCTTATTAAAAGGTATTGCTCATACTGCGCTTTATTTAGATACTGATGTACTGTGCTTGGGCAACATTGATGATTTATTTGAAATCGACATTTCAAATTCTTTGATTGCTGCCGTACCTGATGCAATCTTATACAGAGCATATATAAAACAACTCAATCAATTTGGTTTTACAGATACTGAGCCTTATTTCAACTCTGGGGTCATTCTATTCAATATTGACAAATGGAATGATATGGCAATAGATAAAATTTTGTCTGAAAAAATGCAAGCCGTAGAAAAACAGAATTTTAAACTCTCCTGTCCAGACCAAGATATTTTGAATTTAGCCTGTATAGGTCATGTACACTGGCTTTCAGAAAACTTTAACTGGATACATTGGCATCAAAAATACAGTGAATTAATCGACAATCCCAACAATATCCGCTTAGTCCATTTTGTTGGCCATATCAAACCGTGGCATCAATTAGGCTTCCACCCCGCATATGATCAATATTTTAAGAATTCCCCATGGAATAACGGATATCTAGAACAACCTCTATCAACTTGGTTGCCCTTTCCAAATCCTAAAAGGAAATTTAGACAAGCAGCCAAACGACTTTGGAAACAAGGACAAAAAAAGCAAGCATGGGCATACTACAAAGAATATTTATTACGCAGAATCAACAAACGACGGTATCAAGCACCCTCCCTAGGTAAATAAGGCCGTCTGAAACCATTTTTCCCAATCGCAATTAAGGAATAAAACATGAGTACACAAGATTTGAGCGGCAAAATCGCTTTGGTAACCGGCGCTTCTCGCGGTATTGGTGCGGCGATTGCCGATACTTTGGCTGCGGCCGGTGCAAAAGTTATCGGCACAGCCACCAGTGAGAGCGGTGCGGCTGCAATCGGTGAACGCTTGGCACAATGGGGCGGCGAAGGCCGTGCATTGAATTCTGCCGAGCCTGAAACCATCGAAAACCTGATTGCCGACATCGAGAAAGAATTCGGTAAACTGGATATTTTGGTCAACAACGCCGGCATTACCCGCGACAACCTCCTGATGCGCATGAAAGAGGAAGAGTGGGACGACATCATGCAGGTTAACCTCAAATCTGTGTTCCGCGCCTCCAAAGCGGTATTGCGCGGCATGATGAAACAACGTGCCGGCCGCATCATTAACATTACTTCCGTTGTCGGCGTGATGGGCAATGCCGGCCAAACCAACTATGCGGCCGCAAAAGCAGGCTTAATCGGCTTCTCCAAATCTATGGCGCGTGAAGTCGGCAGCCGCGGCATTACCGTCAACTGCGTCGCCCCCGGCTTTATCGACACCGATATGACCCGCGCCCTGCCGGAAGAAACCCGCAAAACCTTTGAAGCGCAAACTTCTTTGGGCAAATTCGGTGAAGCGCAAGATATTGCCGATGCAGTCTTGTTCTTGGCTTCTGATCAGGCAAAATACATTACCGGTCAGACACTTCATGTCAACGGCGGCATGTTGATGCCTTAACCCGTTTGTTTATTTAAAGGCCGTCTGAATATTTCAGACGGCCCTTTTTTTCAATCAAAACACTACTTTACATTCTATCTTGATATAATCTTAATAATCCGTTAGATAACGCTCGAAACAGTAAGTCCAAATAAGCATGATACGGGAAATCAAATCGCAGAAATGAAGTTCATTCTGTGCGTTTTTATTTGGGTTTGCTGTCGGTTTTCGACGTGTTTCAGACGGCCTATATAACAATAGCTACTTTTAACGAAAGGCCGCCCACTCTATGCACGAATTCTCCCTCGGTCCCATTGTCATTGTCCTGTTGGTTTCCGTCATTACGGTTATCTGCTGTCGCAAGTTCAACATTCCTTCCATGCTCGGTTATCTTTTGGTCGGTTTTATTGCCGGTCCGGGTATGTTCAAACTGATTCCGCAAAGCCACGCTACCGACTATTTGGGCGAAATCGGCATTGTGTTCTTGATGTTCAGCATCGGTCTCGAATTCTCCCTACCCAAACTCAAAGCCATGCGCCGCCTCGTATTCGGCTTGGGCGGTTTACAAGTCATCATTACCATGCTCTCGATTATGGGCATTTTGATGGCAATGGGCACGCCGTTTAACTGGGCGTTTGCCACTGCGGGTGCACTGACCATGTCGTCCACCGCCATCGTCAGCCGCATTCTGTCGGAGAAAACCGAGCTGGGTCAGCCGCATGGACAAATGGCCATGGGCGTTTTGCTGATGCAAGATATTGCCGTGGTACCGCTGATGATTCTGATTCCGGCACTTGCTGGCGGCAGCGAAGGCAACTTGTGGGTAGAGCTGGGCTTGGCCGGTTTGAAAATGTTGCTGACCTTGGGCATTTTATTCGTTGTCGGCAGTCGAGTGATGTCGCGCTGGTTCAGACTGGTTGCCAAACGCAAATCGTCCGAACTCTTCATGATCAACGTTTTGCTGGTTACTTTGGGCGTAGCCTATCTGACAGAGCTTGAAGGCCTGTCTATGGCATTGGGCGCATTCGTCGCCGGTATGCTGCTTTCCGAAACCGAATACCGTATTCAGGTAGAAGACGACATCCGTCCATTCCGCGATATCCTGCTGGGCTTCTTCTTTATTACCGTCGGTATGAAGCTAGATATTCAGGCGCTGATCGGCAACTGGCAGCAAATCCTGATTTTATTGGCAATCCTGTTGGTCTTGAAAGCACTGGTCGTCTTCATCATCGCTTTGCGCATGAAAAATCCTGTGGGCGACAGCCTCAAAAGTGCGCTTTATTTGGCGCAAGGCGGCGAGTTCGGCTTCGTGATGCTGGCTATTTCCAGCAAAATCAATATGGTTTCGCCCGAATTGGAACAAGCAGCCACTGCTGCCGTCTTGCTTTCCATGATTGCTGCGCCATTTATCTTGGACAGCAGCGATGCCATCGTCAGCCGCTTCGTTAAATCCGACTGGGACATGAAAGCCTTGGACTTACACTCCATGCTGGTGGAAACCATGAGCAAATCCGAACACGTCCTGATTATCGGTTTCGGACGCGGCGGTCAATCGGTTGCCCGTGTATTGGCGCAAGAAGGCATCCCCTACTTTGCCCTTGACTTGGATATTGCCCGCGTACAAGTGGCACGCAACGCAGGCGAACCGGTTTCCTTTGGCGATGCCAAACGCCGTGAAGTCTTGGAAGCCGCCGGCTTGGGACGCGCCAAAATGGTGGTCATCACGCTGAACAATATGCATGAAACCCAACATGTTCTCGGCAACATCATGTCCATGCATCCGAGCATGCCGGTTTATGTTCGAGCCACCAATGACGATTACGTCAAAACCTTTACCGAAATGGGGGCAGAAGAAACCGTTTCCGATACCAAAGAAACCAGCCTGGTGCTGGCAAGCTATGCCATGTTGGGCCACGGTCTCTCTTACAACCATGTTTATCAAACCATAACCCACATCCGTCACAGCCGCTATGCATCTTTGCAAGACTTGTTTGTCGGCAGTGATGATGACAGCTTCTCCGACGAAGACAGCAAGGCCGTCTGCCGCCATGCTTTCCCATTGCACGGCGAGGCACACGCCATCGGCAAAACCATCCGTGAATTGCCATTGGCAGCACATTATCTGAAACTATTGTTTATCCGCCGCAACACCGGAAAAATCCAAGACCTTGACCCTGATTTCGTTCTGGAAACCGGCGACATTTTGGTTGTCGCAGGCAAACAGGAAGAAATTATTTCCTTTGAAAACTGGTGCTTGCAGGGAGATATCTAATTATCGGCAAATAAATCTTGCGCGCATCAGGATTTTTTGGTTTAATAGCGTCTTCGCAATTTTGCGCATGGGTGATTAGCTCAGTTGGTAGAGCGTCTGCCTT
>NZ_KV809535.1:0-1999 GCF_001812605.1 Neisseria sp. HMSC073G10 | reverse complement strand
GCGGGTTCGAGCCCCGTCCGCCGCGCCATTATTTTAAAATACTGATTCTTCAGTATCTCCCTTTTTCGGGTGATTAGCTCAGTTGGTAGAGCGTCTGCCTTACAAGCAGAATGTCGGCGGTTCGACTCCGTCATCACCCACCACTTTCCTTTTCATTGTCTCTGACAATGAATGCGCGGTGGTAGCTCAGTTGGTTAGAGTACCGGCCTGTCACGCCGGGGGTCGCGGGTTCGAGCCCCGTCCGCCGCGCCATCAAGTTAAAAATAAAAAATACCGGTTTTTACCGGTATTTTTTCGTCTGCACCCTATGCCTTTTTATAAAAAATCCAGCTATTTAAATAATATAAACAGGACAACACAATAAAGCAGACATATGGTTTAAATCCTGAAAGACCATCCATCTCAAGCGGATTCACACCAAACGCTTATTCATCAAATCCCTATATCATCTATTCAAAATAGACATAAATACTTGCCTCCCCTTCTTACACAAAGGCCGTCTGAAAACGTCAATGCATTTTCAGACGGCCTTTTTTAGCTTATCAAGCCTGATACCTAATCATGCAGGAAGCCTTAGCATCAATCCAATGTTCGCCACCGGGCTGAACAATTTTAGACACCAGCTTATCCAAGTCGCGTAAATAATCGGTTGACTTTTGGCTGTTGATAATGACGACAACCAACAACGGCTTTTCGCCCAACCAATACCCAGCCAGTGCGCGGACATCTTTGAGTGTACCGGTTTTGAGGCGCAGGTTTTCACCGGGCTGTTTCAAGCGTGTTTTAAGCGTGCCGTCTTTACCGGCAATCGGCAGCGTACTGATAAACTCGTTTTTAAACGGGCTGAAGTAGGCTTTTTCCAACATTTGCGCCATCATTCGCGCATTGAGCCGTTCTACGCGGGACAGGCCTGAGCCGTTTTCCAACACCAGCCCTTCCGTATTAATACCGGCAACCGTCAGCTCGCTTTTTACGATAGAGGCGGCCTTAGTCTGCGCCAGCTTGTAATCAGACATGTTTCCGGCAAATTTAAGGAAAACCGAACGGGCAATCAGATTATTGGAATGCTTGTTCATATCGGTGAGAATATCGGTAAGCGGTTTGGAGAGATGGCTTGCCAACACATGCGCATCATGAGGAGCGACACCTGTCGTCAGGCCGTCTGAAACCGTGCCGTCTTGTTGACGCCATTGGTTCACAAAACTTTTGCCGACAAATTCTTTCATACTGTACATATTCAGATACAGCTCTTTGCCCAAGCAGCTTTCCGGCAGCTTGCCCGATACGGTCAGCGTATTGTTTTTATAGGAAGTCTTCATGTGGTTTTTTAAAACACTGCACTTCCCTTCCTTATCTTCAAGCGTCAATTTGTTTTGAATGTTCAGATTCGGCAGCGGCGGGTTGGTACGGATGACCAAGCTTCCGTCTTCTTCTTTTTCAGCACGCAGTTCAACGGTTTTATACGCCAACATATTGGGATCGGGCGGTGTCATAAAGCTTTCGGCAGAATCGGAAGCAAAATCATCCGGATTCTTCACATCGCCCCACAGGCTGCGGTCGAGTATCAGATGTCCGTCAATATGGCGTATGCCCTTATCGCGCATCTGTTGCTGCATTTGCACCAGATCATGCTGGTCAAACACAGGATCGCCGCTCCCCACCCAATACACATTGCCTTTCAGCGTATCGCCTTTGATTAGGCCGTTGGTTTTAAACTCGGTTTTCCAACGATAATCGCCGCCCAACATACGAAACGCGGTAAACGCCGTTACCAGCTTCATCGTCGAAGCAGGATTGCGCAATTCATCGGCACGGTGTTCGGCAATCACTTTACCGCTGTCCAATTCCTGCACATAAACGGAAATTTCATTTTCAGGAATACGCCCGAAATCCAAAGCCCATGACGGACAAACCGTCATCATCAGGCTGATTGATAAAATACTTTTTAACTTCATTGTGTTACAAAATCTGAGACCTTTGCAAAATTCCCCAAAATCCC
>NZ_KV809534.1:0-21821 GCF_001812605.1 Neisseria sp. HMSC073G10 | reverse complement strand
GCCGTCTGAATTGCTCTTTCAGACGGCCTTTTGAATTTGACCTTCGCTTTAATTTATATTGTTGCCGCTTGTTTTTTGGTATGATGTTTCTTTGATCCTTTATATCAGCCTCGAGTTTGCTATGTCTGTCTATACAAGTGTTTCCGACGCTCAAATGCGTGACTTCCTTCTGCAATATGATTTGGGAGATTTTGTTTCTTTGCAGGGGATTGCTCAAGGAATTACTAATAGTAATTATTTTTTGACAACTTCAACCGGTCGTTATGTCTTGACTGTTTTTGAGGTTTTAAAATCAGATGAACTGCCTTTCTTTTTAGAACTCAACCAGCATTTGAGTCTGAATGGTGTTGCCTGCGCTGCTCCGATTGCTCGTAAAGATGGCGGACTGCATTCTATTTTGGCCGGAAAACCGGCTTGTTTGGTTACTTGTTTGAATGGCTCCGATACCGGCTGGCCAACTGAAGCTCAATGCTTCCATACCGGTGCTATGCTGGCCAAAATGCATTTAGCCGGCCAAGACTTTCCTTTAAAAATGAAAAATCCTCGTTATGATGACTGGTGGCGCGATGCCTGCACTCAGTTGCTGCCTGTTTTAGATTCTGAGGATGCTGCACTGCTTCAATCTGAAATTGCAGCTTTAGATGAAAATCTAGGAGAGCATTTACCTTCCGGTATTATCCATGCCGATTTATTTAAGGACAACGTATTGCTTAATGGAGATGAAGTTTCCGGCTTTATCGACTTCTATTATGCGTGTAACGGTAATTTCATGTACGACCTGGCAATTGCGGTTAACGATTGGGCACGAACAGCTGATAACAAATTAGACCCTGTCCTTTATGATGCCTTTATCCATGGCTATGAAAGCGTACGTCCATTATCTGATGAAGAACACGCGTATTTTCCTACTGCACAAAGAGCCGGATGTATTCGTTTCTGGGTATCTCGCCTACTTGATTTCCATTTCCCTCAATCAGGAGAAATGACGTTTATTAAAGATCCAAATGCATTTAGGGACCTGCTATTGAGTTTTAAATAATATAATAGATAAAAGGCCGTCTGAAATTCAGACGGCCTTTTATCTAATGCCCTCCCCCGCCGGAACCGCTAAACGGAGGTCTTGCCAGCCAAATAATGGGAATCATGCTGATAAATATGATGCTGCCTGCCAAGAAGATTTCATTTGAACCAATAATAAAGCCTTGTTGGGAAATGGTACTATTTATCGCAGCCAGGGCTTGTTCTTTGCTCAGGCCATTGGCCATCATGCCTTGAATAGATTGGTTGCTGATTGAGGACAATGAATTAATATGTTCGGTCAGTTGAGTATGGTGCAGAGCTTCGCGCCGTTCCCACATAGTGCTGACAACGGACACTCCTACACCGCCCATAAAGACACGCAAGAAGTTAGACAGGCTACTGGCTGAGGCAATTTGGTTGCCTTTCATATGCGACAGCGTGATACTGGTCAAAGGCAGGAAGAACATGGCTACGCCTAAACCCTGCCAAAACTGCGGCCAAACGACGTTGCTCATATCCATGCCGGCATAGAAATCGGTTCGCCAATGGAATGTGTAGGCAAACACCAAGAAGCTGGCGCTGACAAACAGGCGCATATCGACGCGATTACCAAACTTACCGATAATCGGCGACAGAATAATCGGCAAAAAACCCACCGGCGCAGCAGCCAAACCTGCCCAAGTAGCGGTATAGCCGAGATTTGATTGCAACACTAAAGGCAGCAGAGTCAATGTGCCCATATAGACCATAAAGCCCAACGATGTGGCAACAACGCCTATCGTGAAGTTTCTATTTTTAAACAATGATAAATCGACAATCGGGTATTTCTCGCCCAGCTCCCAAACAATAAAATATGTTAGGAACACCAAAGCGGTAACACCCAAAACGATAATCTCTCCCGAGGCAAACCAGTCCAATTCCTTACCTCTATCAAGCATCATTTGCAATGCACCGACACCGACAATCATCAACACCAGCCCGACATAATCGATTGGCGCCCTGACGATTTCAGTTTCCCTGTGTCGAAGCTGCTTCCAAGCAATAGTTGCAGACAAAATCCCGATCGGGATATTGATAAAGAAAATCCATCCCCAATGCCAGTTGTCCGAGATCCAACCGCCCAAAATCGGCCCCAATACAGGAGCAACAACGACGGTCATTGCCCATAATGCCAGTGCCAATGTTCGTTTTTCAGGCGGATAGGAAGCCATCAACAGGCTTTGGGACAAGGGAATCAATGGCCCGGCGATGAAGCCTTGCAATACACGGAAAAAAACCAAGGCTTGAAGATTATGTGCAATGCCACACAGCCATGACGTTACGACAAACCCGATCACAGCGGCGATAAAGATTTTGACCTCGCCGAACCGCTTGGCCAAAAAACCTGTCAAGGGAACAGAGATGGCATTGGCTACGGCAAATGAGGTAATCACCCAAGTTCCCTGCGTGGTAGCCGCACCCAAATCCCCTGCAATAACAGGCACGGCAACGTTGGCGATGGTGCTGTCCAAGACTTCCATAAATACGGCCAAGCTGAGCGCCAAAGTTGCCAACACCAGCTTAAACCCTTGTAAAGGCGGATAATTCATATTTATAAACTATAAGACAACCGCCAAAGCGGTCGATTGAAGAGAATCAATATTTCAGACGGCCTGAGCCTTCAATAAAAGACTCAGGCCGTCTGAAAAGATTATTTTGCGTATTGCTCGAAGATTTTATCGACTAAAGCATCGGCGGCTTTCCAATCCACACTTTCCGTTTCCGGCAAGGCAGTATTTCGTTCCGCTTCGGCAGTCATGGCTTTACCGCTGCCCTTCTCGGCAATATCGACTTTAACAGTCATCGACAAACCGACACGGAGCGGATTTTGTTGCAATTCTTTAGCATCCAAACTGATACGCACCGGTACACGTTGCACAACTTTAATCCAGTTGCCCGTTGCGTTTTGTGCCGGCAGTAATGAGAACGCACTGCCCGTACCGGCCGACAAGCCCATTACCTTGCCATGGTAAACCACTTTACTGCCGTACAAATCGGCTGTCATTTCAACAGGCTGGCCGATTTTCATTTTGCGCAGTTGCGATTCTTTAAAGTTGGCATCCACCCACAATTCAGACAGAGGCACAACAGCCATCATCGGCGTACCTTGCACGATACGTTGGCCGACTTGGACATTGCGTTTGGCAATTTGGCCGCTAATCGGCGAACGGATTTGCGTACGTTGCAAATTCAACCAAGCGTCTTTGATGTGGCTGATGGCCGTCTGAACTGCCGGTTGTTGGCGCAGAGGAATATTACTGCCCAACGCTGCCTGAGCAGAAACTTCTTCCGCCTCAACCGCTTTCAATGCAGCCTGAGCCTGAACCACAGCGGCACGGGCATGGCTGAGTTCTTCTCCGGAAACCGCTTCCGTACCCGCCAAAGATTCGCGGCGGCGCAAATCGGCTTGCGCACGGGCCAAATCGGCTTTGCGTAACAACACTTGCGCTTTGGCTTTTGAATTGACCGCAGTTTGCTGTTTGTTTTGACGGATGGCCTGAATCAATTCATTTTGCGCGCGATCGTATGCCAGCTGAAAATCGCTGTCGTCCAAAGCCACCAACACATCACCTTTTTTCACAACATCCGTATCGTCATACATGACTTTGCGCACCGTGCCGTTCACCTGCGGCGTAATCATCACCAAATGACCGGCCACATAAGCATCTTCCGTTTCTTCTTCATGCTGCCAAAACAGGAAATACGCCAAAGCGACTCCTGCTGCCGCAATAAAGAATAGGAGTGTAACGATAACCAAATTGCGTTTGCGATGCGTTTTAGCGCCGGAAGCGACTACTTCCGGTTCTTTTTGGACATTATTTTTTTCCGATTGAGTATCCATAAGTCCTAACTTTAATTCTGCACATGTGATAACGATATTATTGTCTTGCTGGGCGCTGACTTATACCATCAGTCCCCAATACGCGCGTTTAACGCGCTAAAGGTTCATATTCTATAGTTACACTCTATTCATTACAATAATTTCTTCCGGTAGCAAATGTAAATAAGGTAAGCAAAAGGCCGTCTGAAATCACTTTCAGACGGCCTACGTTTTAATAAAACGTTTATTTCTTATTTAATTTAAAGCCTCCGCCCAACTGGGCATTGAGGTTACTCCAAGCTGTCAGATATTCTGCATGGTATTGAACCGCCGACATTTTTGTACGCGCAGCTTCGTCTTGTTTTTGCAAAGCGGTCAAGCCGTTATCCAAACCTGCACGAACACGTCCTTTCGCATTTTGTACAGATTTATCGGCGATATTGACCATCTTATTCCAAGTATCTTGTCTGCTTTTCAGGCTTTGATAGTCGACTACGGCATCTGCCGCCGAACGCATGGCATTCAAAACAGTTTGGTCATACACGGCAACCTGCTCGTTATACTGGGCACGTTTACCCGCCAATTTGGATTGCAACGCCCCAGAAGTAAACAATGGCAGATTCAAAGCCGGAACAATGCCCAACATACCGGAAGTCCGTCCGCGAATCAGATTGAACGCATCAATGTGCGTCATACCTGCCAAAACTTTCAACTCGATATTCGGGTAAAACTCTGCTTCGGTCGATTTGACGATATGCCATTTCTCCTCAAGCAAGGCTTTTTGCGCCGCGATATCGGGGCGGGCCGCCAGCAAATCCGCCTCAATACGGCTAACCGGCGATGACGGCACAGCCGCCATTTTTTCCGGAATCTGTCCATTTAATACACCCGGTACACGGCCAGTCAATACAGCCAGACTGTTGCGGATTTTCTCATTTTTCTGAGTCCATGCCGATTTTTCAAGCTGTAATTGCTGTTGCGCCATTTCCAGAGCGTGCAAGGCATCGGCAGGAGCCAGCTGCGCTTTAACGCGTTGTTGCATCAGTTTCAATGCTTTATCCGCCAGCTCTATACGCGTATCCAACAAAGCCAATTGTTCTGTCGCCATCTGCCACGCAAAATATTGGGCGGCAACGGCGTGAGCCAACTCGGTGCGGATATGATGAGCTTCATACACCGCAGCCCTGCTTTTTCCTAAAACAGCTTGAATCTGCTCTCGGTTTTTACCCCAAAAGTCGAAAACCAAACTGCCTTGTAAGGCTGCGTGCGCCAAAACCAATGTATGGTCAGTATCGACCATACCAGCTTGAGGTTTGGGTGAAACATAGGTACCGATACCGGTTACACCCAAGCCGACTTGCGGTTTGTTTGCGGCTCCTACAACGCCCAGCTGCGCCTGAGCCTGCTCAAACCTTGCCTTGACGACACGCAGATTGGTAGATGTCTGAATGGCAGAAGCAATCAAATTGTTTAATTTTTTATCTTTCAGCTTCATCCACCAGCCGTCTTGGGCAGTAGCGGCAGATTGGCCTTGCGGCAGCGGATAGGCTGTTGTCTCATCCAAAGGCGACTGTTTGCCGAACGGCGCACATGCCGCCAACAGCGAAACAGCGGCAACGCACACGCTTGATTTGACCAAACCTAATTTCATACAGACTCCGTTTATGTGTGTCTGCCGCAGACCTTCAGGCCGTCTGTTGTTAATTGCCCAAACGGTTCAACAGTTTACCCAACAGGTGTTGCAGCGTATCGTAATCCTCTTTCGTGAAATCTTCCCACGCCTGGCCGCTCTGACGGGCAATTTGCGGCCATACTTCGTGGATGAAGGTCTCACCCGAAGGGGTCAATTTTAGCACAATCTGACGACGATCTTTCTGATTGATATAACGCTCTACCCAGCCGCGCTCAACCATATCGTCCGACAGGCGTGTCGCACTGGTGCGCGTCAAGTCCATCAGGTCGCTCAAGCGCGAAGGCAGGATTTCGCTGTTCGGGCTGACGTAAACCGCCATCAGGGAAAACCACAGGTTTTCATTGATGCCGAATGCTTTCAGGTTTTCGTTCAAATGGCTGCTCAAACGTTCGGTTACGATGCGCAACATACGGGATACTTGGTTTTGCTGCTCCGGAAATTGCGGCAGACGGGTAGAAAGCAAACGCATTGCGTTGACTAATTCGGTTTGTGAAAAACTCATAAATTCCTTCTTTCTGAGTGAGTTATTTTATTCGATATCAATCAAAATAAAATATGATGTAATAATTTACTTTAAGATACCAATTACTTACTTTAAGACGTTATACTAATTCAGATGATTATTTTAGTGTATGAAAATCTGATAATCGGTTACATGCTCCTACTAAACGGAGTTTTCTATGCCTAAATCATGAAAATTCGACCATAAAAAAGGCCGTCTGAAACCTTGATTCCATCTTTCAGACGGCCTCGATGACAGATTAAAATAAGCTTTTCCACTTGTACCGGATCCAAACCATGAACACTTCCGCCTTTTTCCCCCACATTACCCTTATCGGTGTCGGTTTAATCGGCGGCTCGTTCATGCTCGACCTTAAACGCTTGGGACTGGTGCAAACCGTTACCGGTATCGACACCAATGCCGACAACCTCAATTACGCACTCGAATGCGGCATCATCGATCATGCCTATCCGAATATTTGCGCCGAAAGCATTAGCAATGCCGATTTGGTTTTGATTGCCACGCCTGTCTCCGTCCTACCTGACGTATGCCGCGACATCAAGCCCTTCTTAAAAGACACCGCCTGCGTTTCCGATGTCGGCAGCACCAAACAATCGGCACTCAATGCCTTCCGCACCCACTTATCCAACCGCCTGCCGCAATGTTTTGCCGCCCACCCGATTGCCGGCTCCGATCAAAGCGGGGCAAAATCCGCGCGTTGCGGTTTGTTTCAAAACAGCCGCCTGATTATTACGCTACACGGCCAAGAGGCTTCAGACGGCCTGAGACGGCTGAAAAGCCTGTGGCAGGCGGTTGGTTCGCAAATTTCGACCATGAGCGCCGAAGAACACGACAATATTTTTGCCGCCGTTTCCCACTTGCCACACTTGGCCGCCTTTACCTATGTCCACGCTTTGGTTGACCATCCGCACGGCAAAGACTACCTCCCCTATGCCGCCACCGGCTTTCGTGACTTTACCCGCATCGCTTCCAGCCATCCTGCCGTTTGGACAGACATCTGCATGGCCAACCGCCCTGCCCTGCTCAAACTGACCAGCGATTTGAAAGAGCAATTATCCAAATTGGAACAGCTCCTTTCAGACGGCAACAAAACCGAGCTTTACCGCTATTTTGAAGAAGCCGCACAAATGCGTAATGACTGGCTGAAAAACCGTTAAACCTGTTTTCAGACGGCCTGACGCCTTCTCAGCTAAAATCTTCATCACAATAAAAAGGGCATCTGTTTAGATGCCCTTTTTTGATTTCTTACGACTTAAACGTTTCACTCAGTCTTTCAAACGGAACTCAGCCGCTCTGGCGTGCGCGGTCAAGCTTTCGCCATGCGCCAACACGCTGGCGGTTTTGCCCAACTTCTGCGCCCCTTGTTCTGAAACCTGAATCAGACTGGAGCGTTTTTGGAAATCATATGTTCCCAAAGGAGAAGAGAAACGCGCCGTGCGGCTGGTCGGCAAAACGTGGTTGGGCCCTGCGCAATAGTCGCCAAGGCTTTCACTGGTATAGCGTCCCATGAAAATCGCGCCGGCATGGCGGATTTTTTTCGCCCACTCTTGCGGATTCTCGACCGACAGCTCCAAGTGTTCGGGAGAAATATAGTTGGCGATTTCGCAGGCTTCGTCCAAGTCTTTAGCCAAAATCATTGCGCCGCGGTTGCCCAATGAAGCTTCAATAATCGCACGGCGAGGCATGGTTTCAATCAGGCGGTTCATGGCCGTCTGAACTTCGTCCAAATACGCTTGAGAAGTACCGATCAAAATCGCTTGTGCAATTTCATCGTGTTCCGCCTGACTGAACAAATCCATGGCCACCCAATCGGCAGGTGTCGTACCATCGGCAATCACCAAAATTTCAGACGGCCCTGCCACCATATCGATACCGACCACGCCGAACACGCGTCGTTTGGCCGCAGCGACAAAAGCATTGCCCGGACCGGTAATCTTATCGACTTGAGGCACAGATTCCGTACCATAGGCCAAAGCCGCAACCGCCTGCGCACCGCCGACCGTAAACACTTTAGTTACACCGGCCACAAAAGCAGCCGCCAACACGATATCGTTGCGCTCACCTTTCGGAGTGGGAACGACCATGATGATTTCTTTCACACCGGCAACGTGGGCAGGCATGGCGTTCATGATGACGGAACTCGGATAAGCAGCTTTACCGCCCGGAACATAAATACCGACACGGTCAAGCGGCGTAATCTGTTGGCCCAAAAGCGTGCCGTCTTCGTCTTCGTAAGTCCACGACTCCATTTTTTGGTGTTCATGGTAGCTTTCCACCCGTCTCGCGGCCGTTTTCAAGGCCGTCTGAATGTTTTCAGGCAAACGCTCAAACGCAGACTGCAAATCATCTTGCGTCAGGATTAAATCATCGATGGTTTGAGCGGATGTACCGTCAAAACGGTTGGTGTATTCAATCAGCGCCGCATCGCCGCGTTTTTGAACATCGGCACAGATGTCGGCAACAATACGGTCGATTTCAGGGTTTTGCGCGGTTTCAAAAGCAAGCAGTGTTTTGAGTTCGGCTTGAAAATCAGGGGATTGGGTGTCGAGTTTCTTCATGGTTTGCTCTCTTCCTTGTTTCATTCCTATTGTTTTCAGACGGCCTCAGTCACACACAGGCCGTCTGAACATTATCTTTTAAAAAAACCTTTTTTCTGCAAAAACGCCAACATATGCGGCCGTACAGGATTGCCCAAGGTTTTGGCCAGCGATTCCTTCCAAGGTATCGGGCTACCCTTGCGTAACTCATAATAATCCGCCACTGCCTGATTATAGGCTTCAACCGCCTCGGCATTCAGGCTCGGACAGGCGTTTTCGGCATAGACCATTTCCTTAGGCAGGCGCGGTTTGAGCGGCGGGTCTTGGTCCGGATAACCAAGACACAATCCCACCAAAGGCACGCAATAATCCGGCAGGTTCAATACGTCCGACACTTTTTGTGCATTATTGCGCAACGCGCCGATATACACGCCGCCCAGCCCAAGTGATTCTGCGGCAAGCAATACGTTTTGCGCCATAATGCCTGCATCGACCGCGCCAATCAGGGTGACTTCCGCCCAATCAATTTGCGCATCGGGAAACATTGCCTTGTGTTTGGAGAAATCGATGCAAAACAATAAAAATTCCGCACAATGGACAATATAAGGTGCGCTTCCAGCCGCTTCATGTATCCCCTGCCTCAGCGCAAGATCCGATACGCGAATGATGGAAACGCATTGCAGGTTGTTGGAAGTCGAAGCCTGCTGTCCGGCACGAACCAGCGTATCGAGGATTTCATCGGCAATCGGTTCGGAAGTAAACCTGCGGATGGAACGATGGGAAAGAATCGTATCGAGTGTCGGTTTGCTTTGCATCATGACGGGGCTTTCAAACTGGGTTGGCAGACAATTTTTGCCAAAAACTTTTCAGACGGCCTTAGCGGCATTTTCAAATGCCTGAATAATCGGATTCAACAGCGCATATTTGGTTTTCAACGCCGCTTTGTTGACCACCAAGCGGCTGGAAATATCAGCCACATGTTCCACAGCTTCCAAACCATTGGCCTTTAACGTATTGCCGCTGGAAACCAAATCGACAATCGCGTCGCTCAAACCGACCAAAGGCGCAAGCTCCATCGAGCCGTAAAGTTTGATGATGTCCACATGCACACCCTTATCGGCAAAGTGTTCGGCGGCGATGTCGGGATATTTGGTGGCAATCCGCAAGCGGCTGCCGGGTTTGGACGCAGCAGCGTAATCAAAACCTTTTTTCACCGCAACCATCATGCGGCATGAGGCGATGTGCAAATCCAAAGGTTGATATAGGCCATCTCCGCCATGCTCGATCAGCACGTCCTTACCGGCAATACCGAAATCCGCTGCACCATATTGCACATAAGTCGGCACGTCGGTCGCGCGTACAATCACCAAACGGATATTGTCATGATTCGTACCAATAATCAGCTTGCGCGATTTTTCCGGCTCTTCCGCAGGCACAATACCGGCAGCGGCCAACAGCGGCAGGGTTTCCTCAAAAATTCGCCCCTTGGATAAAGCAATCGTTAAAAGTGTGTCGGTCATTTTTTTCTTCTCCTTTGCCGTATCAAAAACAAGAAGGCCGTCTGAAATCCACAACCCATTTCAGACGGCCTCAACTACGGTTTTACAATAATGTTTTCACATCAGCCGCAATCGTTTCCGGCTCACTGCCATAAGGCGAGAAAATCGCCACTTCGCCGTTTTTATCAATCAAATATGCACCTGAAGAGTGGTCGACCAAATAGTTTTCGCTGTCTTCTTTTTGGTTAACTTTAGCCGATACCACACGGTATTGCTGTTTGATGACAGGCAGGCTTTGATCGCCGGTAGCCGTCAGGCCGATAAAATCAGGGTTGAACTGTTTGGCGTATTTGCCGATTACTTCAGGCGTATCGCGCTCAGGGTCGATGCTGACAAATACTACTTTCACATCTTTAGCCTGATCGCCCAATTGTTTCAAAGTGTCGCTGTAAGTCAGCAACTCGGTCGGGCACACGTCAGGACAGTGGGTATAACCGAAAGACAGGATAACCACTTTGCCTTTTAAATCGCTCAGGCTGAAAGGTTTGCCGTCGCCATCGGTCAATGTAAAGTCGCCGCCAATGTCTTCTTTGCGCATATCGGTACCACGCGCTTGCACTTTGGGCGCAGACTCACCGGAAGCAGCAGGCGCAGCAGAAGCGGCAGGTGTCGAAGAAGCCTCTTTGGCCTCTTCTTTAGGCTGACAAGCAGCCAGAGCAGCCAACGCAAAAGCACTGAGTAGGAAAGTTCGTGTAACGGAAAGCATAAATTTTCTCCAAAACCGTTTCAAATAAGTGAGGCCAAACAACCGCCCGGCCGATATAAAAACAAAACATCTTCATATTAACGCGTTTGACACATTAAATGTAGCCCTTTTTGCAGATAAATACTGCTTTTTTTGTTTTTAAAATCTGCCTTCCATTTAGATAGCCATCAAACGTAAAAAGTTTAATTCATTAAAAATCAAACAAATATAAAAATAATCCAATTTTTTTTCAATTACTGCTTTACAAGATTCGAGAACTCGCTATAATGACGACTTCTTCGCTAGCCCAGGTGGCGAAATTGGTAGACGCAGGGGACTCAAAATCCCCCGCCGCAAGGTGTGTCGGTTCGAGTCCGACCCTGGGCACCAAATTAAAAAAACCTCTTGATTCAGTCAAGAGGTTTTTTGCTATCCTTCATTTGCAAAAACCTTCTCCTTACTCAAACTGTCAACAATCTCCCCACATCAAGCTCAATAAAACTATTTTTTTATTTCTTTAAAATCAAACGATAATCTATTTTCACTCCTTAAACGTTAAAAGATGAAAGATTTTGTCTTGCTTGTACAGTCGGATTGCGTTATCGTTTCTACTCTTTTTCACAAACTCTGTGTTTCTTTCCAATTGCTTGGATAGTCTGACTGTCATCGTATTCCCTCAGTGCGCGTACCCTAAATCGCTGCTTGGTGGAATTGCATTACAGGTGCTGTGGTGAGGCGGATTGTTCCTATTGGTTTGAGACCATATAAAAGAGGTCAATATGCAATTATCTGGCGCGCAAATCATCGTGCAAAGTCTCAAAGCCGAAGGTGTCGAGTATGTATTCGGCTATCCGGGCGGCGCGGTTATCGAAATCTACGATGCCCTTTTCCAACTCAATAAATTCAAGCACATCCTGGTTCGCCACGAGCAGGCCGCCGTACATGCGGCAGATGCCTATGCCCGTGTCAGCGGCAAAGTCGGCGTTGCCTTGGTGACTTCCGGCCCGGGCGTAACCAATGCCCTGACCGGTATCGCCACTGCTTACAGCGACTCCATTCCGTTGGTAGTCATCAGTGGCCAGGTGGGCAACTCCCTTATCGGGACAGACGCATTCCAAGAAGTGGATACAGTCGGCATTACCCGCCCTTGTGTCAAACACAATTTCTTGGTGACCAATATCGCTGAGTTGGCAGACACCATCAAAAAAGCTTTCCAAATCGCCGCAAGCGGCCGTCCGGGTCCAGTTGTTGTCGATGTTCCCAAAGATGTCACCCAAGCAATGGCTAAATTCAGCTATCCGCAAGAAGACATCTTCATCCGCTCTTACCAACCGGTTGTACAAGGCCACATCGGTCAAATCAAAAAAGCCATACAAATGCTGGCTTCCGCCAAACGCCCTATTGTTTACTTCGGCGGCGGCGTGGTTTTGGGCAATGCCTCTGAAGAAATGACCAAATTCGTCCGCATGATCGGCGCTCCTTGTACCGGTACATTGATGGGCTTGGGTGCATACCCTTCCAGCGATCGCCAATTCTTGGGCATGCTGGGTATGCACGGTACTTACGAAGCCAACCTCGCCATGCAAAATGCAGACGTTGTACTGGCAATCGGTGCGCGCTTCGATGACCGCGTGATTTCCGTACCGTCCAAATTCTTTGAAAAAGCCAAAAAAATTATTCATATCGACGTTGACCCGTCCAGCATTGCCAAACGCGTCAAAGTGGATATCCCGATTGTCGGCGACGTGAAAAACGTATTGTCCGAAATGATTCAATTGTGGGACAAGCAAGAATCTGCACCTGCAGCCGACTCATTGGATAAATGGTGGAAAAGCATTGAAGAATGGCGTTCGCGCAACTGCCTGTGGTTTGATAATGAAAGCGAAATCATCAAACCGCAATACGTCATTCAAAAACTGGCCGAAATCACCAATAATTCTGCCATCATTACTTCCGACGTTGGTCAACACCAAATGTTTACCGCACAATATTACCCATTCGAGCGTCCGCGCCAATGGCTCAATTCCGGCGGTTTAGGCACAATGGGCGTAGGCTTGCCATATGCCATCGGTGCGAAACTGGCCGCTCCTGATCAAGATGTATTCTGTATCACCGGCGAAGGATCGATTCAGATGAACATCCAAGAGCTGTCGACCTGCTTCCAATACCGCGTTCCGGTTAACGTCGTTACACTGAACAACGGTTACCTCGGCATGGTCCGTCAATGGCAAGAACTTTATTACGGCAACCGTGAATCAGAAACCTATTTCGATTCATTGCCTGATTTTGTCAAACTGGCTGAAGCCTACGGCCATATCGGCATCCGTGTAGACAAGAAATCCGATGTCGAAGGCGCGTTACTGGAAGCATTAAACCAAAAAGACCGTCTGGTATTCCTCGATTTCTTGACCGACAAGAAACAAAACGTACTGCCTATGGTCGGCAACGGCAAAGGCTTGGACGAGATGGTTCTGCCGCCGCATATGCGCGAAACATTGTCAGCGTAAGGAGAGAAAAATGCGACATATCTTATCTATTCTGATGGAAAACGAATCAGGTGCGATGAGCCGTGTGGTAGGTTTGTTCTCCGCACGCGATTACAATATCGACTCTCTGGCCGTAGCCCCAACCGAAGACAAAACCTTGTCCCGTATGACCATTGTTACCCACGGCGATGAGCACGTCATCGAGCAAATCACCAAACAACTCAATAAACTGATTGAAGTTGTCAAAGTGGTTGACTTGAACGAAAGCCGTTTTGTCGAACGTGAGTTGATGTTGGTAAAAGTCCGCGCCGTCGGCAAAGACCGCGACGAATTCCTGCGATTGACCGAAATCTACCGCGGCAGCGTTATTGATGTAACAGACCGCAGCTATACCATCGAAATCACAGGCTCTACCGAAAAACTCGACTCTTTCCTCGAAACAGTCGGCCGTGCTCAAATTTTGGAAACCGTCCGCACAGGCGCAGCCGGCATCGGCCGCGGCGAGCGTATTTTGAAAATTTAACGCTGTATCGTTCAGACGGCCTTTTGCTTTCTACAAAGGCCGTCTGAAAAACAGTAGGAGACAAATATGTCAAGCATCCAAATCGTTGCATTAGTTACCGTCAAACCCGAATACACCGAGGCTCTGGCTGCCCAATTTAAAGAATTGGTCAAAGCCAGCCGTGCAGAAGAAGGCAACATCAGCTACGACCTGCACCAAGAAATCGGCAAACCCAACCGTTTCGTATTCGTAGAAAGCTGGAAATCCCAAGCAGCTATTGACGAACACAATGCCAGCGAACATTTCCAAAACTTCGTCAAATCCATCGAAGGAAAAACCGAAGCATTGGAAATCGTCTTGATGAACCAAGTCCCCGCTTAAGCCCCTATTACTTTTAACTCAACCCGGATCATCCGGAACCCTCTTACACTAAGGAAATAAAATGCAAGTTTATTACGATAAAGACGCTGACCTTTCTCTGATCAAAGGCAAAACCGTTGCCATCATCGGCTACGGTTCACAAGGTCACGCACACGCAGCAAACCTGAAAGATTCCGGCGTAAATGTCGTAATCGGTCTGCGCCAAGGCGGCTCTTGGAAAAAAGCCGAAGCAGCTGGCCACGACGTGCGCACCGTTGCTGAAGCAACCAAAGCAGCCGACGTTGTAATGATTCTGTTGCCTGACGAAAACCAACCTATCGTATACAAAAACGAAATCGAGCCAAACTTGAAAGAAGGCGCAGTATTGGCGTTTGCTCACGGCTTCAACGTACACTACAACCAAATCGTACCTCGCGCCGACCTCGACGTTATCATGATTGCCCCTAAAGGCCCAGGCCACACCGTACGCAGCGAATTCCTGAAAGGCGGCGGCGTACCTTCCCTGATCGCCGTTTACCAAGATAAAAGCGGCAAAGCCAAAGACATCGCCCTGTCTTACGCAGCAGCCAACGGCGGCACTAAAGGCGGCGTAATCGAAACCAACTTCCGCGAAGAAACCGAAACCGACCTGTTCGGCGAACAAGCCGTATTGTGCGGTGGCGCAGTTGAATTGGTGAAATGCGGCTTTGAAACTTTAGTTGAAGCCGGTTACGCTCCAGAAATGGCCTACTTCGAATGTCTGCACGAGCTGAAACTGATCGTTGACCTGATGTACGAAGGCGGTATTGCCAACATGAACTACTCCATTTCCAATAATGCCGAATACGGTGAATACGTTACCGGCCCTGAAGTAGTGACTCCTGCAACCAAAGCAGCGATGAAAAAAGCACTGTACCGCATTCAAAGCGGCGAATATGCGAAAATGTTCATCCAAGAAGGCGCAACCAACTACGCCAGCATGACTGCCCGTCGCCGTCTGAATGCCGACCACCAAATCGAAAAAGTGGGTGCACAACTGCGTTCTATGATGCCTTGGATCGCTAAAAACAAACTGGTTGACCAAGACAAAAACTAATCTGTCTTTCAAGCAAATGAAACCTGCCTGATCACTCAGGCAGGTTTTTTATAATTTTAAAACCCAATACACTATAAATCTCACTCAACAAGGCCGTCTGAAAACAATATAAACAACATTTAAACTCCAAACTCAATAAGCCGTCTTTTATGGTTCTCCTAGAATTTCCTTTTAAAAAAACATATTACGAAATAAACGACCATTTCCCATACCTACTCTGTCTGCAAAAAACAACGTTTCCCAACAAAATACGCCTAAAACAAGAGGAAAATTTGTTTTCTTAAGCCATAACCTTTATATTATGGTTATGGAATCGTTGAAACAGAACGATATCGTAATAAGAAGAACGAATGCTCGCTTCTTCACACTTAAAAAAGGAAAACAGCAATGAAAAAATCCCTGATTGCCCTGACTTTGGCGGCTCTACCTGTTGCAGCTATGGCTGACGTAACTCTGTACGGTCAAATCAAAGCCGGTGTTGAAGTATCCAAAGTAAAATTGGGTGAAAAAACCGCTACTGCACTGGGTAAAGAGAAAAGCTCTAAAACTGCTACTGAAATCGCTGACTTCGGTTCACGCATCGGCTTCAAAGGCCACGAACACTTGGGCAGCAACTTGAATGCTATCTGGCAAGTTGAACAAAACACTTCTATCGCCGGTGGCGACAAAGAGTGGGCTTCTCGCGAATCTTTCATCGGTTTGGAAGGTGGCTTCGGTAAAATTCGTGCCGGTAAATTGAACTCTACTGTTAAAGACTCTAGCGACAACGTTGACCAATGGGAAAGCAGCAACGGTGCTTTGAATATGTCTGTATTTACCCGTGTTGACAAACGTGCAGTGTCTGTACGTTACGACAGCCCTGTATTCTCAGGCTTCAGCGCAAGCGTACAATACACTCCACGTGACAACGCTAACCCTTCTGACAAATACGCTCACAAAGTTCCTTCTCGTGACACTTACTACGCTGGCCTGAACTACGAAAACTCTGGTTTCTTCGGTCAATACGCTGGTGGTTTCCGTAAAAACTCTGTAGATGTTAAAGACGGTCACGTACAACGTTTGGTAGCTGGTTACGATGCTAACAACCTGTTTGTATCTGTAGCTGGTCAATACGCTAAAAACTGGGAAACTTTGGGTGATTACGCTCAAGCCCAATCTAACGGTGTTGTAACTGATGATATGCGCACTGCTGGTACTAACGCTTCTAACGTAGTATTTGGTACTGCTGCTGGTTTGGATGGCAAAGGTGTTGAAACTGTTGAAGTTGCTGCTACTGCCGCTTACCGCGCTGGTAACGTAACTCCTCGCGTTTCTTACGCTCACGGCTTCAAAGCTAAAGTTGACGGTCAAAAACTGAAAGGCACTCAATACGACCAAGTTATCGTTGGTGCTGACTACGACTTCTCTAAACGTACTACCGCTCTGGTTTCTGCCGGCTGGTTGCGTGGTGCTGAGTCTGGCCCTCACAAAGTTGAAACCATCTCTGGTTTGGTTGGCCTGCGTCACAAATTCTAATCTTCGGATTAGTATGAAAAAGAGCCTGTTTTATGCAGGCTCTTTTTTTATTCTATTCCCTACCCTCAACGAAAATTGATTTAAGCGTTGATATATAAAAAGGCCGTCTGAAACCAATTAGTTTCAGACGGCCTTTAGTCTATCTATCCCTATTGCCAAATGACAATAAGGTCAACAAACAAGCTCTTTATTTTTCATTCAAAATCTTACCGACGATCTCGCCCACATCTTTGGACAAATCTTCTTGTGCATAGATGCGTTGCAACTCTTTGGTCATGACGGCTTTTCGAGTGGCTTCCAATTTGTTGCAGATGTTGAAAGCCTGCACCAGTCGGGCGGCAACCTGTGGGTTAAAGTGGTCGATTTCCATCACTTTATCAGCAATAAAACGGTATCCACTACCATCTTCTGCATGGAAGTGCGGAATATTACGACTGAAGCTCATCAATAAAGAACGGGCTTTATTTGGATTTTCGATACTGAACTTAGGATGACTCAAGGCCGTCTGAACTTGCTGTAAAGTATCTTTGCGGCGACTTGAGGCAATCAGAGCAAAGTATTTGTCCATTACTAAAGCATCATCTGCGAATTTATCGGCAAATTGTGTCAACAAACGATTGCGGATTTCGCTTTCATTGCTGTTGATTGCGGATAAGATACCCCATTCGTGGGTCATGTTTTGCGCCATTGCTTCGTAATTTTCCGCAACGTGTTCGATATGCGCTGCGTCAGCACGAAGGATAAATGCCCTGCAAGCATTGCGCAAAGTGCGCCAGCCGGCCAATTCCGGGCTGTATTCATAACGAACAGCAGCATCAGCCTGGTTTTCTTGCTCGGCAGCTTGACGGTTCAGCTCGCGCCATTGAGGCAGGAACTTGACGGCAACGGCATTGAGCAAGACTTCTCGCGCTTGATGAACCTGAATCGGATCAATATTTTCTTCTTCCGCCCATACATCGGTTTCAGACGGCATTTGCAGCAAAATGGCACGGAATGCTGGATCGAAGTCACTGGAAACCACCAAAGCCAAAGCGTCCATCAATGCTTTGTGTTCCGGCAAAGGACGGCCTTCCGCCAATGCCTGACGGTTAGCGTTAATGGCACGATGGTACAGGGTTTGAGCAGCTTCCCAACGGGCAAATTCATTTTCATCTGCCGCCAGCAAAGTGGCCAATTCTTGCTCGCTGTACGGATAGTTCAGGGTAACCGGTGCAGAAAAATCTCGCAACAGAGACGGGATAACCGGCTCATTGACGCCGCCCAAGACAAAAGTCTGCTCAGCTTCAGTCAATACCAAAACCACCTCTTTCACCCGTTTGCCTTGATATTCAAATTCAACCGCTTCGCCTTTTTCATTCAGCAAACCGGTTTTGACCGGAATCATCATCGGCTGTTTGTCCGCCATATCGGGTGTAGCCGGAATGGTTTGTTTGATGGTCAATTCAAACGCACCATCTTTCAGACGGCCTTGAGTATCTAAAACCGGCGTACCGGCTTGGCTATACCACAAAGCGAACTGATCAAGATTGATGCCGTTTGCGTCTGCCATTGCGGCACGGAAATCATCACAAGTCACAGCCTGACCGTCGTGGCGTTGGAAATACAGCTTCATGCCTTTTTGGAAGCCCTCTTCTCCGAGCAAGGTGTGATACATGCGCACGACTTCCGCACCTTTTTCATAAACGGTCATGGTGTAGAAGTTGTTCATCTCCTCATAGCTGGCCGGGCGGACAGGATGCGCAGTCGGTCCCGCATCTTCAGGGAATTGGAACAAGCGCAGCATACGGACATTGTCGATACGACGTACCACGCGGCTGGCTCGGTCGCCGGAAAACTCTTGATCACGGAATACGGTCAAACCTTCTTTCAGCGACAATTGAAACCAATCGCGGCAGGTCACACGGTTGCCCGTCCAGTTATGGAAATATTCGTGGCCGACAACAGATTCTATGCCTTCAAAGTCAGTATCGGTCGCGGTACGGCTGTTGGCCAGCACAAACTTGGTGTTGAAAATATTCAAACCTTTGTTTTCCATCGCACCCATATTGAAATCGCCCACGGCAACGACCATGAAAATATCCAAGTCGTATTCCAAACCGAAGCGTGTCTCGTCCCATTTCATCGCATTTTTCAACGATTCCACGGCAAAACCGACTTTAGGTTTGTCTGTCTCAGTGGTGTAAAACTCGATTTTGACCTTACGGCCGCTCATGGTCGTAAAATAATCTTCCGTTACCGCCAAATCGCCTGCCACCAAAGCAAAGAGATAACTCGGTTTGGCAAACGGGTCTTCCCATTTCACCCAATGACGGCCGTCTGAAAACTCGCCACCATCGATTTTATTGCCGTTAGACAGCAACACCGGATAGCGTTTTTTGTCTGCAACGATGGTGGTGGTAAATTTAGACATGACATCCGGACGGTCGATGTAGAACGTAATTTTGCGGAAACCTTCCGGTTCGCATTGGGTAAACAAATTGCCGCCGGAAGCATACAGACCCATCAGCGATTTGTTCTCAGCCGGCAAAATTTCGGTTTCCACTTCCAGCGTGAAGTTTTCAGACGGCACGCCTGCAATCGTCAGTTTTTCGTCTTCCAACACATAATCTACGGCCTGGCCGTTTACTTTCACAGACAGCAGTTTTGCCGAACCATCCAATACCAATGACTCCCCTGCTCTTTCAGGTTGAACGGTCAGACTGGATTTGACGATGGTTTGCGGTTCTAAAATATCGAAATGCAGGTCGGTTTTCAGAATACGGTACGCTGGCGCGGCATAGTCTTTCAAATAATGGATGGTTTTGCTCATTTGTTCTCTTTCAGAGTCATACGGTAAATAGATGAAGCATATCGTTTCATATAGCCTAAATTCAAGTGTTTTCAGAAAAAAAGGCCGTCTGAAACCTAAAATTTCAGACGGCCTTCCTATTCAGGCAGCAAATCTAATTGCCTGTCATTGCCAACTTACCACTGATACAGCGCACCGGCACCGACACCGACATGACCGTCGGTATTGGCCGAGAAGTTGCCTTTGACAATCCAGTTGCCGCCGTCGCTCATCGCAGACACGCCGATGGCCATGGCAGACTGACCACCGTAGTAGCCGCTGCCGACACCGATACCGGTCGCACCCGGACGGGTTACTTGCGGAATCGAGCCTTGGGCAATCGCACCGGCCACACCTGCGTAGGCTTTCTTACCTACTTGGTTGATGTTGTTCTGCAACTCGGTACCCAAACCAATCAACTGGTTCACGTTTGCCGCGTCTGTACCGTCTTTACCCGGAGCTACATTGGTAATGCGTTGGCCGCCGTTGTTCAGACCGACAGGAGACAATTTGACTTGGTTGTTTGGATTGTTTTCAGTCGGTGCAGCGATGGTTACGCCATCGTTGTTGACCACGGTATTGCCTGCGGTCAGACCGTCTTTGTTCAACGCAACTTTATCGCCGACTTTCACGCCATCGTTATTCATCACAGTATCGCCTGCTTTGAATGTATCGGCATTCACTGTCTTCACGCTAATCTCGTCAGCCAGCTTCAGTTGAGCACCACCAGCTACGGTTTCGCTGATGATGTTGCTGTCGCCTTTGACGTTGATGGTAGAACCCAACGCGTAGTTGTTGCTGCCGGTCGTACCGCCGAAGTTGATGCCTTTGGCGATGGTCGCAGCGTTGTTGGCTACGTTTTGGTTTGTTGCGTACAACTGGCTGCCGTTGACGGCATCTTTGCTGTTGGCGTTGAGATCGCCATCCGCTACGTTGGTTACTTTGTTACCCGCATTGTCCAAGCCGTCTTTAGTCAGGTTTACCTTGCCTGCTTTCAAGCCGTCTTTGTTCAATGCAACATCGTCACCAACTTTGACACCGTCAGTATTCACTGCAGTATCGCCGGCTTTCACGCTGTCAACGTCCAAGTCTTTATCGGTTGCCACCTCGTAAACAGTCTGACCCTTATCGCCTGTTTTCTGAGTGACAACGATGTTCTTACCTTGAACGACTTCAGTCTTAGACGCAGCGGCAGCTTGTTTCAGTTGGGAAACATTGACTGCATCGGTGTCATCCGTACCGGCCGCAACGTTGGTAATCTTATTGCCGCCGTTGTTCAAGCCAGCTTTGGTCAGGTTCACATTGCCTGCTTTCAAGCCGTCTTTGTTCAATGCAACATCATCGCCAACTTTCACACCGTCATTATTCATCACGGTATCGCCTGCGGTAACACTGTCGACTTTCAGGTTTTTATCGGTCGCCACTTTGTAAATGGTTTGGCCATTGGCACCGACATCCTGAGTAACAACAATGTTATCGCCTTGAACGACTTCAGTCTTAGCCGCAGCCGCAGCTTTGTTCAACTGAGCAACATTCACCGCATCAGTATCATCGGTACCGGCTGCAACGTTGGTAATCTTGTTGCCGCCGTTGTTCAAGCCGGCTTTAGTCAGGTTGACATCACCAACTTTCACGCCATCAGTATTGACTGTGGTATCACCGGCTTTCACGCTGTCAACTGCCAAGTCTTTAGCCAATTTGACTTCCAACTTATCAGAGCCATTCGCTACAACGCCGATATTGCCGTCTGAAAGTTTGGCTGGATCGGTTTGACCACCAACAATATTCAGCTTCGTACCCGGTTTGCGTTCAACGTCTTTGCCGCTATCGCCGCCGAAAGTCAAAGGCTGATTGGCAGTTGCATTAACGGCTTTGATTGCATCGTGGATATTGTTCTCACCAGTACCGCCAATATCAGTCATGCTGATGTTGCCGCCATTATTGGCCGCATTGCCACCCAACACATTCACCAACTGATCTTGGGCCGCATTCAGCTGCTCTTCAGTCGCCGCACGTTTGCCTTGGGCAAAGTCGCTGCCGCCCAAAGTCGTATTGCTCAAGCCGCTGACTTCGCCTTTATCGCCATCGATTTTTACCGGAGCCGCTTGACCGACATTCAATACATTGGCCAGTTTCAGCTGTGCGCCACCGGCTACGG
>NZ_KV809533.1:0-309 GCF_001812605.1 Neisseria sp. HMSC073G10 | reverse complement strand
GCCTATTGTTCCAATCGACATTCGCCCCTACTGCCGCCGTACCGACACTCCCGCCCGCCGCATAGCCGATTGCCGCCCCGCCCAGTGCGTTGACCGCCGCTTTGCCCGCCGGACCGAGGTTTTCCGCTGCTTCGTCCAAATACGGTGCGGCAAGGGAAGTGCCGCCGCCGGCCAGTATGCCGCCGAGGTTGCCCGTCGTCAGTCCGCCTGCCGCCCCGTGCAGGATACTCCTGCCTATGCCGCCTTCTTTCCAGGTGTCGTAGCGGCTTTGGTTTTCGGCAAGGTAGGCGTTTACTTGACCGAGGGATG
>NZ_KV809532.1:3868-8004 GCF_001812605.1 Neisseria sp. HMSC073G10 | reverse complement strand
ACAGCCAAAGCAAAGTCAAAGCAGACCATGCCTCCGTAACCGAGCAAAGTGGTATTTATGCCCGAGAAGACGGCTATCAAATCAAAGTCAGAGACAACACAGACCTCAAGGGCGGCATCATCACCTCCGGCAAGAGTGCCGAAGACAAAGGAAAAAAACTTTTTCAGACGGCCACCCTTACTGCCAGCGACATTCAAAACCACAGCCACTACGAAGGCAAAAGTTTCGGTATCGGGGCAAGTGTTGCAATCAGCGGTGAATCAATGGGGCAAAACCGTCCTGCCGATTCCGGCCCGGGAATCCGCTTGACTGATGCTTCTAAAGGTCAAAACAACAATAACGCCATTGGCTACGGCAGCGATGGAGACAGTCAAAGCAGCATCACAAAAAGCGGCATCAACACCCGCAACATCATCCTCACCGATGAGGCAGGACAGCTCGCCAAAACAGGCTACGGCACAGACAAAGCCGCGCAACTGGCGTACACCGACATCCGCACCGAGGATGCCGGTCAACAATCAGGCAGCCTGAAAAACCGATTTGATGCGGACAAAGTGCAAAGCGAGCTGGATTTGCAGCGCGAAGTGTCGCAGCAATTTGCACCCGTTGCCGCTCAAACTGTTGCTTGGACAGCAGATAAACTGGGCAATATACAGAACTACGAGCGCGTTCGAATCGCCAAAGCAAATTTACAAGAGCAATTAAAAGACGCGCAAAACCCTGAGCAAATTGCCCAACTGCAGCAACAACTCGCCCTTGCAGACCAATACCTATCCGACCATCAAACAGAGTACAACACATGGAAGGAAGGCGGATTAGGGCGAGCTGCGCTCCACGCAGGGGTAGGAGCACTCTTAACAGGTGATGCACAAGGCGCAGTAGGAGCAGGCACCTCATCGCTAGCAGCACCCTATTTAAACCAAGTAGGCGACAAATTTGGTGGCGCAGGGCAATTACTGGCAGACACCCTAGGAGGCGCAGCGATTGGTACGCTGACGGGTGGAAGCACGGGTGCGGCGGTTGCGGGGGCGAATGCGGATTGGTTTAATCGCCAGTTGCATCCTGATGAAGTGAAGTGGTTACACAGTAAAGATACACTACAAAAATATATTAACTATTTAAAAAACAAAGGATTAAATTTAACTCCCCGAGAGGCTCAAATTCAGCTAGACCGCGCAGCTGCCGCGATGGTGGACAGCGAATGGGCAATACTGCATGGACGCAATGAACTTGCAGAACAGTTTTTATCTCAAAACACATCTAGATTTCATTATCTAGATAATTTTGGTGCAAGTCATCAATTCTTTACAGCTACTAATCGTGAATATTTAGATTCAGACAGAAATTTAAAAGCATTATTTAGTGCTTATACCGATAAAAACGAAATAAATAAATTCTTGCATAGTATTCGGATTGAAAACCGTAATGCCTCAACGGATTTTAGAAGAGGGATGGAACAAGGCTATAAAGATAGCAGTAACGATGCACATAATGATCCAAAGATAATTGGGAAAGGCATAATTTCCTTGCCGAGATACGTCTATGATTCGTCTACCAGTGATGAAGTGGGTCCACTAGACGATCAACAAATGGAGACTAACCGTATAGCCCTGCTACGTTTACAAGGGAGAGATTACGATGCAGGTAGAATATATGAATACAATCATGCAACCCAACAACGGTTGATGTGGTATCAATTGCCAGTAATGGAGCTAGCAGGACGTATCCCTAGTAAATTGGCTAACAAATATAAACTGTACCGCGCAGGTAAGTTATCTGCTGCACAACTGGCAGCAGAGATAAAAAAACAAGCACCAATTGTTCCAAATGGAAAAGCATTTGATTTTACCAGTGGAACGTTGATACCTAATCAAACCGTTAAGCTCACACAGGCACAGAATCTGTCCAATGGAACAACCCTGCCAGCAGGGACAATTGCACGGCTAACAGGCAAGGGAGTGGAAGCAACTTTGCCTAATGGTAAAAATGTTAGTTATGCAGGGGTAACTGAGCAAAGGGCGTTGCCTGCACCACGTAGTCCATCATTAAGTAGTTCGTTAAATGGTTTATCCAAATCAGACCAAGCAATCATTAATCATTTAGCAAAAGGCGGTACCATATTAACTTCCAACCAAAGACCAGCAATTGCGAGAACTGCAAGGGATAGTGCTGTTAATCCCACACCAACAGAAGCAAAAAATCTAGAAGGGAGAACTATTGGTAAAACTTTAACACAAAACCAAGCTGTACAAGCTGATGCAACCTATTTAGAAAATTTAGGTGCGACAGATATTAGGATTAATCAGCAACAGGTTAATGGAAATCTTTGTCGCGTAGGAATATGCCGCCCAGACTTGCAAGCAATCCTCCCATCAGGTAAAAGAGTGTATATTGAATACGATCGAAGCACTTCATCGCGCGGAATGCCACATGCAGATCGAATATTCAGTAATGATAAAGATGCTATTGTTATTTTAAGGACGTTAGATTGATTATGAATAACCCACAGTTTTTTTTACAAGATCATAAACCCCATACCACCCGTTTGAGCTTTTTAAAAATACCATTTAATGAAATGGTGTTACATTTTGAGCAAAGATTGCAAGAGCTTGGTCTAATATGGGAGTGGACAGTACATCATCAAAAAGTATCTGATGAATTAAGTTTGTCAGATAAAATTAAAATGTTGGAACCTTTTGCGCAAAGATACCCCAATAAATATATTATTTTAGAGACTGCTTCTGAATGGTGCTTATATATGGAAAATGGATATCGTGGTACAGACGTATTTAGCCAACCTAGTTATCTATCCAAAACTTTGGGAGTTCAGAATATCAGCTTATATCTTTCTCCAGATTTTAAGAAAGATGAATTTGGTGCGGTAATGTTTCATTGGCGAAATGGTGCAAATAAAATTTCAGAATATGCAGTAGAAAGTAGAACAATTATGGTGCATAAAGAAACCAGTAAAACAACTTTTGAACAAAGCGGAAAACCTTTTGTATTTGAGGATTTAGCTAGTTATGAAAAAAGAATCAAAAAGGAGCGATTAACGGTTGATATGGTTGCTGAATATTGCAAACATTTTAATATTGATTTGTTTAACTTGGATTTTTATAAAGGACGTGCAGCATTATTTACAACCCATAAAAAATAGGTGCTTTAAAAAACACATTTAGGCAGCTTGAAAAACCTTAATTTATGCTTTCAGACTGCCTATGGTGATTTTTTGAGAAATTTAGACAAATCCCGATTTCGCACTTTCAACATATCTTTCTTATCATCATAAGTCAGTCGGTAATCGGGCAAATCATTACTGGCTACCAACTCCTTAATCGCCTGCCTAAAACGGCGCAGCGTTGCCATGCTGCCCGATTTTCTATGCAGTATTTCCAGAGAAATGTGCCATTCATTTTGCTTCCCGCAATGTTTGGCACATAGCTCATAAATGCGTCTATCCAGCAGTTTACGCAGCCTGAAATAATCTGCCGATATGGTTTTAACCTGTGCCGAACAAACCACCTACCGCCACAGCCATGTCGGCAGCGCAGGCAGTCCCACCGTTATTGTGAGCGGTGGCGACACCAACATCAAAGGCGCACAAGTAACAGGCAAAGGCATCACCGTACGCGCCACCAACTTCAATATAGAAAGCCTACAAGACACCGCCGACTACCGCAGCCGCCAACAAAACATCAGCGCCCAAGTAACCGTAGGCTATGGCGCATCCGCCTCAGGCGATTACAGCCAAAGCAAAATCAACGCCGAACACCGCAGCGTGAGCGAACAAAGCGGATTGTTTGCGGGTGATGATGGCTTTGATGTGCAAGTAGGCGGGCACACCCGGCTAACAGGCGGCATCATCACGTCTGGCCAAAGCGCAGAAGATGAAGGCAAAAACCGCTTTCAGACGGCCACCCTCACCCATAGCGACATTCAAAACTACAGCCGATACGAAGGCGAAAGTTTTGGATTGGGTGCCAACGTTGCCGTAAGTGGCAAAACACTGGGGCAGGGAGCACAAAATAAGCCTCAAAACAAACACCTGACAAGCGTGGCCGATAAAAACGGCGCAAGTTCATCAGTAGGCTACGGCAGCGACGGAGACAGCAAAAACAGCACCACCCGCAGCGGCA
>NZ_KV809532.1:574-3768 GCF_001812605.1 Neisseria sp. HMSC073G10 | reverse complement strand
ACAAAGCGGGACAACTTGCCCGAACCGGCAGGACTGCCGAAGAAACCGAAGCGCGTATCCACACCGGTATCGACACCGAAACTGCGGATCAACACTCAGGCCGTCTGAAAAACAGCTTCGACAAAGACGCGGTGGCCAAAGAGATCAACCTGCAAAGGGAAGTAACGCAGGAGTTCGGTAAAAACGCCGCCCAAACCACAGCAGCCGTTTCCGACAAACTCGGCAATACCCAAAGTTACGAACGGTATCAGGCAGCCAAAACCCTGCTGGAGGCCAAACTGCAAAATACGGACAGCGAAGCCGAAAAAGCCGCTATCCGCACATCCCTCGGTCAAGTAAACGCCTACCTTGCCGAAAACCAAAGCCGCTACGACACCTGGAAAGAAGGCGGCATAGGCAGGAGTATCCTGCACGGGGCGGCAGGCGGACTGACGACGGGCAACCTCGGCGGCATACTGGCCGGCGGCGGCACTTCCCTTGCCGCACCGTATTTGGACGAAGCAGCGGAAAACCTCGGTCCGGCGGGCAAAGCGGCGGTCAACGCACTGGGCGGGGCGGCAATCGGCTATGCGGCGGGCGGGAGTGTCGGTACGGCGGCAGTAGGGGCGAATGTCGATTGGAACAATAGGCGGCTGCACGACAGCGAGATCAGAAAAATTAAAAATAATGCCGCCAAATTTGCCAAACTCCATCCCGGCATTTCCCAACGGCAGGCAGAAGAGCGGCTAGTAGCGCAAGCTATGCGTCAGGTCGATGCGACTTATTATGCCAAACATGCCGACACCGACACGGCGGCGGAACAATTCCTGCGTAGCATAGCGGGAAGTTTCAAAGCCGATGGGGAAACGTTCCTTGATTTTGCCCCAATGAAGTATTACAGAGACAGCGGTAAATTTGCCGAACAGCAGGGCTATAGGGAAACGAGGGAGCAGTTGAAACGAAATGCGGTTTCCAGTTATACGCAAAGAAGCCGGCAGATTCGGAACAAAACTTTTGATACTGCTACAACCGGACTGGGTAAAGGCATAGCCAACCTGCCGTCGTTCTATGCAAACGGCTTCATCGGTACGTATAACGGCGTTATCGGCAAACTGGTCGGTAAGGAAGTACCGCACGTCCCATTGATCAAGGACTACAACAACCCTATCGAAGAAGAGGTAGGAGCTTGGGCTGCTGACAAATTTGACAGAGCGGCGGGTATGATAACCGGGATTAGGATCGGTGCTGTCTCATCAGGAAGGGGGACATGGAATAAAAACGGCAAAACCGGTGCCGGACAAAAGACCGGGGAGATGTCCGTCCTCGATGGGGAGATGGCGGGGGGGGAATAAGTCCATCAAACCTCCCCCAAAGATGAATTCCCCAATTCTAGAAAAGATTTTCGAAAAATCAATACCAACTAAAGGACATCCGAATCAATTTATGTATACACTTAGTGATGGTACCAGAGTAATCTTTAGAAAGGATTTTGGTCAAAATTCCCACCCTATCGGAAATATTTTTCAAGGAAAAGGAGCTATTGACCATTATAATATTGAAATACAAATTCCTAAGGCTAATGGTAGCGTAAAAACGATTGAAAACTTACATATTGTTCCTAATTCATCAGGTGGATTCACTTGGTGGGGTAAAGATGGAGTAACAAAAAAATGAAATGTGAACTTAATAAAAATATAGAATTAACGGAAGATGGAGATAATATACCTTCCGAAATTTATTTAATCGAGAATGAACACCAACTGCAGGTCAAGCTTAACGAATCAAATAGATATGTTAATTTCATTTTCTCCTCTCGTTTAGCTATGTATGAGTTTGGTAAGGCCATAATGCATGAAGCTATATTTGGTGAAGGAGGATTTCAAGAATTTTATCCAATGGAAATTGAAGCATCTAAACTTGAAGTTATTAATGGAGTTCGAATGAGTTTAGATAGTGCAAGAATATTTATTAATTATCCGATCGAGTCATGATTTACGCAAAGCAGACATTGGATTAGCAAGCCTCAGCCTGAGCAAATTCTTCTCATAGAGTGTATGCAGCGCGCACGCTGGCTTGAAAATTCCGCAAAACAAATTATATCTCGTTCCCCCATTATTCGATAAAAGGCTGTCTGAAAGTAGGAAACCTGTTTCAGGCGGCCTTTACTTTTGCGGGATAACCATACCCGTACAAACTAATAAGGAGTAGGGAAATTTACAATAATGGATTATCTTCCTGAAGCAGCACGTATTACAAAAAAAGGGGGAGAAATTGTGATTAATGGCACAGCAACCAATAAATATCTAAGAGGAATTCCAAATGAAACAGAACTGGCCCGAATGGGATTAAGGTTAAAATATAATGGTCCGTTAAAGGAGGAGTTTAAACAACTGAAATTTCAGAAGAGTAATGGAAGCGACTTGAACTCAACAGTCCTTAAAACCATTGTTTTTGAAAAGGTAAAATAATATGACAACTTATACTATTCCAAGAAAAGATTATCAATTTCTGTATATATATGAGGGCACTCTATTAAACTATACTTTGAAAAACGATGAATTCCATATCATCGTCAATTGTGTGGATTATCCGGACTTTCCTCAAGAAATTCCTACCCCCAATTATTCAGACTGGGTAAAAATTAAATTCAAGCAGTTCAGCTATCTGAAATTTATCTATGGATACGCTACGGAGAACCAAGATATAAATATCGATAATACCTTGGAGCTTGGAGAATTAAAGCAGGATGATGAAATCTTGGATTATGGAGGTACGCTGGAATTGATAGGCGGTAGGTATGATCTTCCGACCGGTTTTAGCATATATATAGTTTGCCGGGAAATAGAGTTAGAATTTTTAGATCAGGAGAGTTTCAATTAAACGAGCCGTAGCTTGTCATTCTGCGCAAGCAACTTTTCGGAAGCTCTTGACAAGACTGGTTGGGCATATGTGCTTTATCACTTAATATTACTTGACAAAAGGATGTGTGCAGAACGCACGCATGCGGTTCTCAGGGTTTGAGCTAAGAGGCCGTCTGAAACAACAAATACGTTTCAGACGGCCTGAGACCTTTGCAAAATTTCTTTTCCCCCGACAGTCGAAACCTAAACACAGGATTTCGGCTGTTTTTGTTTCAAATATCCACTGATTCTACTCAAATATCCCCGTAATCCCCCCTTGAATACCTGATAATCAGGCATCCGGGCCGCCTTTTA
>NZ_KV809532.1:0-474 GCF_001812605.1 Neisseria sp. HMSC073G10 | reverse complement strand
GGAATTTACGGTGCAGCGTACCGAAGCTTTGTTCAACCACATAACGGGTCTTCGACAAATACCGGTTACGTTTGGTTTGCGTTTCCGTCAGCGGACGGTTGCGGTGGGCTTTGCGCATAATGCCGTCTAACAACTGATGTTCTTTCAGATGTTGCCGATTTTCCTTACTGTCATAGCCTTTGTCGGCATAGACGGTCGTGCCTTTGGGCAGTCCTTCCAACAACGGCAACAGGTATTTGCATTCATGGGCATTGGCTGGGGTGATGTGCAGTTTCTCGATATAGCCTTCCGCATCGGTACGGGTATGTTGTTTGTAACCGAGTTTGTAGAGGCCGTTTTTCTTTATCCAACGGGCATCGCTGTCTTTACTCGGTGTGGTTTGGCCGCTGACTTGTCCTTTGTTATCGACCTCTATAGCCTGACGCTGTTTGCTGCCGGCAGTCTGAATAATGGTGGCGTCAACGACGGCAGCAG
>NZ_KV809531.1:3253-3676 GCF_001812605.1 Neisseria sp. HMSC073G10 | reverse complement strand
AAGGAAAGTTTTTCTATAAAAGCTGTTACCAACTCGGCCCGGATAACGTCGAATATGGCAAGGTTCATTATGGAGGTCAGCGAGAAACAATGCTTGTTGAATTGAATGGTACAGGTTGTCAGGCTGCTATACCCGGTTGGGAAAACCGATTGTATGAGTTTTTAAGTAAGTGCATACGTCCAAAAATTACCCGTGTTGATGTGGCCCATGATTTTTTTAACGGCGAATACACACCCGATCAAGCATTACTTGATCATGACAACGGTCATTTTGACGTTCATAACATGAGGCCAAAAAGCGAATGCCGCGGTACTGCATGGCGCAATGATGATGGTAGCGGCAAAACATTTTATGTAGGTAAACGCGGCAATTCTAAATTCACTCGAGTTTATGAGAAAGGAAAACAATTTGGCGATGTCAACA
>NZ_KV809531.1:1470-3153 GCF_001812605.1 Neisseria sp. HMSC073G10 | reverse complement strand
TAGATGTTTTGCTTTATCCCGGTTCGTATCTTGGCGGTGCTTATCCGATATGTAAGGCGATATTCAAAACAGAAGCCAAGCGTATGGATGCTAAGACAGAAACAGTAAATTTATCTTTCGATCATAAACTGTTCCATGCGCGTAATCAGGTTGGAAAGATGGTTAATTTCCTCCGTGATATAGGCTGGGATGATACAAAAATTGTCGATGAACTTGTAAAAGGCATTGAAGGTTATCCCAAAGGGTTACAGCCTGAACAATATGACTGTAGAGATCAGACACAAAAGATTCAGTATATCCACGAAGAGCAAAAAGCAATTGATGATTTGAATATGCAAACATTACTTGATGATTTGCTTGATGAGAAAGAAACCGCATTCCCACAAGACAGGGAAAAACAATACATTCGAGACATTGAACTCGAAGAGAAAATTATTTCAAATTTTTTAAACAAGTAAAGGAAATTCAAAATGTTTGAGCAAAGCCAAGTAACCACGTATTCAGCAACCCTGTTGGGTGCAAAACAATTTAAAGGCGAAATCGACGGTAACAAAATCGATTCTTGCACAGTTTTGGTAGCTAGCCCCATGCCTTCAAACGGCAATGCTGTAGGCTTTACCGCGGCAAGCATGAAATTTGGCGATAGCCATAATTTCGAAAAGCTGAAAAATCTCAAATTCCCATGCGCGGTTGATGTAACCGTAGCAATGGAATCAACAGGTAAAGGCCTTGTTCCTAAATTGCTTGATTTCCAAGTTAAAGGCGCAACGCCCAAAGCCTAAGAAAGGCTGAATCATGAGTAAGTATCAGCAAAAATTTATTGTTCAAGAACTCGAAAATCATGAATTCATCTATCCCGATCCATTCGGTGATATTGGTTTCACGCTTAATATTAAATCTGCCGGTCAATATGAAAGTTATGAAGATGCTTTTAGTTCGGCGATTGAAGAAATCGGCGGCGAATTTTTAATTTTCAGTTTTTATACAAAAGAAGACTAAATTTAAGAGACTCGGCGGGCGGTCTCTAAAACCTTCACATAGCCCGCAAACACATTTTTTAAACATTTCGTAAAGGAAAACATCATGAAATTGATGAACACTTGCCGTAAATACGGCGCAAAACTGGCCGTTGTTGCCGCTGCTCCACTTGCTTTGGCTACACAAGCCTATGCCGCTCTTGATGAAGGTGCAAAATCAGCCCTTGAAGCCGCAAAAACTGATGGCCTTGAAGCAGGATGGCTGGTAGTCGGCGTATTTGCAGCGCTGTTCGTAATTGCCATTGTGAAACGCTTGTTACGTTAATAGGTAATTAAGATGTACTACCAAGTCGGGAATAAATGTCTTGAGCAAAGCCAAGCTGAAAACGTCTATTTCAGCTTGGTAGTACCTCAAATTAGCCAAGACGGCAAAATCATTAAACCTGAGTACAACGGTACAGTATGGAAACTGAACGGACAGACGATTAAAGCCGATTTGCCCAAATGCGATCCAAGTGACAACTTAAAAAGCGGTTTAGATACAGGTTGGCTTTTATTCGGCGTGATGGCATCTTTGTATTTTGTATCCATTTTAAAAAGGGTTCTAAAATGATGGATTACTATTTTTACTTGGGTCTGGCGGTACCTGTTTTGATAGGGGCGATTTTATTTAAGGATTGATACCCTATTCGGGTAATGGCAAAAT
>NZ_KV809531.1:0-1370 GCF_001812605.1 Neisseria sp. HMSC073G10 | reverse complement strand
TATTCGGGTAATGGCAAAATCTAACTTTCAGCAAAAATTACGAAAGTTAGCATTATGTTTATTAGAATTTTTAATCTTGTTTTTTTTATTCTATATACATTTCATTTTTTAAATATTATTTTTATTCCTAATGAAATTAGATATTCAATTATGGCATTGTATCTAGTTATTAATTTATTAGGTTTTATTCAAAAAAAATCTAAATCTAATATTAAATTTTCTGATAATGATGACTTTTATTTAATGAATACAACTCCAAAAAAACCAAGCCCTAAAGATCCTGATATGGTCAAGTTTATGTCTGATTTAAATGAATCCATAGAGAATAAGAAAATAGAGAAAATAAAAGTTAAAAATGAATAAATTTATCATTCCGTTATTAGTTTTATTTACTTCTAGCTTTGCTATTGCCGGCGAAATTCAAGTTAATAATTCAAAGAATATCACTTATACAAAACAACATACTGAACATTGGGATAAAAAACCGTGGGCGCGTTCTGTATCTGATAATTCGTATAGAAAATTCCAAACCGAGGCAATGAAGGCTAGATATGAAGGCTATTTGTCAAAACAGACTGTAAGTGCGACTGTTGAAGCCCAAGTATCCCGAAAAGCCGTACTTTCAGGCGCATTTGGCCTGGTAAAAAAAGGAGCAGCATTAGGTACACGTTTATCAGGTTGGGGTACAGCTGCTTATTTTGCATACGAAGCCTATCAAGCTGTTAAATCTCCATTGGAAGCAGAAGGCTATAAATGGGATGAATCTAAAGAAGAATTTTTTAAATATTGGGCTGCTCGAAATTGCATTTGGATTGAAGAAAATGGAAAAATTATAGATGTTTCCTGCTTTGGCGTTGATTCTTCAGTAATTCGTGCAATGGAAAAAGGCGGTAAAAGTGAGTTAGACGCTAAAAAGCTTATGGAATCACAAATGCAGTCAGTTGCAAATGGATTCTGGAATAAAAGGGCAAAAGAACTTGATTTAGATGACGGCGAAGATGTTTATTTTTGGCAAAAATTTAAAGTTCAAAAATGTAATTTTGACCTTAACGGCGGAGAATGCAACGTCTCATTTAAAGGAGATGTAAGAACTCCTATTCACTTTCGTTTAAAACAAAATGATAAAGAACTTTTGGATTTAGAAAAATTCCTACAAATCGCTACCCCATCTATTGACGGCAATCCTACGCCTTTTGTAGAAGGCACAGGCAAACCAGAATATAACGAAAAAGTAAAAGTTCCTGCCGGAACAGTCGTAACCATTGGCCCTGTCACTCCCGAAAATGGCAAACCGGTTCAAATTACCATTACTTTCGGCCAAGATTCAAACGGCAATTCAACTGCAAAAGTTGAAACAACGCAGCGTCCTG
>NZ_KV809530.1:0-634 GCF_001812605.1 Neisseria sp. HMSC073G10 | reverse complement strand
CCATCGGCGGCAAAAAAACCAGTGCCCGCGCCCTAGGCATCCATACCGATCTGCAAAACGCCCACTGCGCCGCTGCCTGAAGGTGAATACCAAGATCCCTTCGACTTTATGCGTGCCTACGATTTGGACTTCCCTTACGAATACCTGCAAAACTGGGTGGATTACTACACCGGCCAAACAGATACTTTGGGTTTGCCGCCGCTTGCGAATGACGAATAGAGTTTAGGATTAAGTTGCTGTGTGTTTACATCGCAGGCAGCCTGCCCCCTTTTCCCGTTTTCAGGCTGCCTTTCCCCACCCCCGCACACACTACGGATCCCCCCGCCATGAACAAACACCGCCATAAAACCGTCTTCAACCGCACCCGCGGCATCCTGATGGCCGTAGCCGAGACTGCCATCGGGCAGGGCAAAAGTTCCGGCGAGCGCTCAAGCGGAGAAGCCGGTGGCGGTAACGGCAGCCTAAAAACCCATTCAGGCAGAGACCTTTGCAAAAAAGCCCTTCCCTCGACAGCCGGAACCTAAACAAAGATTTTCGGCTGTTTCTCTCCCCCAATACCTCCTGATTTTACCCAAATGTCCCCTTAATCCTCCCCGGATACCTGATAATCAGGCATCCGGGCCGCCTTTTAGGC
>NZ_KV809529.1:0-200 GCF_001812605.1 Neisseria sp. HMSC073G10 | reverse complement strand
GAATTTTTAATTTTCAGTTTTTATACAAAAGAAGACTAAATTTAAGAGACTCGGCGGGCGGTCTCTAAAACCTTCACATAGCCCGCAAACACATTTTTTAAACATTTCGTAAAGGAAAACATCATGAAATTGATGAACACTTGCCGTAAATACGGCGCAAAACTGGCCGTTGTTGCCGCTGCTCCTCTGGCTTTTGCTAC
>NZ_KV809528.1:252079-274982 GCF_001812605.1 Neisseria sp. HMSC073G10 | reverse complement strand
CCGCAACATCTGGGTTGTTTGAAGTCCAGTTGCCATTTTCACCTTTAGTTAAGGTAGCAGTTTTCGGTGTATCCGCTTCATCGGTGTATCTCACTTCTACAGACTTGGTATCCGCATCTGCAGGAGGAGTCACTTCCACTGAGCCGTTGTCTTTCGCTTCAACAGTCGGTTTAGCCGGTGCAGTCGTGTCTGTGCCGCCAGATGCCTTTCCACTATCATTTGCAGCAGCAATAATGCCGCCTACTGCTACCACTCCAGCTGCAACCCACAGCCAATTAGGATTAAATGCCCAAAATGGTGTAGCTACGCTATTACCACCTAACGCCTGTGGAGAAAATACTTCTTCTGCCAATAAGGTAACTGCATCACTTTCAACACCGCTTTGCGGTACATAGGCATAGTATTGTCCGTTTTCTGCCTTACCCAAAAGTAATTCGGTATTGTTGCTCTCGTAATAGCCTTCCAGTACCAAATCGGATTCTTGATTAATGTCGGTGCCTTCAAATGCAATGTGAAGGTCGTTACCAATGCGTTTGGTATCGATAGTTTCAGGAGCGTACTGGGTATTGTCATCAACCAATTCGTAGTTCACATTTGGTTGAGCTTTGATGATGACTTTTTTATTCGCTGCATTCAATTTGACGGTTTCAACAGTTTCGTTGCCACTATTGATTTTTACGCTGATATTCTTTGACATGGATTTTCCCTTTTAAATTTGTTTAGTTGGCCGCGCAGGCTGTTTCGTTAATGCGTGAAATTGTGTGGGCTTGATGCTTGAGTTTCTTTAATGCTTCTTGTGCTGTTGCTGCATCAACCTCTTTGATTTGAGGCACTGAAACATTTGTTGCATCAATTTGGTAATAATGTACCGATTGTTCTGTTAGATTTACGTTGAGTTTTGTTGTAGGTTTGGCTGCCACGTATTGGGCCTCCAAAGTTGCAGGCTTCGCGCAAATTTCTGTCTTTGCAAAACCACCTACTTGGAGAGATGACAGGTATTCACCATTAACTTTGATATTGACTGCGATTGGGTTTGCACCCGCATCGGCACGATAGAAGACCAAACCGGCTTGATTTACTTGCGGTTTAATTTGAGATGAGTGGTTGTCAAAGTTTGACCATCTGTTGTTACTTAATGTACAGGCAGACAGTACGGATACAGCTAAGGCTGCTGCAAGCGTCAGTTTTAAAAGTTGCATCATTTACATTCCTCGCAATTAAGCAATTAAATAGAATGGACATAAATCCACCCTCTGTTTTAGATATCATATGCAAATTACTTAACATAAAATTTCAGCTTTACTTTACCATAACCTTCAATCACGCAACTCGCATATACCATTATTATATCTACCATTTGTAATAAAAATAACATGCTTATAAAAACTTTATAAATAGTAACTTGGGTTTTATATTTAATCAGCATTTACAAAAAATTTCATTAGTAAACAAACTTTATTTCACACATTTAACTAATATATTAAAAAAAATATAATTATTTGAAATTTAATGTAATTTAAGAAAATCCAACTAACTGAGAAAAATAATTACCTTATTTATTATTAATATCTTTATAAAGATAATTAAGATTATATTGTAAAGAAACTTTTACAATAGACTTGAAATCTAAATATCCAATTTTCCAATATTTCTCTTAAAACAACAGCATAAAACTATAAACTATGATTTCCTGATAGCCTCATTACTGGCGAAACATCATCTAAAACCATCCCTTGATTAAACTCCAAACGTAAAAAAACCTGCTTTTTTCAAAGCAGGTTTTCATATTTGGTGGGTCGTGAGCGATTCGAACGCTCGACCAACGGATTAAAAGTCCGCTGCTCTACCGACTGAGCTAACGACCCGATAAGCTGTGCATTATAGAGACGGGTCACACAGCTGTCAACACTTTTTTAAACTTTTTATTCGACGACGATTTTCGGGAAGCGGCTGCTGAAGTCTTTGCCTTTATCGGCAATGGCCAGCGCAATTTGGAATGCGGCTTCGGTGTAGATGTCGGCGATGGTTTGGTTGTTTTCAAACAAGGCTGAAGATGTGCCGCTGTCCATGGCTTCGCGTACAGGCAAGCTCAAGGGAAGTTGGCCGAGCAACGGTACATTCAAACGCTCTGCCAAGTTTTTGCCGCCTTCTGCGCCGAAGATTGCTTCGGCATGGCCGCAGTTGTTGCAAATATGGACAGACATGTTTTCTAAAACGCCCAAAATCGGAATATTGACTTTGTTGAACATATCCACGGCTTTGCGTGCATCAATCAGGGCGATGTCTTGCGGCGTGGTAACGACAACGGAGCCGGTCACGGGGATTTTTTGCGACAGGGTCAATTGGATATCGCCGGTACCGGGCGGCAGGTCGATGAAGAGATAATCGACATTGTCCCACTCGCTTTGGAACATAAGCTGTTGTAAGGCTTGGCTGACCATCGGGCCGCGCCAAACGACGGCTTGGTCGGTATCGACCAGAAAACCGATGGACATCACTTGAATGCCGCTTTCGGCTTCAACGGGAATGAGTTTTTTGTTTTGTTGATCGGGTTTGCGGTCTTGTACGCCGAGCATGGTGGGCTGGCTTGGGCCGTACAGGTCGGCATCGAGTACGCCGACGCGCGCGCCCATTCTGGCCATTGCGGTGGCAAGATTGGCTGTGGTCGTTGATTTGCCGACGCCGCCTTTGCCCGATGCAACGGCGATGATGTTTTTCACGCCTTTGATGGTTGCTACGCCGGGTTGAACTTTATGCGTACCGATTTCGGTATCGATACTCAAGTGAATGTGGGTATCGCCGGTATGCGAAATGACGGCTTCTTGAACGGCGTTGGCAATGTCTGCGGCAATATGGGCAACTGGGAACGCGAATTTCAGGCCGATATGCAGGCCGTCTGAATGCTCTTCCAGAAGCGAAACGGCTTTTTCGCTGCCCAAAGTGCGTATTGTGGTGGGAATCAACACGGCATCGAGTGCGGTTCGGATGGCTGGGATATTCATAATCTGCCTCTTGAATGTGGGAAATTGTTTATGTGCGCGATTTGTCGTGCGACAAATCTGCCGAATTATACCCTTGAACGCCATGCAAGGGATACGCCCGAAAAACTTCAGGCTGCCTGAATCATCGGGCAGCCTGAAAAAAGGGTCAACTGAAACGCGGCCTTATTCGCTCAAGAGCGCAATGTCGGCAACTGCGTTCATTTGTTCTGCCAAGCGGTTCAGCAGGTTCAAACGGTTTTGTTTCACGGCGGCATCTTCGGCCATTACCATCACGCCGTCGAAGAAGGCATCGACTTGCGGCTTGACGGAAGCAAGCTCGGACAAAGCAGTTTGGAAATTGCCTTCGGCAACAGCGGCAGAGATTTTCGGCTGCAAACCTTGAGCAGCGGCGTACAAGGCTTTTTCTTCGTCCTGTTGCAGCAGGCTTTCGTTAACCGCGCCCAACTCGGCATCGGCTTTTTTCAGCAGGTTTTGTACGCGTTTGTTGGCAGCGGCGAGCGCGGCAGCTTCGGGCAACTGTTTGAACGCGGCAACGGCCTGCAGTTTGGCCACTACGTCGTCCAAACGGCGCGGCTGTTTCGCCAATACGGCGGCAACGATGTCTTGCGGATAATCGTTTTGCAGCAACACGGCCAAACGCGCCTGCATGAAGTCGGCGGTTTCAGACGGCGTTTTTTCGTTGAGCAAACCTTGCGGGAAGCTGTTGAAGGCCGTCTGAATCAGTTCGTTTACGTCCAAACCGTACTGCATCAGCATACGCAAAATACCCAATGCGGAGCGGCGCAGGGCGTATGGGTCTTTGTCGCCGGTCGGAATCAGACCGATGCCCCAAATGCCGACCAAGGTTTCCAGTTTGTCGGCCAAAGCAACGGCGGTTGCCACTTTGCCGTTCGGCAGGTTGTCGCCGGCAAAACGTGGTTGGTAGTGTTGCTCGATGGCTTCGGCGATTTCTTCGGTTTCGCCGTCCAAGCGGGCATAGTATTTGCCCATGGTGCCTTGCAATTCTGGGAACTCGCCGACCATTTCGGTCACCAAGTCTGCTTTGGCCAAACGTGCGGCGCGCTCGGCTGCGGCGGCATCCGCGCCCAATGCTTTGGCAATATGTGCGGCAATGCTTTGCAGACGCTCGATGCGCTCGGCTTGCGAACCGATTTTGTTGTGGTAAACCACGCTGGACAATTTCGGCAGGCGGCTTTCCAAAGTCGCTTTTTGGTCTTGTTTGTAGAAGAACTCAGCATCAGACAGGCGCGCGCGCAAAACGCGTTCGTTGCCTTGGATGATGTGTGACGGATCTTCGGTTTGCAGATTGGACACCAGCAGGAAGCGGTTCATCAACTTGCCGTTTTGATCGAGCAGCGGGAAGTATTTTTGGTTTTGCTGCATGGTCAGAATCAAGCATTCTTGCGGTACGGCGAGGAAGTGTTCTTCAAAACCGGCTTCCAATACCACAGGCCATTCGACCAATGCGGTCACTTCGTCCAACAAGGCTTCATCGGCGGCAACGGTCGCGTTCAGACGGCCTGCCTGCTCGTTCAAGGCCGTCTGAATGGCGGCTTTGCGTTCGGCAAACGATGCTTCCACTTTGCCTTGCTCGCGCATTTGTACGGCGTAGCTGTCGGCATTTTCAATGGCGATTTCGCCGCTGGAGAGGAAACGGTGACCCAATGTTTTGTTGCCGCTTTGCAGACCCAAAACGCTGACGTTTACGATGTCGCCGCCGTGCAGCACGATCAGCCCGTGGACGGGGCGCACAAAGGTAAATGTGCTGCTGCCCCAACGCATGACTTTAGGAATCGGCAGTTTTTTCACTGCGGCATTGATGATGTCTTCCAAAAGCTCGCCCAGCGGTTTGCCGGTTTGAACATACTCGTAGGCGTACACGTCTTGCTTGCCGTCATTAATGATGGTCAGGTCTTCGATTTTCGCACCCGCACCGCGCGCAAAACCTTCCAAAGCCTTAGTCGGCGCACCGTCTTTCATGGCATTCGCCACTGCCGGGCCTTTTTTCACGATTTTTTGATCGGCTTGAACGGCTTTCACGTTTTTGACTTGAACGGCCAAACGGCGCGGAGAAGCGTAGGCAGTGTATTCGGCTGCGCCGTCAATCAGTTGCGCTTTTTCCAAGCCTTCGGCAACGGAAGCGGCAAAATGGTTGCCCAGATTATTGAGGGCTTTTGGCGGGAGTTCTTCAGTGAGAAGTTCGATTAAAAGGGTTTGGGTTGTCATGTGCTTATCGTTAAAGAGGAAATTGGTTTGGCGTCTGAATACGGCATCATGCGGTTTTCAGACGCAAGGTTAATTGAATTGACGGCGATTTTATCATTTTCAGACGGCCTGTGGCTGTCTTTCACAAACAATTTGCCCGATTCTCAAGCAACTTCGTCCGCAACGTCTTCAATTTGTGGCGCGGATATACGGCAAACCACTGGTTTCGTCGTATTCGGGAATGTCACTTCCGGCAAACAGCGTACAGGCCAAACGCACGGCTGCACCGGTCACGACAGGAGAAATCATAAAACCGTGGCGGAACAGGCCGTTGACTTCAATCAGGCGGCGTTCGCGGTTGAAGCGGATTTCGGGGTTGTGGTGGTTTAAAGTCGGGCGCAGGCCGGTGGCCAGTTCCAAAAGGTTCGCCTCGCCAAATGCCGGATGCACGGCGTACAGTGCGGACAAAAGTTCCAAACCGGAACGCACGCTGGCCGGCGCTTGGCTTTCGCTTTCGATTTGGGTCGCACCAATCACAAAAATATGGTTTTCCTTCGGCGCGATATACAAAGGATAGCGCGGATGCAGCAGGCGCACGGGGCGGGAAAGCTCGATTTCGGGTGCGTAAACGCGCGCCACTTCGCCGCGAACGCCGCGCAAAACGCTTTCAGACGGCCTGTTCCACGCTGCTTTTGCGCCATAACCGCGGCAGTCGATGACCCAATCATATTGCGCCGCCAAATCTTCGACTTCGCGTTCGCACGACCAATGACACGCTACATTCATTGATTCTAAAGCATCGGCAAGCGCATTCAATACCTGCCGTCCGTCCAACTGCCCTTCTGTCGGCAGATACAGGCCGTCTGAAAACCGCCCTGCCAGTTGTGGTTCGTTGGCCGCGATTTCATCGGCATTCCAGCGTATGGTTTCATGTTCCGCCACGCCGCCGCGCTTCAAATGACGGGCAAACTCGGCAGAAAGCGGCTTGTCCTGCGTGTGCCAGACAATCAGGCTGCCGTTTTCCTGCATCATCACCGGCGTATTCAGACGGCCGACAATAGCACGCCAAAGCGCGATGCTTTGTTTGCCCAAACGGATGACTTCGGGCGTTGCCTCCACCGCCTCGGCAGACGGCGCCAACATGGCCGCGGCAACATAAGCGGCGGCTTGCGCGCCGTTGCGTTCGCCTTTCTCAAACAACTTGACCGAAATGCCCTGCTCTGCCAGTTGGAACGCCATCAGACGGCCCGACAGACCGCCACCGAGTACCGCAACCTTAGACATCAGTTTCTCCTTGTTTTTAATATGAAAATAAACTGCATATTTTAAAACTTGTTTTGCTTTATCACAATATCGACACAAAATGAGAACAGTTTTTGCATATCATGATTGCCCAGGTCAAGCCGATAACTTATAAACAAACAGACGGAATCCCTCCCTCTGCAAGCAGTTACCCATCGCCTCAGATTGCCCATCAGCCTTGATAAAAATATCTTCTTTACATAAAACCGAATATAATGGCATTTCTTGACACATTTATTCACTCGGCATTACTGCATTTATTGAATTTTTTGATGTATATATTTGATTTTATAAGGAATAATGATGAAAAGCTTGGGCAGTACTTTATTTATCCTCGGCGTATTGGCATTCGGTTTGAATTATATGAACGCCGTCCCCAAAGTCTTGGCCTGGATTTACGAATGGGGTGAAGATACCGCCATGTGGATTAAAGCAGGCATTACAGGCGGCGGCGCTTTACTGTGGTTGGCAGGCAATTTCCTTGAGAAACCTGCAGAGGCAGAGGCTGAACCGGAAGAGGAAGAAGAATAAATACCATAAAAGGCCGTCTGAAAAATTTCAGACGGCCTTTTTTATAGGTTCACAAAACAGCGCTTTCTTTATGTTCGAAAGTTTGCCTTTTAAAGCTCGTTTGTTGTGGCGGTAAATTGTGTTGCTGTACAGGGCTTTTGATGCTGAATACTCCCGCCTGTTTATCCGAACTTCACTTCTGCCCCGAATACTTCCTGCCATAGTTTTCGCACGTTGCCGTAGTGGGTCAGCAATTCGTCCGTTACTTCGGTTTTTTTGGCGTCGCGCAGTTTGGTGTTGTGTTGCTGCTGGCGGTAGAAGCGGTAGGCGGTGCGGCTTTGTTCGGCGAGGGTTTTGTCGATGAGACCGCAGTCGGCGGCGATGTTCAACAGGGCGATGTTGCCGTAGTTGTCCAAGAGTTGCGGATACTGGCGGGCATGGGCAAGGATGAGATATTGGACGATAAATTCGACGTCGACCACGCCGCCGCGCGCGTATTTGACGTTTCTGTCGGCAGGCGGATGAGTGGGGAACATTTTTTCGCGCATTTCGATGATTTCGCCTGCTAAAACGGTTTGGTCGCGTTCGGCGGTCAGCATTTCGGTACGGATACGGTCGAAGGCCGTCTGAACATCAGGCGTGCCGCAGATAAAACGGGCGCGGGTAAGGGATTGGTGTTCCCACGTCCATGCGTTTTCGCGCTGGTATTTTTCAAAGGCGGAGATGCTGTGCGCAAGGAAACCAGCGTCGCCATTAGGACGCAGGCGCAGGTCAGTTTCGTAGAGGCTGCCTGCGCCGGTGGCGGTGGAAAGCCAGTTGGTCAGGCGGCGGGCAAGGCGGCTGTAAACGTCGCCTGCATCAGGATGCGGGTCGTCGTAAAGATAGACCAAGTCGAGGTCGGAGGAATAGCTGAGCTCTTTACCGCCCAGTTTGCCGTAGCCGATGATGGCGAATTGCGGCGTATCACGGTGTTTTTTGGGCATATCTGCCCACGCGCATGGCACGGCGGCGGCGAGGATGGTATCGGCAAGGGCGGAGAGCTGGTCGGAAAGTGATTCTACCGTCCACAATCCGGCAAGATCTTGAACGGCGAGGCGGAAGACTTGGGCGTGTTGGAAATGTCGCAGTGTGTCCATTTGCGCTTCGGTGTCGCCGCCGCAGGCTTTGAGGTCGTCTGAAAGGGCGGCGGCAAGGGCTTGCCAGTCGAACGCGGTATCTAAAAGCTGCGCGCTGATGAGTTCGTCCAGCAGAATCGGATATTTGCTCAGATATGCCGCCACCCATGAGCTTTGGCTCATAATCTCTGCCAGTTGCGCCAGGGTTTGCGGATGTTCGTTGAGGAAGGCGAGATAGGCGGAACGGCGGCTGATGTTTTCGAGGAAGTCAAACAGCCGCATCAGCGTATCGGTCGGATTGGGTTGCGCTGCCGCCGCCTGTACAAACAGCGGCACAATGGCGTCGAAACGCGGCTGGGCGTGTGCGGAAAGATGGCGGTATTTATGACCGTGCCGGATTTGGTCGAGCCTTACGGCGATGGTTTCGGCATCGAACCCGTGTTCTTTCAGACGACCTTGCCGCTCTTCTTCGTCGGGCTTGTCCTGCCATGCCCATTGCCATTCGCTGTTGTCCTGCGTTTGCTCTTCGGGTTCGCTCAAAATTTCGTTAAACAACTGATTGACTTTGTTCCGATGAACATTGAGGCCGTCTGAAAAAGCGGCATAGCTGTCGAAACCCATGCTTTCGGCGAGCAGTTGCTGCTGTTCGGGCGAGGTGGGCAGGGTTTGGGTTTGTTGGTCGTCCCAGTATTGCAGGCGGTGTTCGACGTCGCGCAGGAAGCGGTAGGCGGCCAGCAGGGTTTCGACGTTTTCAGACGGCATGATGCCCAGCTCGGCAAGCTTCTTCAGCGTTTCCTGCGTGCCTTTCAGTTGCAGCGTGCGCATTTGTCCGCCGCGTATCATCTGGAATATCTGGGCGATAAATTCGACTTCACGGATGCCGCCTGCGCCGAGTTTGATGTTGTCTGCCATGCCTTTTTTGCTGACTTCGCTGCGGATTTGGCGGTGCAGGTTGCGCATCGCCTCATACGCGCTGTAATCCAGATATTTTCGGAACACAAAGGGGCGCACCAGCGATTTGATGTCGTTCGGATACGGCGTAACCACGCGGCCTTTGCACCACGCATAGCGCTCCCATTCGCGCCCCTGTGTAATCAGATATTGCTCCAGCGCGGTTTCACTCAACACCAGCGCGCCCGAATCGCCGTCCGGCCGCAGCCGCATATCGACGCGGAACACCTGCCCGTCGGCGGTAATGTCGTTCAACAACGCAATCAGTTTCTGCCCGACTTTGGTGAAAAATTCCTGATTGCCCCGTTCGCGCCTACCGTCGGTATCGCCCGATTCGGGATAGATGAAAATTAAATCGATATCGGAAGACACGTTCAGCTCATAGCCGCCTGCCTTACCCATCGCCACCACGCTCAAATGCTGCGGCGATTTAGTATAACGCCCGATTGGCGTACCATACATATCCTGATAATAGGCGTAAGAAAAATCCAACGCAGTATTCACAGCAAAATCGGCAAACAGCGTAATCGTACGGGTTACTTCGTTCAAATCGCTGATGCGGTTGATATCGCGCACGATAATCTGCGACACGACATAACGGCGCAACTCGCGCAACTGCCGCGCTAATTCTTCCTCGTTTTCTTCCGCACGGATTTTGTCCCAATCGGCAAAAGCTTGAAAATCAGCTTCGGTCAAAACCTTGTCCAGCATGGGCAGGAAAATTTCGGGCTTGAGTTTACCTGAATCAAGATTACGGGCGAGAAAAAGGGAATAACGGCGGGCGGCGTCGAGGCGGTTCATAATCTTTGCCTGAATAAACAGAAAAGACCATCATAGCAAGGTTTCAGGCCGTCTGAAACCCACGCTTTCCCCTATCCGTGCAATCGGCTAAAATACCAACCTTTGCAACCCCACATAAGGAAACCGCCATGACCCGTATGGTTCACTGCGTCAAACTCGGCAAAGAAGCCGAAGGCATGAAATTTCCGCCGCTGCCCAACGAACTGGGCAAACGCATCTTCGAAAACGTTTCCCAAGAAGCATGGATGGCATGGACCCGTCACCAAACCATGCTGATCAACGAAAACCGCCTAAGCCTTGCCGATCCGCGCGCACGCGAATACCTCGCCCAGCAGATGGAACAATACTTCTTCGGCGACGGAGCAGATGCCGTACAAGGCTACGTTCCGCAAGAGCCTAAATAAGCATTGAAAAGCCAAGGCCGTCTGAAACCTGATTTTCAGACGGCCTTTAAAATTCCCGATTGCCCCGCATATTAGGCAAATAGAACAGATAAATCATACAAACCCATGATTCTCTGTTAGAATCCAAATTTCATTCATTTTCAATTCATACTGGAGCAAACGCCATGCAAAACGACGTTTACGACTATACCTCGCAAGGCTCGGTTGCCAAAAATACCGTCCTGCAAAAAACCTACCGCCTGCTCGGCCTGTCTTTCATTCCTGCCGTTGCCGGCGCATTCTTTTCCGCCAAAACAGGCTTTAACATTTTCTCCATGTTCGGTTCATCTTGGATTGCCCTGGCTGCCTTCTTCGGCTTCTTCTACGGCATGACCTTCCTGATCGAGAAAAACCGTTACAGCAACGTCGGCGTAGCCCTGTTGATGATCTTCACTTTCGGCATGGGCCTTGCCATCAGCCCTATGTTGCAATACGCCCTGGCGATTAACAACGGCGCGCAAATCGTCGGTACGGCCGCCGCCATGACCGCCGGTGTATTCTTCACCATGTCCGCCATGGCGCGCCGCACCACAATGAACATGAACAAACTCGGCAGCTTCCTCGGCGCCGGTGCCATCGTGCTCATGATTGCCGTTGTGGCCAACATCTTCCTCAACATCCCTGCCCTGAGCCTGACCATCGCGGCCGGCTTCGTTGTCTTCAGCTCCCTGATGATTATGTGGCAGGTGCGTGCCGTTATCGACGGCGGTGAAGACAGCCACATCAGCGCGGCGCTGACCATCTTCATCTCCATCTACAACATTTTCAGCAGCCTCTTGAGAATCCTCATCTCTATTAGCGGTGACGACTGATCAAGCCGCAAAGGCCGTCTGAAATTTCAGACGGCCTTTTTGATTTTTGACATCACCGACAAACTCCCCTATCCTGAACGTACACAAATCCTCTTTCCAACCCAAAATGACCACGACCACTCTGCGCCGTGCCGTGTACGCAGGCAGCTTCGACCCACCCACCCTCGGCCACCTGTGGATGATACAGGAAGCCCAATCCCTCTTTGACGAACTCATCGTCGCCATTGGCACCAATCCCGAAAAGCGCAGCACCTACACCATAGAAGAACGCCGCGCCATGCTCGATGCCATTACCCACCCCTTCCCCAACGTCCGCATCAGCGTGTTTGAAAACCGCTTTTTGGTCGATTACGCCCGCGAAGCCAACGCCAATTTCATCGTCCGCGGCATCCGTTCCGCCGCCGACTACGAATACGAACGCTCGATGCGCTACATCAACAGCGACATCGCCCCCGAAATCTCCACCGTCTTCCTAATGCCGCCGCGCGAAATAGCCGAAGTATCCTCCACCATGGTCAAAGGCTTGGTCGGCCCACAAGGCTGGCGCGACATGATAGGCCGCTACCTCCCCGACCCCGTCTATCAAAAAATCCTGCAAGACCACGAAACAAACACATAAAACAAAGGCCGTCCGAACATTTCAGACGGCCTTTCAATTTTCATTAATTATTGACGGGCAGACATCAACGCCTGCAGGTTTTGATTCAACGTTTCCATGTCCAACCAACCGGCGGCAATAAACAGCATCAGAATCACCGTACCCACACACAGCACCCCGATACCATACAACACATAGCCCACCAAAACACGGCCTACCGTCGCATTCCCCATCCACATCAAACCGCGCACCTGCACCACAAACACCCAAGCCTGCCACAGCAGCGCAAACGCAGCCAACGCCGGCACATACAACACCAGCAACAGCGGCAGCAACAAAGCCTCAGACACCAAAATAAAGCCCCACAAAGGCAGCCGGGGCGCACCGTAATAATGCAGCACCTTGCGCATCGAGCGACTCAACACCAACCATTTCACAATCACCAAAATCACCGACAGGCACACCGCCGCCGCGCCACTGCCAAACAAAGGCGACATGCTGGCCGCGTTCACGACACCCAACAGCAGCAACACCGCCGCCATCACCAAAGGCGAATACAAATACGTCTCCGGCGAACGATAGCGCAAACGCAAAACATCCCACATATCACGAACAAACACATACAGCATGGCATAAATCCAAAGCAAAAAAACCGATTGTATCTTAGGCCGTCTGAAAATCAAACCGGCAAACCTAAAAACCGCCAATTAAAACGAAAAATAATTCAATACAAAACAAAATCTTAATTTACCACCTCAAAAATAAAGCCTGCAAACGCTTGCACAAGGCAACGAAATTTGGTTTAATTCACATCTCGCAACGAAACACGCGAAGGCCAGATAGCTCAGTTGGTAGAGCAACGGATTGAAAATCCGTGTGTCGGCGGTTCGATTCCGCCTCTGGCCACCACCAACCGCCTTAAAGCGGTTATTTTTTTGTCTATACAATTTGTACGCTATACCTAGCGCAAATCCCGTTCCAGACCATGCGTCCCGATTTCCACACAAGGCCGTCTGAAAATTTTCAGACGGCCGTTGTTTATGTTGGCATGGCATAAAAATCCGCTTTACCGCCCCATTCCGACAGAATACGGCGCTTCCATCCAAACCGGCTGAAACCTTCGCGAACATACTGAATATGAATAAAGTTCAAGGCAGGTCGGTTTACTATATAATACCGTCCAAACCAACCATAACTTACTCATTGCAGGGAAGATAATGAAAAAAGTGCTGATTGTGCATTACTCGCAAACGGGGCAGCTCTCCAGCCTGGCGCGAAATTTTGCCGCGCCGTTGCAAACAGCCGGCGTACAGGTCGATTGCGTCAATATCGTACCGGAGCAGGCATTTCCGTTTCCATGGCCGTTTTGGCATTTTTTCGATACCTTTCCGGAAACCGTCCATTTAAAACCCGCCCCGATTCTGCCGCCGCAAATCCCATCCGAAGATTACGATGTAGTGGTCATTGCCTACACTGTTTGGTTCCTCTCTCCTTCGCAACCGATGACCGCCTTTTTGCAACGCGAAGAAACGCGCCGCCTGCTGGACGGCAAACCGGTCATCACGCTTATCGGCTGCCGCAATATGTGGCTGGGCGCGCAGGAAAAAATGAAATCTTTGCTGAAACAAAACGGCGCCAAACTCATCGGAAACATCGTAAAAATCGATGACTGCAACAGCGCGGCAAGCTTCATTACCACGCCCGCATGGATGCTGACCGGCGACAAACGCTATTTCCGCTCCCTGCCCTCTGCCGGCATTGCTGAAGAAGAATTGGCGGATGCGGCGCGGTTTGGTACGAAATTGCGCGATACACTATTGAACCAACAGCCTTTGGACGAAACCCTGTTTCAAAATATGGGCGCGGTGACAGTCAATGAAAAACTGATTTTCAGCGAACGTGCCGCCGGCCGTAGCTTCTTCGTCTGGGGCAAGCTTTTGATTGCGGCAGGCCGTATTTCTCCGCTTTTGCGCCGTGCGCTGCTGTGCTTCTACATCGTCTTTTTATTGGCGATGATTTTGGTGGTTTTACCCATCAGTGTAATTTTGAAAAAACTGCTGCATCCGCTGCTCAAAGGCCGTCTGAAAAAGCTGGCGGATTATTATGAACAACCGTCAGGCAGATAATCTGTTTCAGACGGCCTCAAACCAGGAATCCATCATGCCCGAAGTTATCCACTACCCCGAACGCCGTCGCTTTCAAATCGACATTGACGGTTTGGAAGCAGGCTATATCAGCTATACCGAACACAACGGCGGCTGGGACGTAAACCATACCGTGGTCTCGCCCAACTTCCGTCATCGCGGCATTGCCAAACTGCTGGTGGACGCGCTGATGGAATATGCCGAAACACATCACATCCCGTTGACTGCAAGCTGCGACTACGCGGCGCGGTTTATCGGTTGATTATTTTGACAAACACATCATGACATCGAATAACACACTCAAAGACGTTTATCTCAACCGCGTTTCTGCCTTTTTACCCAATGCTCCCGTCGGCAATGACGAAATGGAAGCCGTCCTCGGCATGGCAGGCGATGTGCCTTCACGCGTGCGCCGTATGATCTTGCGTTCCAACTGCATTTTATCGCGCCATTACGCCATCGACCCCGAAAGCCGCCGTACGACGCACACCAATGCCGAGTTGGCCGCCGAAGCAGTCAACGGCCTGTTTGCCCAAGGCGTTGCGGCAGAAGCCATCGGCAGCCTGGCCTGCGCCACTTCCTATCCCGACCAAACCATGCCCGGACACGGTGTGATGGTGCATGGCTTGCTGGATATGCCGCCTTGCGAAGTGTTCAGCATGGCAGGCGTATGCGCGGCAGGTATGGCGGCGATGAAACACGCCTACAACGCCGTGCGCACCGGCGAACACGCACATGCGGTTTCCGTTGCTTCCGAAAACGCCTCGGCGGTCATGCGCGGCGAAGTGTTCCAAAGTGAAACCGACCATAAAAAACTGGAAAACGCCTCCCCCGAAATCGGGTTTGAAAAAGACTTTTTGCGCTGGATGCTGTCTGACGGCGCAGGCGCGGTGTATCTGTCCGACCGTCCCAATTCAGACGGCCTCAGCCTGAAAATCCATTGGGTAGACCTGCTTTCCTACGCCAACGAAATGCCGCCCTGCATGTATGCCGGCGCAGAATTCCGCGACGGCGTATTTGAAGGCTGGAAACACGCCGATGCCGATTACGGCCGCCGCCACAGCCTGATGGCGGTCAAGCAGGACGTCAAACTGCTGAACGAAAACATCGTCCGCTATACGGTGGAAAAACCCCTCTCCCAAATCGCCGCCAAACACGGCATCCGTGCCGAAGAAATCGATTGGTTCCTGCCCCACTACTCTTCCGGCTTTTTCCGCGACCGCCTTTCAGACGGCCTGAAAAACATCGGCTTCGACATTCCGCAGGAAAAATGGTTTACCAATCTGCACAGCAAGGGCAATACGGGTTCGGCCTCGATTTACATCATCCTTGAAGAATTTATGCGCACTTTCCCCATCGAACACGGCCAAAAAATCCTGTGTTACGTTCCGGAAAGCGGACGCTTTTCAACATGTTTCATGCTTTTGGAAGCAGTAAAGGCCGTCTGAATGAAGATTGACGACATTCCTCAAGACAACAGCGCCAGCTACCACGGCCACCGCAAAGTCATCTACGGCACCCGCGACGGCCACTACGAAGCGGCCACCAGCAACGGTTGGCAGGACGAAGCCTACGCCACCGAAATGGCGGTGTTCGAACTCGATGCCCAAACGCAGGCCGCGCGCGAAGCCGTCAAAAAAGGCGAATACTCGCCGCTGTACTACCATATGTTCCGCTGCCGTTATGATGAAACCGGCTTGGCCCTGGCGGCAGGCGTATGGAAATGGCAGCTTCGTCGGCATTTCCGCCCCGAAGTGTTCGCCAAACTACCAGCCAAAACCCTGCAAAAATACGCCGATGCCTGCCAAATCAGCATAGACGGCCTCAAACAAACCAATATTTAAAGTCCCTCATGATTACCCTGCATTCGCTCAACCAATCCCGCGCCCTGCGCATTGTTTGGCTGCTTGAAATCCTCGGTACGCCCTACCGCCTGCAAACCTACCGCCGCCATCCCGACACTTTGCTCGCCCCTGACGAACTTAAAGCCATCCATCCCTTGGGCAAATCGCCTTTATTGGATGATGACGGCTTTATCTTGGCGGAAAGCGGCGCGATTACCGACTACCTGATTCAAACCTACGGCAACGGCCATCTGATGCCCGAACGCGGCAGCCGCGAATACTGGCAATATCAACGCTGGCTGCATTATGCCGAAGGTTCGCTGATGCCGTTATTGCTGCTCGGACTGGTGTTCCGCCGGATTGAAAGCGCACCCATGCCGTTTTTCGTCAAACCGATTGCCCGCAAAATCAGCGGCAGCGTCAAAAGCAGCTTTATCCTTCCGCAAGCCGCGCTGCATCTTTCCCACATCGACAGCGAGTTGGAAAACCGCGAATGGTTGGTCGGCAACAGCCTCAGCGGTGCCGACATCATGATGAGTTATCCGCTGCAAGCCGCAGCCGACCGCTTCGATTTTGCCGACTACCCCAATATCCGCGCTTATTTGCAACTCATCGAAGCGCATGAAGCCTACCGCCGTGCCGTTGAAAAAGCAGGTTCGCCTTTATTGAAACTTGACCAATAAAACAAGGCCGTCTGAAATATTTTCAGACGGCCTGAAATCTTGGTTCACTTATCGAATAGCTTTGCAGCAAACGGCATTTTTACCCAAGCGCCGCCCGAGTGCTTTGTTCCCTCTCGCCGTTCCACTATAATGGCAACCCATATCCTTCTAAAAAATAACACCATGCCAACCGACAACCGCCCGACTCTTGCCATCGACACCAGCACATCCTTTCTGTCCATCGCATTGGAACATCAAGGCGAAATCCGCCTGTTTCACGAAAATGTCGGCACCAAGCAATCCGAACAAATCCTGCCGCAAATCGAGCGCCTCTTTAAAGAAGCAGGCATCACTGCCGCCGATTTGGGCTACATCGTCTATGCACAAGGCCCCGGCGCATTTACCGGCCTGCGTATCGGCGCGGCGGTTGCACAAGGTTTGGCCACGCCGTTTGACACGCCCATGATCGGCATTCCCTGCCTCGATGCCGCCGCTTCGCTGCTGCCGCCATCAAGCTGCGTACTGGCGGCCACCGATGCACGCATGGGCGAAGTGTTCTACGCATGGTTTGATACGCAAAACCATGTCCGCTTGAGCGATTACACAGTTGGCAAAGCCGCCACCATTACCGCGCCCGAAGGCAAAACGCCTAGCGGCGGCATCGGTAACGCCTTTGCCCTCGCCGACAAACCGCCTTTTGACGGTCAAGCCGATATGCCGACCGCCACCGACTATCTTAAACTTGCCCGCAGCGGCCGCTATGTTGCTACTGACGCGGCACACGCCGAGCTGCTCTACGTCCGCAACAAAATTGCCCTGACCGCGCAAGAGCAAGCCCAACAAAAGGCCAAACCGTGAACCTGCGTCCAGCCGTACTTGCCGACTGCCCCACCCTTGCCGCCATCGACGCACAAGGCAATCCTTCGTCGTGGACGGTGAAGCAGTTTGAATCAGCTGTTCAACACCATCCCGACAGCATTTGGCTCAGACAGGCAGACAACCAAATTACCGGCTTTATCGTGTGGCAAACCGTATTTGACGAATCCGAGCTACATTTGATTGCCGTCGCGCCCGAATACCGCCGCCAAGGCATTGCGTCCGCCCTGCTGCAACACTGGCAAAACGCAGTGCAACAGCAAGGCGCAACCCGATTGCTGCTCGAAGTCCGCGCAAGCAATGAAACCGCGCAACAGCTCTACCGCAAACACGGCTTCCAAACCTGCGGCCGCCGCAAAAACTACTACGCCCTGCCCGACGGTGGCAGCGAAGATGCCGTATTGATGGAGAAATCATGTTAAGCAGCCGCTACCTGCACCTGCACGAAGCCTTGGGCTTGGGCCCGATGTGGCTGAACCGAAACGCCAAAATCATCCATGCCGCGCCTCAAGCCGCACCATCAGCCGCGCCCGTCCGCCCCAAAACCATTGCTGCCGATACCGCGCAAGCCGTGCGCACTTTATCCGCAGGTGCCCATCAGGCGCGCACGGCCGCCATTGCCATTGCGCAAACGGCCAAACCTGCTGTCCGCGCTCCCGAAGCGGCACCCAAAGCCATTGTCGAAACACCGGCAAAAACAGAAAAAGCCGCGCATTCAGACAATCTGCCCCGTCTTGACGTAACCATCAGGCCGTCTGAAATCATGGTGGTCAGCATTTGCCCGTCCACCGAAGACAGCCTGCACGGTACGCTGTTTAGCGGCGACGTCGGCACGCTTCTCGACAACATCCTCGCCACCATCGGCCTCAAGCCCGAGCGGGCGCACAAAACCGCATGGGTCAAAACCGCGCCCGTATTTACCGCCCTGCCCGATGCCGAACACATCCGCGCCGAACTTGCCGAAATGCAAAACGAGCTGACCGCTTCGCAAGCGCGCGCAGTATTGTTTCTCGGCAAAATCTTCGACAGCCCCGACATGATTGGACTGATGAACGAATTGTGCGCAGAGCGACCGCATTTCGTCATTCCCCACCCCGCCCGCCTGCTGATGCAGCCGCAACTCAAAGCGCAGGCATGGCAAATCTTAAAGCCATTGAAACAGCTTTTGGCCAAGGCCGTCTGAACATTCTGTTCAATCTGAAATCAGGTTTTCCAGCAACAAAAAAGGGCGTGTTCGACACGCCCTAACATTTATCAATATTCCGCCGAATGCCAGAAAGGCTGGCCCACCGTCGGCGTACTGGCGCGCGCTTTCTCACGCGCCTCCACAGGTTCCGCCTCATAAGCCAGACGGCCCGACTCGACCGCAAGCGCAAAAGCGCGTGCCATATTGACCGGATCGCCGCTACGGGAAACGGCGGTATTCAGCAGCACGCCGTCAAAACCCCATTCCATCACTTGCGCCGCCTGTGAAGGCAAACCCAAGCCTGCGTCGATAATCAGCGGCGTGTCGGGCAGGCGTTCGCGCAGAACTTTCAGCGCATAAGCATGAACTGCGCCCAAACCTGTGCCAATCGGCGCCGCCCATGGCATCAACGCCTGACAGCCTGCGTCGAGCAGGCGGCGGCAGGCAACCAAATCTTCGGTGCAATAAGGCAGTACTTTGAAGCCGTCTTTAATCAGGATTTCCGCCGCTTCGACGAGCTGGAACACGTCGGGCTGCAACGTGTCATCATCGCCGATAAGTTCGAGCTTGATCCAATCGGTATCAAACACTTCGCGTGCCATTTGCGCAGTGGTTACGGCTTCCTGCACACTTTGACAGCCTGCGGTATTGGGCAACACAGGCACGCCCATTTCTTCCAACAACGACCAAAAGCCCTGCCCGTGCGCTTCGCCGCCGCTGCCGGAACGACGCAACGAAACGGTAATCATCGCCGGTTGCGCGATTTGGACAGACTGCTTGAGGATTTCCGGCGTCGGATAAGCAGCCGTACCGAGCAGCAGCCGTGAAGGGAAAGTTTCTCCATATAGGGTAAACATGATGGATTCCTTTGTATTGTTTTTTAGATTTTAAGCATAAGGCAATCGGGCAACCCTGCCCGATATTCAGACAGGCAAAAGTCGGGTGCAAATACCCGACCTGCTGATTGCAAATCACTTATCCGCCGACTACGGGGCGTACAATGTCCACTTTATCGTTTTCGTTCAACAGCGTTTCCGCATACGCGCCTTTGGCGACAAAATGGGTATTGACGGCAACGGCAAACGGTTTTTGCGGCGCGGTTTGGGCGATAAGGTCGGCAACGGTTGTGCCGTGAAGTTCGGCGCGTTCGCCGTTTAAGATGATGTTCATGGTTTCTCGATATTTCGGTGTTTATAGCGAGCTAAGTTTTGCCTGCACGGTAAATTGAATCTTTTTCGCTTTCGCAGGCCGTCTGAAATTAGGTTTTCAGACGGCCTTATTCATTCCACAAAGCCTGAAACGCTTTAACCACCGCTTCGGGAGTTTCCGCTTCGGTCACGGCGCGGACGACGGCGAGTGAGGAAACTCCGGTGGCGAGTACGGCTTCGGCGTTGTTCAAATCGATGCCGCCGATGGCAACGACGGGTGTGCCGCGTGCCTGTCTGACGTATTCACGCAGTTTGTCCAAGCCTTGCGGGGCGGTGGGCATTTGCTTGGTCGTGGTCGGGAAAATCGCGCCGCTGGCAACGTAGCTGGGGTGTACAGACAAAGCGCGGTCGAGTTCGGCGACGGAGTGCGTACTCAAACCCAAGCGCAAACCGGCAGCTTCAATCGCGGCGAGGTCGGCGGTGTCCATATCTTCCTGCCCGAGATGTACACCGTATGCACCTGCGGCAATCGCTTCGCGCCAGTGGTCGTTGATGAAAAGCTGGGTCGCGCTGTTTTGACAGGCTGCGACGCAACGTTCGATTTCGCGTTTCAACTCGTCGCCATGCAAGGTTTTACAACGCAGTTGCACCGTGTCGGCACCTGCTTTGACCATGCGCTCCACCCAATCGGCGGTGGGAACGACGGCGTAGAATTTGAGCGGGGATTTTAGGGGCGGGAAGGTCATGGGGTGTCCTTTTTCATTTCTTACGGAGCGATAAAGGTTGTCTAAAAACATCGAGTATTCGCATTCATGCCGTAGAGCAGAAGAGGGGCGATACTTGATGGGAAGCTTTCGCTTTTATAACCAACGGCGGACGCGCCGACAATAAGACTCGTACTCTGCGCCGAATTTCTGCGCCAAAACGCGTTCTTCGGGCATGATTTGAAACCACGTCATATAGGCAACAAATGCAGCCAAAAACAACCACGGCAGCGGGTGCGCCAAATAGCCCGCCCATGCGACCAGCCAGCAGCCCAGACCCGCATACATCGGGTTGCGGCTGAAACGGTACACGCCGTCTGAAACGAAGTGTTCGGTTTGTTCGGGGTTGAGCGGGCTGACGGTTGTGCGCACACGGCGAAACGCCCACACACCTAATACGCTCAACAGAGTCCCAAACACCATGAAAACAACCGACAGCAATATAGGAAAGCGCGGCAATATGTCGGCTAACGCCGACACTTGGGTAGAGATGTACATCAACAACGCACAAATAAAACATATCGCCGGCGGCGGAATTTTGGTTTCTAAATTCATATTGTTACCTTTATAAAACTGATAGCGCAGCGTTTTCAGACGAACTAAAGCTTATTTTACCTCAAGCTTATTTTCCAATATACGCCAAACCGCTTTCTTCATCACGTTCGGGCGCGTCTTTTCCGTCAAACAGTGCCACTGCCAATCTGACGGCGGCGGCGGTTACGGCAGGGGAAATCATGAAACCGTGGCGGAAACAGCCGAAAATCTGTGTTTAGGTTTCGGCTATTGGGGGGGAAGGGCTTTTTTGCAAAGGTCTCGGCCTTTTAAACGGTTTGAAAAAGGACGTGTCGAACACGTCCTTTTTTCCTATTACAACAGGAATATGGTTGCCAATCCCAAGAAAATCAGGAAGCCGCCGGAGTCGGTGACCGCGGTAATCAGCACCGAACTGCCCAATGCCGGGTCGCGTCCGGCTTTGTCCATCATAACGGGGATAAGGACGCCGACGGTCGCGGCAAGCAAAAGGTTCAAGGTCATCGCGGCCACCATGACCAAACCGATGCCGATGTTGCCGTAGAGCAGCCATGAAATCACGCCCATCACGGTGCCCCAAATAATGCCGTTGACGAGGGCGACGCCGACTTCTTTTTTCAGCAGGCGGCCTGCCTGCGTGCTGGTCATTTGTCCCATTGCCATGGCGCGGACGATCATGGTGATGGTTTGGTTGCCGGAGTTGCCGCCGATGCCGGCGACGATGGGCATCAACGCTGCCAGTGCGACGATTTTCTCGATACTGCCTTCAAATGCGCCAATCACGCGGCTGGCGATAAAGGCGGTACACAGGTTGATGGCGAGCCACATCCAGCGGTTTTTCACCGAGTCTAAAATCGGGGCAAACAAGTCCTCTTCTTCTTGCAAACCGGCCATGTTCAACATGTCGGCTTCGGATTCTTCACGGATTACGTCCACCATTTCGTCAATGGTGATCCTGCCGATCAGCTTTTTGTTTTCATCAACAACCGGCGCAGTTACCAAGTCATAACGTTCAAACGCCTGCGCCGCTTCTTCCACGTCGTCTTCGGGACGGAAGCGCACGACATCGGTGGCCATCACGTCTGCCACCATGTCTTCGGGATCGGCGACCAAGAGTTTGCGGATGGGCAGTACGCCTTGCAACACGTCGTTTTCATCGACCACGAAAATCTTGTCGGTATGGTCGGGCAGACTGTCGAAACGGCGCAAGTAGCGTAACACGACCTCACACGTCACATCGGCGCGGATGCTGACCAATTCAAAGTCCATAATCGCACCGACTTGGTTGTCTTCGTAAGACATCGCCGCTTTGACCTGCTCGCGCTCTTCTTCATCACGCGTTTGCAGCGCTTCGTACACCACTTGGTGCGGCAAGTCGTCTGCCAGTTCTGCCAATTCGTCTGCGTCCAAATCATCGACAGCGGCCAACAGCTCGTCTTTGTCCATGGACTCGATCAGCATTTCGCGTACGGAGTCGGATACTTCCAGCAAGACTTCGCCGTCGTCTTCAGGGGCGACCAAAAGCCAAACGATGTTACGCTCGCGCGGCGGCAGGGATTCCAAGACGGCGGCCACGTCGGCAGGGTGCAACTCGGCCAAGAGGACGGTCAGCTCGGTAAACTTATCGCGCAGGCTTTCGTCTTCAATCGGCATGCCTGCTTCGATTTGTTCAAAGGACGGCTCGAGGATTTCGCATAAGGCGTGGATGCGGTCGATATCGTCAGAAATGCGGTCTTCTACCACATCATTGTCGGGGATATTGTCGAGATTCGGAGGGGTTTGTTCGATGCTCATAAATGCTCCGCCCGCCGGACGCGGGAAGGCATTTCGGCGGGATGATTATTGTTGTTGTGTATCAGATGGGAAGTTCAAAGGCGAACTGGGAAGGTCCATAATTCGAGCCTGCTGAGAGGCGCAGAGTTGTAAACGGTGCATATTCTACTCTTTTTTAGGCCGTTTTACCATTTTTAACGGGAAAGGCCGTCTGAAATTTAAGTTTCAGACGGCCT